>CALDYR010000009.1 GCA_937944405.1 uncultured Pirellulaceae bacterium
CTTGTTGGCGTGGCTCACAGACTTGCACAAGATAACCGTCGGCCAAGTCATCGCGATTGACGGAAAGACACTTCGGCGAAGCTACGATCGGGCAAGCGGCAAGGCGGCGATTCATAGGGTCAGCGCGTGGGCCACGGCTAACCATATTAGCCTTGGTCAGACGGTCGTCCACGAGAAGAGCAACGAGATCACAGCGATCCCAAAATTGCTGGAAATCATCGACGTTTCCGGGGGTTGGTAACGATCGACGCGATGGGATGCCAACCCAAGAGCGCTGCGAAGATTGTCGCCGAGGGAGCAGACTACTGCCTTGCAGTCAAAGGCAATCAACCCACTTTACACCAAGGCATCAAGACTTTTTTTCTTGCTCAGTTGGAAAATGATTTTGCGGATACATCGGTAGAAGAATTCCACAGTACCGAATCAACCCACGGCCGAGTCGACCAACGAAGCGACTACGTTTGTCCGCTCCCCGATGAGCTTCCCGACGCATTGCGTTGGAAAGATTTTGCGGCCATCGGTATGGCGATCAACAACACCCAAAGAAGCAAGGGAGACGAAATTGCGGTGCGCTACTTCATCCTGAACAAAGAGATCGGTGGCGTGCAGTCTGCGGGCGCTGTGCATGGTCATTGGGTCATTGTGGTCATTGAAAACAGTTTGCACTGGCAACTCGACGTGACGTTCGGCGAAGATCAATGTCGTCTCCGTAAGGGACACCGCGACGAGAATTTCAGTACCCTACGACGGACTGCGTTGAGCTTGCTGAAACAAGAGAAGACGGCGAAGTGTGGAGTCAAGAACAAGCGCCTAAATGCTGGATGGGACAACGACTACATGGAAAAAGTGGTTTTTGCTGGGTAAAACACCGTGCAATCGCCCTGGCTTTGGCCACACGCGATCCCACAAAGTTCCGGGAAGAAGCTAAATAGTGGGGAGATTTCTTTTGCATATCAGACTTCGTTTTGAGTGTCATTTGTCTGAAGGCAATCCCGCCACAAGATAATTCAATTATCGCAGCGCCCCCTTACAGATAGCGCGCCAATTTCCCCCCTGCGGCGGCCAGCGCATCGACGCGTTTGGTGATTTCCGGATTTTCGATCAGCGCTGGTGCGTGGAACGGTTTGACGCGCGCGTCGATGACTAATGAACCTTGGCAGCCCCAGTGTTTGTTTTCGGTCCGCGCTTCGATACCGTCGATGTCGTTGGATGGATTGCTGCGTGTAAAAACAGCCCACAGAAAGTTGTTGAGGCTGCGGCTGACAAAGGAGGCGTCGTCCACCAATACTAACAGCGGATACCGATTGATCGGTGCTGAACGATCATAGGATTCACAGAAACGACGCAAATCAGCGCTGTTTCGTCCATCGCCGCTGAACTTCGGGGCGGTGATCGCCAGCACACCCGGCAGGCAAATTTTAGCGTCTGAGAATCCGGCGGGTAAATTCAAATTTACGACGTCACTTGGCAGCTCTCGAATCGGCGGTCCGGCGGCCGCGACGACGACCTTAGAACCGGTGTTAAAACCGCTGCCGGAGTAATCCAGCGTGTCGATCGTTGTTTTGGTTTGAAAGTGGAGATCGCGCGTCCAATCCACCCGAGCCAGCATGGACTGGAAAAAAGTCGAAATGTCGGAGGCTTTTAAATCAGGCTGACACGCCCGGTCGATGATCCAAAGATACTTGGCCAATGACATTTGCCCCTGACCAAGAATCGCATTAGCCTGGGTAAGTATCTCTTGGGGCGCGGTTGTTTTCTTGTAGGGAACGTAACGCTCACTTCCGATCGCTAACAGCAAAGGATGAACCCCCGAAGCGTCCACCGCGTTGACTTCTTTCACCCCCGGCAAAACAGTAGGAATCACCGGTCCGGTCAGCTCATGGATCAGTTCGCCAAATACTGTATCCTCCTGCGGTGGACGACCGACGACGGTGAAAGGCCAGATCGCGCCGGTGCGGTGGTAAACTTTGTCGACTTTCAGAACCGGGAAAGGATGAGTCAAACTGTAGTACCCTAAGTGGTCACCAAACGGTCCTTCGGGCATGGTGCGTGTGGGTTCCATGGTTCCAGAAATGCAAAAATCGGCATTGTTATAGATGGATGCCGCATTGGGCTGCCGCAGCATCGGAATGCGGTGGCCAGCGAGTGCTCCGGCGAAAGTCAGTTCGCTCATCCCCTCGGGCAGCGGCATCACCGCCGCGACGGTCATCGCAGGATTACCGCCAACGAAAACGTTGACTCGAAATGGTTGATTGGCCGCAATTGCTGATTGGTGCTGGACGCCGATACCACGATGAATCTGATAGTGAACACCAACCTGGTTGAGCGGGTTGTAATCGTTGCCCGAAATCTGGACACGATACATTCCCATGTTGGACTTCATCAGTCCGGGGTGGTTCACGTCTTCGGAATAGACTTGTGGTAGGGTCACAAACGCGCCGCCGTCATCGGGCCAACATTTTAACTGCGGTAAACGGTTGAGCGCGATTTCGTTTTCGGTGACGCCGCCCTTGCCGCCCCGACGGAGTGATTTAGGCTGCATCTGCCAGGCGATAAAAGGTGCCTTCCAATACTTCAACGGATTTTTCAGGGCCTCTTCAGGGGCGACCTTCAACCCGATTGCCCGTTGGACGTTGACAAACGAATCTCGGAAAATGTAACGGGCTCTTTCCAAGGTCCCAAACAGGTTGGACACCATTGGAAAATCACAGCCCTTGGGTGATTTGAACAACAACGCCGGTCCACCGGACGCGTAGACTCGCCGATGGATCTCGGCCATCTCTAAATTCGGGTCGATCGGATCGTCGACGACAATTAAATGACCGTTGCGTTTGAGATCTTCAACGCAATCCGAAAGGTAGCGGTAGCCCATAATGTTGTTCAGTGCCGAAAGTGTAAATGTTCGTTACGGTTTAACCGCAGCTTCGCAAAGGTCTAAACGGCGTCACTGGGCGGAAAGTTTAACGGTCCAATCAATCACCCGTTGGTTCAGACGATACTTTTCCAAGGGCAGGGCCTTGTCGGTCCACGAATTATCGCCACCGACGCCCATTTGACCGTAATCGATATTCACCGTTTGATCAGCCGAACTTTCGAGTTCGTTGGTATGCATCGCGGTTTGCAAATTTTCAAAACTGTACGGCCAAACGCTGAAACTAAATATCGCCGGGGAAACGCCGGTCACGTTGATCGATCGTTCGGCTCCGGTGATGTTCAGCCAACGGCAATCGCAGCGATTACCGTTTTCTTGGGGTTTAACGTAGTTGTGAATTAGATCAGCGGCGGCCGACCGGTAGCGCCCAACGTGCGCCCCTGACTTACGATCGGCATAATTCTCAAAAGGGCCGCGTCCGTAGTACTCGAATTGGGACAGTGACTTGGGGACGCCAAACTGGATTCCGAAACGCGGCATCAGAGGTGAATTTTTCGCGCGATTCAAATTCGATTTAATGACCAATTCACCAGCTTCTCCAAACCAGTAACCGACCGTTAGATCAGCGTGGGCATCCTTCATCGCAAAAACCGCATTCACCGATTTAGACCCATTTTGCGTGGTGGTGACCGACGCACTTTGAATTGCGTTTTTCCAAACCTTCGGAGCTTTCTTTTCAAGTCTTCCGCCGATCCGATCGTTGTCCGTTACCGCCCGCCAAAAATTCGGGGTAATCGGAGAAGAAATTACGTCTTTCCCCTCGACTTTCCAGCACGTGATTAAGCCGGACTTCACATCCACGGTGATCGACGATTTGCCTGATTTGAGTTCCATCACATCTCCGTTGATCGCGACCGACGCGTCTTCGGCGGAGCTTGGGGGGTGGGCTGAGGGAGGATTGTCGCCCCACCCCAAATTTAACTGACTATAGGCCACCGTCGTATCTTCACCGATCCAGACGGGCGGTTGTTTGTAGGCAAACATCACGTTGACCATGTACTCGCCGTCCCCCAAACGTTCAACAGCAGGTATCTCAAACGCCATGGATGATTGCGGCTCAAGGCTGATGCTGGGCAAGTTCCCTTCCGACTGGACCTCTCCATTATTCAAGATCTGATAAGTGCCTTGAAGCGTTGAAAGGTTGGTGAAGTTGAATCGGTTTTCAATCGTCGCCGTTCCATCGGCGTTGAGTTCGACTTGTACGGGTTGAAAAACGTGCTTGCATTGGAGGCTGCCGGGTTTGATCGTGCGATCAGACGCGATGACTCCATTGATGCAGAAGTTACTACTATTGGGCGTGTCACCGTAATCCCCACCGTAGGCCAAAAACGTGCTGCCGTCGTCTGCTTTTTTCAGCAGCCCCTGATCGATCCAATCCCAGATATAGCCACCGATCAAACGGTCTTCGTTGCGAATCAGATCCCAGTATTCGTCCAAATTGCCCAACGAATTTCCCATCGCATGAGCGTACTCGCACATGATGATCGGTCGATCACCGTTGTCCGCGGCCAGCATGTCCTGAAGTTGTGCGACCGACGGGTACATGCGGCTGAGCATGTCGACATAAAAATCGTCGGTAGGGTTTCCGTTATAACGTACTTTTTGCGAATAACGTTCTCGGTCGTTGAAGGGGATGTACCTAGGATCATCCATAACCGCCGAAGCCCCCTCGTAGTGAACCGGTCGGGTCGGGTCGGCGTCTTTGATGTATCCCGACATGACTGCGTGGCCGGCCCCCATGCCCGATTCGTTGCCCAATGACCAGATGACGATCGAGGCATGGTTTTTGTCGCGTTCGACCATTCGGACCGCGCGTTCCAAATAAGACATTGCCCAGTCCGGATCGTTGCTCAACAACCCTTTGACGCCGTGGCTTTCGCAGTTGGCTTCATCCATCACATACAACCCAAGTTCGTCGCAAAGATCGTAAAAATACGGGTCGTTGGGGTAGTGCGACGTTCGCACGGCGTTGAAATTCAACTGTTTCATTAGTTCGACATCGCGGCGCATATCATCGCGATTGAGCGCTTTACCGTTGATGTGATCGTGATCGTGACGGTTGACGCCGATCAGTTTCACCGCTTTCCCGTTGACGCGGAAGAGGTTGCCTTTGAGGTCGACTTCCCGAAAGCCGACTCGAATTGCGGTCGCGTCTTTGACGGAGCCTTTTTTGCTGACCAGTTCACAAGTCAGTGTGTACAGCGCCGGGTGTTCAGCGCTCCAAAGTTTTGGGCTCCTGACGTCGGTTTTGATCCGCGCAAAGGGCGGTTTCTCGCGCTGGGGCCAAACTTCCTTGATGATTTTTTTTGCGTCGGCAATCACTTCACTGATGATCGTTCCGTCTTTGGTTTGTAAGGTGAATCGAAGTTTGTCACCGGCATAATTACCCGGGGCGTCGCGCCGCAGGCGAGGCCGAATTTGCAGTTGCCAGTCATCGGAGTCAGCGATGCGTTTGGTGCGAATCGAGATGTCCTCGAAACCCTGACGGGGCCGAGCCTCAAGAAACACTTCGCGATAAATCCCGCTCAACCGCCAATGGTCTTGGTCTTCCAAATAAGAACCATCTGCCCAGCGGAATGCTTTGACGGCCACTTTGTTGCTGCCGGACTTAATCAGCCCGGTGATGTCAAACTCAGACGGGAGGCAACTGTCTTCGGCATATCCTGCTAAGCTGCCGTTAACCCAAACGTAATAGGCTGAATACACGCCGCCAAAATGCAAAACGACCTGACGACCGTCCCATGTTTTGGGAACCTCAAAGCTACGCACGTAGTGACCGACCGGGTTGTCGTCTTGGCCGATGAAGGGAGGATCGACTTTAAACGGATAAACCGAATTGGTGTAAATCGGGCGACCGTAGCCCTTCATTTCCCAATTGGAGGGCACCGCGATTTCCTTCCAAGCACTGGTATCGAAGTTGACAGATTCGAAACCGGAAATCGCATCGGCCGGTCTTTCGGCAAAGGCAAATTTCCAGTTCCCATTGAGTGACTGAAAGTAGCCCGATTGAGTTCGGTCAAACGTTTGCGCCTTTTCGGCGCTGTCGAATGTGTAGGCGGTGGACCGTGGCCGCAGACGATATCGCCCATTGATCGAAGGGGTTTGGTATTCGGGAGGACGGGCAAGATCAATTGCGATTTGAGCCGATGCCGTTGATCCCGATAACGCGAGGAGCAAAAACGCGACCAGCACGTTGAGATTGGTGATACCGAAAGAGTTAAGCTTCAAACGCATCGGAAATTTCCTGTCGCGAGGTCGAATAATAGAGTCGATGAGCACATCGAAACGACGGTACACGGTAAAATATCGCCGCCCTGATGAAAGTCTAAGGTAATTGAATTGCCGGTCATTGACAGGTGCCGGACCCGGTTTTTACCGACATTTGCGACGGTGAGTAAATAATTGAGTGTGAGTCTATAGGGGTTGGGCGGTTAATTTTTGGCGACTGGAAGCCGACGCCACGTTTCGTATAATAAGCGATTTGATTTTGCCCTCCAGCAGAAATTCGGTCTTTTGAATAACGCATCTTCCCAACGCATTTTGGTTTTAGATTTTGGATCTCAGTACGCACAACTGATCGCGCGGCGAGTCCGCGAACAGAATGTTTACTGCGAGATTGTCCGTCATGACATTACGCCTGAGCAGATCCAATCTCATGCACCTAACGGAATCATTTTGTCCGGCGGCCCCAGCAGTGTCTACGAAACGAGTGCGCCCAAGTGCGACACCGGTATTTTTGAAATGGGACTACCGGTGCTTGGGATTTGCTATGGCATGCAATTGGTCTGCGATCATTTTGGCGGAAAAGTCGACAGCACCACGACGCGCGAGTACGGTCGCGCGACCTGCACGGTGTCCGGTGAAGATCCGTTTCTCAAGGACTTTCCTCCCAACGCAGATGTCTGGATGAGCCACGGCGATCAAGTCCAATCGGTCAGTGACGTGTTCACCGCGTTAGCCGCGACTGATACCTGCCCGGTGGCGGCGATCAAACACAATGACTTCCCCGTTTACGGTTTGCAATTTCATCCCGAAGTGACCCATTCCCCTCAAGGGCATATATTGCTGCGAAATTTCTTGTACGAGATTTGTGGCTGCACCGGAACGTGGAAACTGTCAAACTTCGCTGCCGAAGCAATCGAAAGTATAAAAAAGCAGGTTGGTGACAACCGCGTCATTTGTGGACTTTCTGGTGGCGTGGATTCATCGGTCGTCGCGGCGTTGCTATCCAAGGCGATCGGAAAACAACTCAGCTGTATCTTGGTCGACAATGGATTGCTTAGGAAAAACGAATCAGCGGTCGTTGTGGAACAGTTTACCGATCATTTCAAGGCTGATTTGCACGTCGTCCAAGGGCAGAAACAATTTCTCGACGCGCTTTCTGGAGTCACCGATCCTCAGGAAAAACGCCGACGGATCGGCCACACGTTCATCGAATGCTTTAAAACAGAAGCCGATAAGGTTGAAAATGCTAAATTCCTAGCCCAAGGGACGCTCTATCCCGACGTGATCGAATCTGGAGCCGCCAAAGACGGCCCCGCAGCGACGATCAAACTTCATCACAACGTCGGCGGTTTACCCGAGGAGCTTGGTTTTGATTTGATCGAACCGCTGCGCGATTTGTTTAAAGATGAGGTCAGGGCGCTTGGCGTGGAACTCGGTTTGCCAGAACATTTGGTGTGGCGACATCCGTTTCCCGGCCCCGGGTTGGCGGTCCGATGTCTGGGAGAAGTCACCGAAGACAAATTGGTCATTCTGCGAGATGCCGACGCGATTGTGATCGAGGAGATTGAAAAAGCGGGGCTGTATCGAGAGACTTCGCAGTTGTTCGCGGTGCTGCTGCCGGTGCAGAGCGTCGGCGTGATGGGCGACGCGCGCACCTATGAAAACGCGCTGGTGATTCGGTGTGTGAATACTGACGATTTTATGACCGCAGACTGGTCGCGATTGCCCTACGATGTTTTGGCCACGATGTCCACCCGGATCATCAACGAGGTGGCCGGGGTGAATCGGGTTTGCTACGACATCAGTTCAAAACCGCCAGCGACCATCGAATGGGAGTAGAGAGGGCTGTGAGTAGAAGAGGCTGTGTGTAGAAGAAGCTGGGGCGTTGAGAAGAGAAATTTAATGGAGTCACGGCCCCCGTTCCTGCCTAACATGATTGGCGGAAATGAGTTATTTTATGAAAGGTACATTTTGACTCAGTTCCACAAACATCAGCGAAACAGCGGACTCGATTGAAAGAATTCTCTCACTTCAACGACCAAGGCCACGTCCACATGGTAGACGTCAGCGGTAAATCCCCGTCAAACCGGACCGCGCGGGCTTCTTGCGAAGTTCATATGCAACCCGAAACGTTAACGCGGATCAAAGAAAACGGGTTTACTAAAGGCAACGTAATCGAAGTCGCTCGGATTTCGGGCATCATGGCGACCAAACGAACTGCAGACATCATTCCGCTGTGTCATCCGATTCGGATCGACGGCGTGGAGATTGATTCGGCCTTTACCGATGCTTCTTCGATCAAGATTACCGCGACGGTCAAAACATCCGACCGAACCGGTGTGGAGATGGAAGCATTGATGGCGGCGTCGGCCGCTGGATTGGTCGTGTATGATATGTGCAAAAGTGTTGACCGCGCGATGAAAATTACCAATCTCCAACTTGAAGAAAAAACAGGCGGAAAAAGCGGGGATTTCCGTCGAAATTAGTTGCCGCACGTCCCAAATCATTTAAATCGACACGCCTACCTGTCGGAATCGTTTAAGGATCAAATCCGTGAGCCAGATTGCCAGTCGAGTCACCAGTGAAGCAGATGATCGACGTCAAACGTCTCCAACGACCGCGTCTAAAACGGGGTCGAAGCTTCGAGAAATGTTTGCTCCCATCGCCGCTGGTTTGGCCAAAGTCGAAACCGCGTTGCAAACCAACTTGCGCAGCGATACCCCGTGGGTGGACCAGTTATTGGAGCACAGTTGGTTATTGAACGGCAAAAGAATGCGACCGGTGTTGCTGCTATTGTCGGGATTGGCCGTCAAACAACAGGCCAATGCGAAGTTTACCGTCGAAGACCTACCTGAGGAACTGATTCCGATGGCTGCAGCGGTGGAAATGATTCATACCGCGAC
>CALDYR010000010.1 GCA_937944405.1 uncultured Pirellulaceae bacterium
ATCCGTTTTCGCAGCCCTAATTTTCATTTTTTGAAGTCGCGAGCACAAGGCTCCCTTACCCTCAAGGCGGGGCGATTGCACTGTGTTTTACCGAGCGAAAACCACTTTCCCCATGTAGTCGTCGTCCCATCCAGCATTTAGTCGCTTGTGCCTGACTCCACCCTTCGCCGTCTTCTCTTGTTTCAGCAAGCTCAACGCAGTCCGTCGTAGGGCACTGAAATTCTCGTCGCCGTGTCCCTTGCGGATACGACATTGATCCTCGCCGAACGTCACGTCGAGTTGCCAATGCAAACTGTTTTCAATGCCCCAATGACCACCCACAGCGCCCGCAAACTGCTCGCCACCGAGCTGTTTGTTCAGGATGAAGTAGCGCACCGCAATTTCGTCTCCCTTGCTCCTTTTGGTGTTGTTGATCGCCATACCGATGGCCGCAAAATCTTCCCAACTGAGCAAGAAAAAAGTTCCTGATGCCTTGGTGTAAAGTGGGTTGATTGCCTTTGACTGACAGACAGTAGTCAGCTCCCTCGGCGACAATCTTCGCAGCGCTCTTGGTTTCGCATCCCATCGCGTCGATCGTTCACCCCCCCGGAAACGTCGATGATTTCCGGCAATTTTGGGATCGCCGTGATTTCGTTGCTCTTCTTGTGGCCGCCCGTCTGACCAAGGCTAATATGGTTAGCCGTGGCCCACGCGCTGACCCTATGAATCGCCGCCTTGCCGCTTGCCCGATCGTAGCTTCGCCGAAGTACCTTTCCGTCAATCGCGATGACTTGGCCGACGGTTGTCTTGTGCAAGTCTGTGAGCCACGCCAGCAAGATCGGTTCAAACTCCTCCGGCTTGATCGCATTGAGAACTGCATTAAAGCGATCGTGCGAAGGAACTCCTTGGGACATGTCCAAAAACTTCGCAATCGCCACATAATCATCCGCGCCAGCAACCACAGCGCAAATCGTCATGAACAAAATATTGACCAGCGAATAAACCGGTTCGCCACAACTCGGATCGGCGAAGTGGCCAAGTTGACCGACCAGCGAAGCGGAGCGTTCCATTATCTTCATCCCAAGGCAGAGCGTGCGCCCGACGGTCGGAAATCAGCAGCCAAAAAACGAACCCCTTTCAGATCGCCAAACCGCCCAGCACACCGCAACCGAACCAATCGCCACAACCACCCCGGGGAACCCAGACCTCCCATAATCTCAGCTTGTTTAAATTGACGAGGGCGTTTTTGCCAGCAATTGTAAAGTTAATTGTTCGCTTCCATCCAGTCCCTCTACTTCACATTGAGCACTTCATATGAGTTCTAAAACAATACGCTGCCGATTCATTGCGACGCTGGTCATCCTGAATTTTTATCTCGTTACTTCTTCAGTGGATTCTGTCGTCGCCCAAAATTTTTACGACCCCTCCTTAGAAACACGCGATGTGATCGTTGATGTCCAGGCTGACTATGGTGCAAATGGGCTTGGTAATCGGGATGACTCGAATCGCTTTCAATCTGCGATTAACTTTGTTTCCAGCCAAGGCGGGGGCGTCGTAACCGTTCCTCAAGGTTCGTACCAAATTCGCAATGTCGATCTGAAATCAAATGTTCACGTTGAGATTGACGCAAATGCTGTTTTAAGTCCATTGCTGCCCCCCACCAACCGAATCAATGTTCTTTTTAGGTTAGGCAATAGTGCTCTGGCGGAGAATGTTAGCATCCGAGGAATCGGTGGAAGCTTCAACGTTGAAATCCCCCCGGCTGCATCCCGCACCATGGTGTTTTCTTTGTTGAATGTGAGAAATTTTTACATCGCCAACGTCGACATTCAAGATAGCCTATCGGTGTTCTCCAGCTTTTCGATGCATCCAGGATTAAGAACCGCCAATGACACCGGCATTCCAACGCGTGGGACGATAGAAAACGCCCGCACTTTTGGGGCTCACTTCGGCTACGGGTTGATTCAGGTGCAAGCGGCAGATTCAGTCAATTTCAGAAACTTGTACGGCGAAGGCGGTGTTACGCTTAGACTTGAATCGGGATGGGCCAGACTCAATGACTGGCAGCCAAACGGTGTTGGCATTTTCGATATTGTCGGTGACAACATCGTTAGCGAAGATGGAAACGCGGCGGTCATGCTCTCGCCTCATGCCATGTTCAATGGCGAAGTTCACATCAACAACATCCTGTCATTGGGCAGCGGATTTGCAGCGCGACTTGGGGGAGGGTTTGTCTCACGAAGGTACACTAATCCGAACTTAGTTCCCGGCGAATTCGCGGCTAGTTCATTAACCAACATTCGTGCGGTGTATGGTACAAACGCTCAGATCAGACGCGATCACATTCGCTTCGTCCCCGATGAATTAGTAGGACTGGTCCAAGACCTTGCTGACTCTGAGGACGGGGGCGAGAGTGTCCGTGGCCCTTCCGCCGCTCCAGTGCTGTTCCAGCCTAATTACGATGTTTCGCTGGTTAATTTGTCGCAAGAGGGATTCGAGTTCAGTCCAAGGGTAGTTCCCGAAGAAGCTTTTCAGTTCAATCCGCTGTTGGGAGATTGCAACCTCGATGGTGTAGTAAACTTCGCGGATATTGCTCCGTTTACCCGACTCCTGTCCAGGGGAACCTTTCTTGAGGAAGCCGACTGTAACCGAGATGGCGTTGTCGACTCTTTGGATGTCCGCCCGTTTATAGAAATTTTGTCACGAAGTTAGGTGCTGCCAACGGTGTGTAAACAGAGTTTTGGGCGGTGTCTTGTTTCATAACTGGTCACCGTATGTAGGCCAATGAGCTCGGTGCTTCTGAATCTTGCCGCATTGCGTTGATTGATTTTAGCGGGAAACCGAAGAAGCTCGTTGGAAAAGGTTCGCCGGCGCTGGTAGATTAAATCGGACAAAAAGCTACCGCCGCTGGAGCGAGCCAACCAGCACCACTGGCTGCCCTCAAGGACTGCCCGAGGGGGCGCCGTTAGCGTCGTGCGACTTCGGAACTGCATCGAGCAACTGGTTGTCACGCTCGAGCCACTTCGGCAAACTGGTCTGGTGAATGCACTGTTGCAAATCGCTGGCCGCAGCTGCGAAAATCGAAAGCCCATCCTTGCGCGATCGAATCACACTGCGGTCAGGGCGATTTCACGGTGCTGTACCGAGCGAAAACCACTTTTTCCATGTAGTCGTCGTCTCATCCAGCATTTAGTCGCTTGTGCTTGACGCCACACTTCGCCGTCTTCTCTTGTTTCAGCAAGCTCAACGCAGCCCGTCGTAGGGTACTGAAATTCTCGTCGCCGTATCCCTTGCGGATACGACATTGATCCTCGCCGAACGTCACGTCGAGTTGCCAATGCAAACTGTTTTCAATGCCACAATGATCACGCACAGCGCCCCAAACTGCTCGCCACCGAGCTGTTTGTTCAGGATGAAGTAGCGCACCGCAATTTCGTCTCCCTTGCTTCTTTGGGTGTTGTTGATCGCCATACCGATGGCCGCAAAATCTTTCCAACGCAATGCGTCGGGAAGCTCATCGGGGAGCGGACAAATGTAGCAGCTTCGTTGCTCATCTCGTGGACGCCCGTCTGGCCAAGGCTAATATGGTTAGCCGTGGCCCACGCGCTGACCCTATGAATCGCCGCCTTGCCGCTTGCCCGATCGTAGCTTCGCCGAAGTGCCTTTCCGTTACAGGAGCAACAAGCCCATGGAATATCCGGGCTAAGTTGAAGCCCGTCCTGATTAACTGCTGGTAAGGTTGTTGCCTCACACGACGCTGCCCAAGCGCAGGTGGTTCGAACCGAGCCTTGATTGTATTATAATCGTAAAAGGTTCAAACGGCATTGAAGTTGCCCCGCCGTGCTTGGCGCGGAAGAATCATGTTGAATGCTCCGTCAGCCCGGGGCGGTTATGTCCATGACGTCGGACCAAAGATCGCCGGAAACCACGACATCCGTTCACCCCGGGGTTAAGCCACCAGCACGGGGTTAAGCCACCAGCAAGTAGACGACTCTATGGTTTTCAAGAAATCTATCAGCAAGGTTAAGAATCCAAGGTTAGGATGTGGATTTACCGCAGTGGTCGGGCTGACGTCAATCTTTCTGTTGATCTTCAATGGAATGGTGCTGGATTCACTGCTGGGCGACAACATCAGCCCTGAAGACATGCGTATCGTAGGACCAATTCAATTCGTCGGATCGGTGGTGATGATCTTTTTCGAATACTGGATCTTCGATCGTATTGCGGCGCGATTCGGGAAACGATAATTGGAAAACGAACAATAAAACGTGATTCAATGGGCCGCGCGATTAGGGTTTAACCCCAGCCTTTTATAGGTAGCAAATTTCGGCCAGCACTCTGTTTGCTTGTATTGCTTGTGTTTCACATAAAGAATAGTCGCTTTGTGTCCCTTGGTTTATCAGGCTGAGCGATGAGATTCGTTGAAACCGCCTTTGAGAAGTTTTCGAAACAGAAACCAGTAAGCGTGATGGCGGGGGCGCTGATCGCCAACACGCTTTCGTGCGCGCGTCTGGACAAGATTTTCGATCAGCATGCCGACCAGCAATACAACGGCGATCTTCTGTTTTCTACAGTCGCCGATCTGATGGGTGAAGTGGTACTGCGGATTCAACCGTCAGTCAACGCAGCGTGGCTTGATAGGAAAGATGAAAACGGTTTGCCGGAAACATTTAGCCCAGTGAATTCAAAAAGAACAATTGGAAAAAGAAGCCAAGGCCACCTGCAAAAGACGAACGAAACGAAAACGAAAACACGAATCAACTTTCAAAGTCCTCGAAAAGGCTGGAAACTCGTGAGAAAATGACAGCTATAAAAAGGCTGCCCTCAGGGCTTAAAACTCTCTGTTTGTCGGGCGGTTCTGACCGGGGCACTGTCAGTAGTTTTAACGATTTTCACCGACCGACTTCCTAAGGCAAATCTGGGCCGCTGGTTCGATTTTTCAATCACCATCGCGCGAAGATCGCAATCACCTTTGACTCCAACTGGGATCTCGATCGACGTTTCAAACGGGCCCGCCGCAATGAATAGCCCCTTGGTGACGCAGACTTGGTCATGGGCTTGTAAGTAGGTGCGTTGATAGTCCGCCATTTTTTCATCGTCGGAATCAAAACGCCGACGTCGCTTGGGACGCTTGCGAAATCGGTCGCGCTGATAGACCAGTTCGATCGTCAGTTCTCCGGCGAATGCACTGGTGCCGGAGACGACCATCCGATGGCCGGGGTGTGATTGGGCATCACAGAGGAGCGCCAGTTGCTCAGGCCGTTGTACACGCAGCAAGGGGTCGCCCAATAAATTCACCAGATGCAAGTGCTCACGTTTTTCGGCATCTAATCGTTTGGGCAACGGGCTCAACGAGCGTCCCATGCTTTCGATCAACCGCCGATACTTATCGTCGGCGCCCGGTTGCCGGAGCGCCATCGCCATTTTCGATTTACGCAATAACTGGCCGATGGTGATGCAGCGGCCTTCAAAAAATTCGTCCGCCATTTCAATAGACAATAGGCTCATCGCGTAGGGCATGGTCACCCGTGATCCGCAAATAACAGCCACCGGTCCACCGGCCTGTTTGAGCATTTGTTCGGCCAAACAATCTCGACTGCTGTCCAGCGCCCCGGCATAGCAGGACAAAAAAATGGCGATCGGGCTACCGAACTGGCAATTCAGCGCGACCGCGCTTTGATGGTCTAAAATATCAAAACGTTGTTCCGGGACACGCACTTTGTCTAACCGCCGCCGGTCGCCGTGGCCGACATAGATCCAGAACAAGCAACCTTCGTTGAAACGTTGGATCGACGTCTGCGAAAACAAACGCGGGTCAGGGCAGTAGGGGCTTTGCCAACTCGCGTACGTGACCGACGTGTCATAACTGGCAGGGATTTTATCGGTAATGATTTGTTTGGCCGTGCTTTCGATCAACCCATCGGTGACGGTCCCAAATCCGCCCAATCCCGCCACGAGGTTGACTCGCCGACGCCAGCTGGGGTCGGCGCTGCTGGTTTCATATTCGATAACGCGGTCAACGTATGCTTTCAGCTCCTGGGCGTCGGTGGCGATAATGCGGCCGACATTCAATTCCGGCAGCGCGTCGCCATTGAGATCGGCGTAGGTATTGTCAGTCGCAATTTCAGGTTCCGAACCAAACATAAAATTGACTTCGGCCATCACATGAGTTGTCGGCAACAACGATTCCTGCGGCAGCGTCCAATCCGCCGCGTCGCCCACCAAGACGAGATTTTCAATCTGTTGATGCCGCGCGACGATGCGCTGAATGAAGATTCGATTTTCAGCGGCAAACCGACGACTGTGGACGACTAAAAGACGGTGCCCTTGGCCGGTTCGGTAGTCGACCCAATCTTGAAGCGCCGGCGTCAATTGAGGTGCCGCGACGACCAAAGTGTCGTAAGGTTGAACCGTTTGAGCATCGGCCGTTTGAGCATCGGCCGACATCACCAGCAGTAGCAGTAGCAGCGCGAAACAACCATGAATTAAACAACGGGTGAGGGTCTGAGCATTCACGGCGAGTTTTCCCAAGAGTAGACGGCACATCAGCGATCAGGAGATGACTATTACGAAAATCGCCATTTCAAGCAACAGCGCTGCGGCTATCGTTTGCCCGCTGCGGCCAACCCCACTGCTACTTGTTCTTGCCGCCGATCTTCCACACGGCCCCCTGTTGATCGTCGCCATCTTCACCTTCAAGATTTTCGTGATCAACGTCTTTTTTGGTACTGCCTTGATCAACGTTGATTTTCTCTTTTTCACCTTCTGGGGGCTGCGTTTTTTCGATTCCTACCGGCTGCATTTTCACGTTTTTCATTTCCCCCTTTGGCATCGCGGGGTCGGCCGCGTTGGCCGCAGCGTGGTCTTCGCCCATTGCGGGATTGTCTAACGACGCCAGCACTGCGGGATCGGTGCCCCGTTGGTCATCGTACGAAACCAGCATTGGCCCGGCCCAGAAGAAGGGATGGTCGGCGCTGATTTCGTGCGGGTTGGCATCGGCTTTGACACGCGGTTCTTTGACGCGATCAATTTTCACGGATTGCACGTGTTTGATCGCGTTTTGCAACGCTAAAGTGACCGGCATCGCGGCGGCGTATCGTCCATATCGCGCCCCGAGTTCGGCTTGCGTCTGCCCACCAGCATTCCAGCGCGACAGCAGCACCGACCGACCGCCTGCGGCCATGATGCTGGTCGCGGTGAAGAACATTTCGCTGCCATCAGGGCGCGCAATACCGCCTGCGCCACCGATCGAATTCAACCCCGTCATCACGACATGGTCGGGCGCCGCAAAGGGTATCTCCATCCAATCCAATAGAGTCCCCTGGGCCTGTGATTTTTTTCGACCGCTATCGGTTTGCAGCGGCTGCAAATTGAAAGCGCCATTTTTGGCCGACGCCGATTGCAGGACCACCAATTGATCCAATCGCCCGGCCAACTGATCGCCGGGCAAATGCCGACTACCGACGAGGTCTTTGGCATCGATTTCCTTCTCAAGCACTTCGGTGAACACGGCCTCAGCTATTGACGAATCAGTTTGGGGGTACATCGCGCCGGTGACGACACCGGTAGTTTTGATTTCGCCGTCAGACGACGGTCGCGCGAAGGCTAAAAACAGGGTAGGGCAGTAACGTACTTTGGTGGTTTGAATTAAGGGCCGTTGGTCATCACCGTCACCGATTAAAAACGCTTCGATTGGCACGTACCACAGTAAACCATCGGGAATCACGATCAGCTCTTTCGCCGCGGCTAATTGGTCGGCAGGAATATCCTCAAACAGATTCTCTTGAAACGCGCTGACCGCTTCCTTCCACGCGTCGGTGGCCAGCAACTGCGGGTCGGCGTAGTTGGCCGCCACCCCCATCGCACCCAGCAATTTCCCAACCCCCTTTTTCAGTGCGCCGGCGTCAACCAACCCAAGATATCGCGCCCGTTGGTCGTCGAAAAAAAAGATGTGATACCCCGCAGCGGTTTGCAAAACACTGAACACGATCTGGTTGGGCTGTACAAATCCTTGGAGGTCCGAAGCGTTTCCGATCGGCGGGAAGGCCATCTCTGCCGGTTCGCGGCGCAACGCCATACTCGCAATTAACGACTCCTGGCGGGTGTAGATATCGGCTAGTTTGCGCATGGTTTGCCGTTGGGCCCGATCGTCATTCGATTCGGCAACCGGTTGTAACACGATCGCGGACAACCGATCCTTTAATAACGTGGCCTGGTTCAGCAAATCGCGATAGCCCGAATGACGCGTTAGTAACTCCTGTCGTTGTTTCAGCGCATCGGGTTTCAGAAATCGCACATCCCCTTGGAGCACCCACCGCAGGGACAGCAACCGTCCGCCCAGGGGCAGATCTGCGTAAAAGCGGTGGCGGCGAATTTGATCGGCCACTTCGACCGCGCGATCGATCTGTTTGCGGTTAATCAAAATTTCAAACCAACGTTCCAAAGCGCTCACATGCGGTGTCAATAAAAACGAAATCGCGTCCATCGGTTCGGTTCGCCACAATTGCTGGCTGGGGTCTTGCAACAGTTTGGTATACAACCGGTCGGCTTGTTTTTCCGTCAAAGACTGATTGGCAGCCATGTTATCAGCCAACTGAAGACGAAACAAAGCCGGCGATTTTGCGGTCAGTTCCTTCATTGCGGCCCGTAACGCGGTCAGTCCACCGCGCGTGTCGCCGGTTAAAAACTTATTGACCGCCGTCAAATAACGTAGTTTCCCCACCAACGGGGTTTGCGCAATCTGGTTGCGATTGGTCATCAGATTGCCGGCCTGACTGAGGGCTTGATTGGACAACACAGCGTCCCCTGATTCCGACAGGCACTCTGCTAAATTCACCTTCAAGGACGTTTCGAGCATTTGTGTACGCTCGCGACTGGCCCACTGGATCGCAGGCTCCAATGCCGGCAGCGGTGAACGTTGGGTCATCAGATGCGCTCTGGTGGCGATCGTAAAACCTTCTTCGACGACGTCGGGCTGCTGAAAATAGGCCCCCGCGTAGGTGGCTTCGAGCGCAAAATCCAACGCCAAGTCAGGCTGTTCTTTTAGCACCCCGATGTGCGCCAGTTCGGATAGCGCCAGCGGCGTTAAGCGGTGATCTAACCCGCCCTGTAATTGCAGCGATCCGGAGAGCGCGATGGCGGCTTTGTCGTGTTCCCCAATCGCCGACATCGCCATCCCATAAACGACACCATTGTAGGCGCCCAATAACGTCCCGTTGCCGATGCCAGATTTCTTCACGCTGCCGGCTAATCGCAACGCATTGGGATCGTAACGGCCAGTTGGACCTGAAATTTGCCGGCGGCGCTGAATTGCCAACGCGGCACAGCGGAAAACTTCGGTAACGTCGACCTGACGAATTTCCGCTGGATCAAAAGTGCCGCCCTGTTCAAAGGCGCGCGATGCATCCAACCGACCACGCAATACAGAAATACCATCGGAAACGTTAGCGATTTGCCCGTTGCGTTTTGACCTACCCCAGGTTATCCCGGCGCGCTGAAGGGCGCTGGTGTCGGACTGAATAATGTCAGGCACGCGAATGTTCGATTGCCACCCCTGACGATTCAAACCAACATAAAGCTCTAAGGCTTCGTTGTAACGCTGCAACGCGGTCTGATAGTCGCCCACACGATAGTGACATTCCCCGATCATCGCCAGAATGCAAACCGAATCCACATAACGAGACTCACCAAACCGAAACGCGGTGCGGTATTCGGAATTGAACCGACGCAAGGCCGACCTAAAATCGCCTTCGTAAAGATCGGCAAACCCGAAATAGTAACTGCGATGAGGAAGTTGCTGAGCCTGCCCGTGAGCGTCAGCGGGACAAAGACAACTTTGAAACAACACGGCCACAAAGCTCAACAACAACAACGGCGGACTAAATCTCATATCTGTCACCTACAAAAAAAGCTCGGTCCCTCTGATGATAGCTATTAAACGCGCCTTGAATAACGTCTTCGGCCGGTTATCCCAGAATACCTTCAGGAAAAGTACGGGTTCCAACATTGGCTGGTAAAATACGCATCCGCGGTGCCGATCACCGGCGTCAGAGATGGGGCGGTCGGCGACGATTGGCGGCCCCGCCGACCTGCATTCCGCTAGCGGAATGCCAGCCGCCAAACCACCCAAACCCCCAAGGGTAACAACTGGGCAATCTATACCGATTTCTCGATGGAAATGTCAAAGTTAGGCGGTTGTACCGACGATAAGACGTTTGTCGGTTATCTGAAGATCTCGATGCAGGGTGCATTGTGTCGACGGAACAACATCTTTCAACGTTCAACGAAAACGTTCCATGAAAACTAACTATTTAAACATCGCGTTACTAATTTCTGCCTGTGCCGCGGGCTCCGTTTTCACTGGATGCCAGGTCAGCGTTGCCGGTCAAAACTTACCGAGCGCTTATTTTCTGGAAGATGATTTGCAGTACTTCCCGAAAGGCCCAGAATTCAAACTATCGCGTGAAGCGGCCGCTCAGAAAGAGGCTCGTGCCGAAGCCGAAGCCGGACGTTAAAACAGAATCGTAACCGGGGCGGAGATCGAAATTCGAACTGCGGTAGTCGTCTTTTCACCGGGTGACTGATGCTACCGAGTTGACGCCTTATGAGTAGAACTTTCGATCCTCCAGTCGCATCGAGGCTAATAAATCCGTAGGCTTCATGCGCGGGTCATTGTCGGACAGACGCAGCAGGGTTCTGACAATTTTTTCAATGCCGACGGTGTCTGCCCAGAACAGCAATCCGCCGCGGTGCATCGGGAACGACAGCCCATGAATAAAGGCTAGTTCGATATCGCGAAAATCATCCACGCCTTCTTCCTCTATAATACGGGTCGCCTCCAACACCACCGGAGCGAGAACCTGCAACGCGATGTCTTCTTTGGACAGCCCAGCGATCGTCGGGGACACTTCAGAATCTTGGTACCTTGAAACAATTTCGTCCAACCCCGGATCCACGATCGGGTCGGCATGATAATCGGAATAAAGATAAAACCCGATCAAGGTCTTGCGTCCTAAACGATTGTGTTTGACCAATTTGGGCAGAATCGGCAGCAAACTGACACAGTTTAAACCATGCTCCCACATCACCCGACCGGCGTACATGCAGGTATCGGTACCAATGATGTCGATAATCTGAAAAGGGCCCGCGCGGAATCCGAAACTGACCAGAGCTTCGTCGATTTTTGAAATCGTAAGCCCGCCGACCAGCAACCGCAGCGCCTGATTCAGCATCGCGGCCAACAAACGATTGACAACAAACCCGGCCCCATCGTTGATTGCGATGGGCATCTTCCCCAATTGCCTCACGAACCCGACCGCATCGGCAACCGATTGTTCCGAACTTTCCGGGCCTGCGATGATTTCTACCAGTGACATGACTTCGGGGTGGCAGAAGTGAATTCCACAAAATCGCCCCGGTGATGAAAAACGCTTCGCCATCACTTCGATTGGGATCGAAGACGTATTGGACGCCACCAGCGCCTCTGATTTGGTCGCGTATTGAATGTTTTGGTGGACAATCGCTTTTACCGACACGGTTTCAACAACGGCTTCGATTACAAGATCCGCATCCGCCAGTTCCGTATATTCGTCTGAGATACTCAGCCGACGATTGCCCGAGGCATCGGCATCGGAAAGCTCATCCCGTGCGATCGCGATCGAGTTCTGCGACGCGTCGACGATCACGACATCGATACCGGATTGAAGCGCGACCTGAGCGATCGACCTTCCCATCACTCCGGCGCCGATGATCCCTAACTTTTTTACCGGTGTGGGTTTCAAATTCAAATCCACTAACCCGGGTTGGACTCCGTTTCGTTCAACCAGAAAATGATGATTGAGCAAACCGACATTCGCCGGTGAACCGTAGACTTGGACGACCGCTGCGGTTTCAGAATCCAACGCAGCCTCCAAACTTTCACCTGCGGTCCGCAACAGGTGTTCCATCGCCACCGTCGGCGCAAAAGGGTAGACGTCTACTGATTCGCCAATCGTGGCGGCGATTGCGTTGATGCGTCCCCGAAGTTGGTCATCTTTTTCAAGATCAAATTCAATCGGCTGAGTCTTCAACTTTCTTCTTTGAGCGACAAGCTGCCGATCACCAGCGTGTCGTTGAATCATTTCGAGGGCGGCAGAAAGCAAATTTTCTGGGGCAACCAGGGCATCCACTAAATGGTCGTTTAAGGCTTGTTCCGCCGACTGTACTTCTCCGGTGGCGATCATCCGCAGCGCAGTGTCGATGGCGCAAAGACGCGGCAAAAGCGCTGACCCACCCCATCCCGGCAAAAGCCCCACCTCGACGTCCGCGAAGCAAAACTGGGTGTCCCTAGAATCAGTCGCGATACGAAAATCACACCACAGCGCCATTTCCAAACCACCGCTTTGGGCGACACCATCGATTGCCGCCACCGTAATAGCGCTACACCGATGCAGCGGCTCAAAAATTGTGCGGCCCATTCGGCAAAAGGCTTCAATATCCCGATCGGCGTAATCCGCAGTGGCGTGAATCGCAGCCAAATCGGCCCCGGCCAAAAACTGTTGGGGCGCTGTCGATTGAATAATAATCCCCACGACATCCCTTGCCGCCGTCAATCGATCGATCGCAGCGCCCAACTGATGCAGGGTGCGGCTATCAAGCCAATTCTTATCTTTGCCGGAAGGAGCAATAGAAATCGAGTGAATACCGGGTTCGATTTCAGCGGTAGTTACGATACGATTCTGAGAGGATGTCATGGCGCCGATTTTAGTCCGGCTGAATCAAAATTTGAACCTGACCCCAACCCGCAAACTCCCCCTGATTCATATTGCTGATATCGCAAGACAGGCTGATCAACGGTCCTGCGGCGATGGGTTACACTCTTTTAAGGATACACATTTTGCAATCAATATTTTTTCTGCGCCTGAGCTTTTCTTTAGGGCTGGTGGCGATCCTGTGTTGCGGATGCGGGCAGACCTCCTCCCAACCGCGCTTTGCACGGCATATCGGTACGGTCGATTTATCAGTTGACTTCGGCGGCGTGGCGCCGAATATCGACGTCCAAATACCCTGCTCGGAAGATTCGACGGTATTCGACGTTCTTACTCAAGCCGGCCTCAACGGTGATTTAAAACTACGGTCTTCCGGCCGTGGAGAAACGGCGTTCGTCGGATCGATCGATGGCGTGGGCGATCAGTCCGGAGGAGATAAGTACTGGACTTATTTACTCAATGGTCAACTCGCGAAAACCGGCAGCGGCGTCACCGAGGTCGCTCCGGGCGACCAAGTCCGGTGGCAATACGGACCGACTCCTAAGGAACTCATGCAATGACTCCTGAGGAAAATTTGCAGCGCTCTGTCTCCGAAACTGAACCGTCCACGACCGCGCGTTGGCAGGTTCCGATACCGGATTAGGCATTGCGGGACTGTTTGTTGAATTCCAAAATGACGCGGCAAACGGTTCATCCCTCACCGGACCGACCAGAAGGACGTGTGCAGCGCGATTTACGATGCTCGTCACTGACCTGACCGTGGCACACGTTCCAACAGGGAATCGCCATCGCGCCACGCTGCTTCGGATGGCGAACGGCCCCAACTGGAAGAAGCGGCAATGGGCGTTGGCGTCGCCGTTATTTCATTCCGCCTAGTAAACTAGCACACGGTTTTTGTAGTGGTTTTATGTTGCCCCGGGCGCCAATTGGCCGCTGTTGCGTGAGATCGTGAAATCACAGGCTCACAATACTGGCGGGATTGGGAGGGCAGATTTTACGCGTTTGGAAGATCGAGTGGCGGCATGATCGCGCCGGTTCGGCGGAGCTCCCGAATCCAATACCGCAGGAACTTATCGATCGCTGGATGCGGAAAACCCGAGAAATTGGCTTCCTTAGACTTCCTACGCGAGATAAGATACCCGTTTTACCTATGCAACTATCCTTTGCGTCCGAAGAAATAAACGACCATGCCAGCGACCAAAAGCAAGCCATCATTGAATTCACTGGGCCGTAGCGACTTTTTGCCGTGGATCATTTTGGCGGGGTTAGTCGTGATTGGCTTCAGCAGTCGACTGTTGATAGCGGACCTCCCGAACTTTAAACCGATTGCCGCGATCGCATTGTTCAGTGGGTTTTATTTCCGCCGGACTTGGATGGCATTACTGGCGACCGCGCTGGCGTTGCTGATCAGCGACTGGCAAATTGGATCTTACCACTGGCCGATCGCGCTGAGCGTTTACGGTTGTTTGCTGACAGGGGCTTTTATCGGTCGGTATTTTATCCGGCAGCCCGGTTCAATCAAATTTTCAAAGTTTTCAGCGGTCAAAACCGGCGCAGCGGCATTGATGATGTCGTGCTTGTTTTTCGCCGTGACCAACTTCGCGGTCTGGGCCAGCGGTGCTTGGTACTCCACCGATTTCCAAGGCCTGACCAACTGTTACACCAATGCAGTGCCATTTTTTAAGTACACCCTTGCAGGCGATTGCTTCTTTTCAACAGCGATCTTTGGCTCCTACGCACTGGCCGCAGCGACGCTGCAACGAGCAACCCGTGAGAACCGCCAATCCGTTGTGTCCGCAACTTAAACGGAAGCTAGCTATCGAATTGGTCTGTGTGCCCTGCGGCCGAGACGACTTTGGCTGAATGCGGTGGCGGTTGAATGCGGTGGAGGCTGAAAAAAACGGCTACCGCTCGGGAGATGACGAACGTTGCCCGATTCATCGCAAGAAGTTTCCAAACATGGTTCCGGTCAAAATGGGATCTGCGACACACCCATCAGTACCATAGGCATCAAACACGTTCCTCCAAAACAGTCGCTTAAGGAATGGTGCCGGTTTTAAAGAATGTTTGGCGGATTAGCAGACTTGGCGTGACGGTTCGTGTGAAGACCATTCTCACTTGGGGCCACCATCGAGATCGAAAACATTTTGTAACGCTGGAATGAAATGGTTAACTTAAAATGTTAAATGTCGATCTGTGTGCGCTATTGCTGTTCGTACAGTTCAGGGAGCACGTCGGCGTTTAGGCCTTGGCGTTTGATTAAAGCACGCACCCGATTAAGAAAATCGAATTTGAAGCTCGCGACCTGTTGTTCAGTAATCTCCAACGACGTCGCGACATCTTTGTTGGCTTTGCCTCTGACGATCAACAGTTCGACACACTTGAGTTTTGTCCAATCGTTTTTTTGCTGCCAATGCTGGACTTGCTGGTCCAGCGCTTCGGCGAGGGCATTGTGTTCGATGGTTTGCCGTTCACCAGACCTAGCGATGCTGCTGGCAGGTCGGGCTTCGCCTTGGAGTTGCCAATGACCGCCGCTGGACCCTTCGCCCGCCGACAGCGGGATCGCAGGCCGCCGGCCTTCGCGACGCAGATGATCAGTCA
This sequence comes from uncultured Pirellulaceae bacterium, assembly GCA_937944405.1. Lineage (GTDB taxonomy): Bacteria > Planctomycetota > Planctomycetia > Pirellulales > Pirellulaceae > Mariniblastus. The sequence goes on from CALDYR010000010.1 coordinate 15,327, forward strand.
TCTTGTAGGCACAGATCGAAAACAGATAGCTTTCCAACGAACGGCGACCGTCAAAGTTGGGCAGGCTGTTGAGAAATCCGATGAAGGCTTCTTGAACGATGTCTTCGCTGGCCGATCGGTTCGAGATTCTGCTGTTTACAAACGCCAATAACCGGCCTTCGTAGCGCTGAATGAGATCGCCCCAAGCGTCAGCATCACCTGAACGGATTCGTTTGACTAGGACTTGATCAATCGCACTGTTTTTTTTCATGTTAACGCGGTAGTTTTTTCAAGAACGAACCTAGGGCGACATCGCTTTGGCCAACCTTGTTTGGTCTCGGTTGTCCGTCGATGTCCAGGTCAACCGCTTCGATCGATGAATGCGGCTGTTTGCCACCAAAATCTAGGCCGCTACCGGTCACGCTAACAGAGGGGTTCAAAGGCGGCAACGATTCCAAAGCGCTGATTGAAATAGACTTCTCAGGCGTCAAAAACTCTTCGTCACCGGAGAAAATGTCACTGGGGGTTTCGATCTTCGGGCAACTGGCATCCGCATGGCTATCAGAATCTTTAGCCTGTTCTTCGGAGTCATCCGCGCTTGGGGGGGCTTCACTAGCCTCAGATTCAAACGACACCTTGTCCGGCGTAGTGGCAACGCGTTTTACATGCTGGCGAGATATCGCCGGTTTGAATTCGGATTTTTCGTGTGCATCGTCAAAGCGATCCAAATGTACCGTTTCGTCTTTTTCGATTGGGGACTCGAGGGTCTCGCTATCGGATTGGCAAACCTTGGGGCCGCGCACAACGTCGACCATCGAGTCTCCGACCACGTCGTATAACGCCCGAAAAGTAACGTTACCTAGGGTCAACAATTGGTTAGGAGCCAATCGGTGTTCAGCTTCGATCTTTCGATTGTTGACATAGGTTCCGTTGAGCGATCCCAAATCTTTGACATATAAATAGCCGTCTTTCTCAAACAGTTCGGTATGCCGCCGGCTGACCAACGGGTGCGGCAGCGTCAACGTTACGTCGCGACCGCGACCAATGACCGTCGGCAACCTCAAGTCAACTTCCTTTGGTTTCGCGTCGCCACCAACGACGACTAACTTTGCTTTGAGCATAGCGGAGTTTCTTTCTGTAGTTTGACGAAGGATCGAAAACGAAATATCGGCCCTGTAGGCCGACCGTCAAGGGTCGCATCTTAGCAATAAAATGACATTTGTGGACCAACAAAGTTCATTAAGTTTACACTAGGGCTTAGTTGGTAGCCCAGAACACAATTTTCATACGGAAATCTTTTCCCGCCACCGACAAAAATTCGGGTTTTTAGTCGTACCGGCGTCTTTGACCGCATTTCTACTGCTGTTTTGTCGAATTAAACCAAAACTCCAGTACGTTGCTAAAAGAATTCTGTTCGATCTTGGGGCACTTTTTAGCGAAATCACGGACAGTCCAAATATTCGTAAGGCTTTACCGTGATATGTCTTGCAACGTGCGGCGTCTTCCCTATAATCTCCAACCACATGAGGCGTCATTTTGTAGAGAAGACCGTTCGCCTCAAGTTTTTTGGGAAGTTTGATCATCCCTGATGCGGGTGTAGCTCAGTGGCTAGAGCGTCACGTTGCCAACGTGAATGTCGACGGTTCGAATCCGTTCACCCGCTTTCTTTGCAGGCAGGGCGCAATGAAGCATTTGCTTGCTTTTTCAAGAGAACGTTTGAGTAATAAAGAGATTTACTGATAGAATCATGCCGCGACTCGCAGCATGATTTTTTTTATTAAGTCACCATCTGGAAACTCAACACCTCCGCAAACACGGCGATCAGGAATACTGGCATGAACACAGAGACAACTGAAGCTCCCGAAGAAAACAAATCACTCGACCTCAAAATCGATATCAAAGAACAGAGCGCTTGCGAGCGTCACGTCACCGTAACTATTGCTCGTAGCGACATTGAGCACTATTTCTCGAAACAGTTCGACACCCTTGTTCCCCGCGCCGAAGTTCCAGGTTTCCGTGTAGGCAAAGCCCCACGTATGATCGTCGAAAAGAAGTTCCGCAAACAAGTGGCCGATCAGGTCAAGGGGTCATTGTTGATGGACAGCCTGACTCAGATCAGCGACCAAGAGACTTTTTCGGCGATCAGCGAACCGGACCTCGACTTCCAGAAAGTTGAAATTCCCGAAGAAGGCGATCTGACGTACGAATTCAACATCGAAGTTCGTCCCGAATTCGAACTGCCGCAGTGGAAGGGATTGAAGCTTGAACGCCCAGAGAAGGAATTCACCGACGCCGACATCGACGCTGAAATCGTTGGATTAGGGAGACGTGTGAGCGATCTTGTGCCAGTCGAAGATCCCGTCGCCGAAAATGATTTCATCGTCTGTAACATCAAATCAACACTCGACGGCGAAGTGATTGCGACTCAGGAGGAAACTCTAATCGAAGTCAAAGGCAAACTAAGCTTCGCCGACGCGACGATCGAGGACTTTAAAAAACTGGTTCTCGGAAAAAAATCCGAAGACAAAATTACGATCAAAGTCGAACTTAGTGAATTCGCCGACAACGAAAAATTGGCGGGTAAAGAGGTCGATGTCGAAATCGAAATTCTCGACGTCAAACGTGCCGAAGCCTCCACCGCCGAAGCCGTCGCCGAAAGTATCGGCATGGATGTCGAAAAACTTCGTGAGACCCTAAAGGGGTCTATTGAACACCGCTTGGCTTACGCACAACGCCAGAAGGTCCGCGACCAGATCAGTAAAATGTTGACCGATTCGGCCGACTGGGAACTGCCGCCGACGTTATTGCGTCGTCAATCACGGCGCGAACTTGAGCGAGCGGTGCTTGAAATGCGGTCCAGTGGTTTCTCTGAACAAGAGATTTTGGGGCGCGAGAATTTGCTGCGGAAGAACATTCTGGAAAAAACCGCGACGCTGCTCAAGGAGCACTTCATTCTCGAACGGATCGCCGAAGAAGAATCGGTAGAAGAGGCACAAGAGGATTTTGAAAAAGAAATCTTGCGTATTGCTGCCCAGCAAAATGATTCGCCACGCCGCGTACGGGCGAAACTTGAACGCAATGGCCAAATGGATTCATTGAGAAATATGATCGTTGAAGGCAAGGTCATTGACCTGATCACCGAACACGCCACCTTCACAGCGACTGAATTCAAAGACGGCGAACAGAACGATCAAGCCGCGATTGACTTTTTCGCTGGGGGTGAAACGGTTGACATCCCTGTCGCGAAATACGCTGGTGGTGAAGAACCAGCGGTCCCCGGTTTGACCGACAACAAGTAGTGTTTGTTTAAAATTTTGAGATTGATAAAGGCCGGTTTCTGACCGGCCTTTATTTTTGCCTACCGGTTGGCCAAGATTCAAAACTGGGGTGCAGGAAGGGCAGACAGGAAGTTCGAGGAAGCCGCCAGACTTTGGATTTCCTGCGACAGGCCTGAATTCCAGGCGATTTGGCTACCTTGAAGTTAAAACTTGAACCGACACGACGCTATTGAGCTGATTGCCTGCTTTTGTTTTCTGGATTGCTGATTGCGCGGCTATCTCACCGTCGGGGCATTCACCCCGGATATTTCGCCGACCTGCTGGTGCGGCTGAAATTTTCGCGAGCGTCGAAACCGAAGCCCAAATCTCCATTTTGCTTGCAGCTTGATCGCAAGGCCCCATTCCCCCAAGCCGAGTCACTTGCATTTCAGGTTGTCAGAATGTCAACCTGAATCCGGCGCGAGCCGAGAAGAGAGCGTTTGGAATAACCCTTAGTGAGGATAGTTGCTCGAGAGATGAAACCACACGCGTCGCACTGAGACCTTAACGCGCGCTGCGATCTTGAACAGATTCAATCGAAACGACCGGCTTTGGCCCGTGTTGGGGTCGATGAAAAACGGACGGGCATCGGCGGTCCGATCAAACCGTCGATCAAAGGTTCCAATCCATCCCGTCTTGCCCGAAGTTTGCTAAGGCGGTACTGTTGAAGGAAATCGAAGTGTAAATACGGGGGCCAGTCGTCCTCATTGCATTGACCCCAACAAGGAAATTGTCTTGAACGACAAATCGCAATCACCGAATCCATCCTATCCCGGACCTATCACCAATCCCGGCCTAGACGTTAATCAGCCTGCCAGTTCGATCTCTTCGGGGCTCAATCCGCTTGGCCAAATGTCGCCTCTGGAGCGACACGCGATCGAAGCTTCGTATGCCTCCCAGAGCATGCAACGTCAGCGCACGATGACCCTTGGCGATCTTCTATTGGAGAACCGGATTGTCTTTTTGCAGGGCGAAATTCACACCGGCAACGCCAACGATCTGGTGATGAAGTTGCTATATCTTCAAAGCGAAAACAAAAAGAAGGGCATCAACTTCTACATCAATTCGCCCGGCGGCGACGTGATCGCGACGATGGCAATTTACGACGTGATGCAGATTTTGACGTGTCCGGTATCGACATTCTGTGTCGGACAGGCCGCCAGCGGCGCGGCGGTGCTCCTTGCTGGTGGTACCAAAGGCTTTCGTTATTGCTTGCCGCATTCGCGCGTGATGATCCACCAACCCTATGGGGGTGTCAGCGGTCAGGTCAGCGACATTGAGATCCAAGCCGATGAAATCCTCCGTAACCGAAGTGTTTTAGACGAAATTCTTGCCAAACACACCGGACAAACCGTTGAAAAGATAGCCCAAGACACGCAACGCGACTTCTTTTTAACGGCTGAACAGGCCAAGGATTATGGCTTGGTCGATCAACTGACGGTTCGTCAAGACGCCGACGATGATGATGACGATTAAACCGATTTCATTTCACCCACAGCAATAATTAACAAATTATCAGGCCCAAAAGTCGAACGGTAGCACCCACCGACAGACTTATTCATATACGGAGTTTACCATGGCATACGTTCCTTACGTAGTCGACAACACGGGACGCGACGAGCGCGTCTATGACATTTACAGCCGGTTGCTGAAAGACCGCATTATTTTTCTGGGCACACAGGTAACGGCCGATTTGGCGAATTCTTTGGTCGCGCAAATGTTGTTCCTTCAATCAGAAGACCCTAAAAAAGACATTCATCTTTACATCAACAGCCCCGGCGGCAGTGTGACTGCGGGCCTGGCGATTTACGATACTATGCAATTCCTTAGCTGCGACGTGGCCACCTACTGCATGGGCCAAGCCGCGTCGATGGGCGCGATGCTGCTGACCGCCGGAGCCAGCGGAAAACGTTACGCGCTGCCCAACGCCAGCGTCATGATTCACCAACCTTTGGCCGGCATGCAGGGAACGGCCGAAGAGATCATGATTCATCGTTCCGAACTGCGGCGCGTCAAAACGCGGTTAAACACTCTCCTGATGCATCACACCGGCAAAACCTTGCAGGAGATCGAAGATGGAACCGATCGGGACAACTTTATGACCGCTCAGGAAGCCTTGGAGTATAACTTGATCGACCAAGTCGTTTCCAAGGTTGGAGAGACAAACGCCGGTGCGTAGACCGATTGGTTTTCGCTTGCCCAACGACAATAAATGCTGTCACTTTCACGATTGACATTGCAACGCCGCTGGAGATTCCGCTAAAGAAAGACCGTCTATCGGTCTTTCTTGAGCAATCCCATGCGGCTTTTTCTATTGATACTTGCGATTTGCCTGACGTTGACTTCGATCGGTTGCAATTCCAACCTGAAGTGCCGTCGCGAAACGGCGTTGTTGCGCGCTGAATATCTCGATCTTGAGGACAAATACTACGCCCTGTTGTCGCAATCGGGTGCAGGTTCAACGGAAATCACCACCACACAGCCCTCATCTGCGCCGGTGATCACCACAGAATCTCAACCGGTCATTTACGGTTCAGGCGTCGAGCACTCACTGCCAGAAACGCAAAACGCACCCGATATCATCTACTACGATCAAACGACAGGCTATCCTGTGGACGGCCAAATTTACTATCAATCCCAGGAGATTCAAACGCCAACGCTCGCGCCGCCGAACGAACAGAATTCAGTCGGCGTTCTCCGCAACAGCCAATCCAACGAAGATACACTGGACCGTTATTTCCCTTCCCCAGTCGAATCCCAACAGGCTGTGCCGCCAACATTTGAGCCTTCTATAAACCACGAACTTCCGGAACCGGAATCGAATCTTGACGGTGACCAAACACGTTTCGGGTTAGAAATTGAAAACGCGCACGAAGCAGGACACCAAGTCAAAATCCGGACCGATTCTTTGATTACAGAAGTCGTCATCAACAAATCGCTGAGTAAGGGCAAGAACACCGACAACCGCCCCGGCGACGATGGAATTGAAATTCTTCTTCAACCGAAATCAGTCGACGGGTCAGTGGTGGACGAAGCAGGTAATCTAACGATTAGCTTGGTCGACCCTTCTGCCGAACAGGGCGAACGGCAAATCGGCCAATGGAGCTTTCTACGAAAAGAGGCCGAGCTTTTCTTCGCCGAAGACGAATTTGGCAATCGTGGTATCCTGTTAAATCTATCCTGGGACAAGGCCGTCCCCTCCAACAAACGGTTGACCGTTTATGTTCGTTTCGAAACCCCCGATGGCCGTGTGATGGAAACGACGTCCAACATTTTTATCGATCCGCCCCGTGGTTTGGCGATCAACAAAGTTCAAGAACGGTCAGACTCCGAATTCGTAGAATTGAAAAACGATCAGGACCAGGGTTGGTACAAATCACAAACCACCCGTGGACGGCGTGACCGCGATTTAGATTGGGGCCAATCCAGCGATCGATCTGATGTCGATTCGGTCTCCCGAAGCCGAAGCTCATCGGGCCAACCTCAATGGCGCCCCGCCAGATAAAAGCGTTAGGCAAACGTGTTTCCGGCCATCGCATTGCCTGCTGGTGCATCGCCTGCTGGTGCATCGCCCAAGGAGAGCGGCTTTTCTGGCAATCAAGTCTTCCGCCGGAGTGAAAGCCCCCTTGTTGGCTGTTACAATATCGACCGGCCTCACGGTCAGCGCTGAGGAACGCCGAATGATTTCGTCACCGGAACGTTCGGACCATCTCTGAGTTAACTCCAAAACAGCGCTAATATCTCAACCACTCATTCGATCTAAAACAAAATGTCGACGACACACGTAGATTTGGAATCCGCAGTTTCCGCCGCCAAAGACCGTTTGGACCAACATGCCTACAAAATTGTACAGCGGCATTTTCATGACTCAACCGGTTGCCCATTTTGGTTGGAAAAGAAATCGACTTTCAACTTCGATCCACTGACTGAGGTCAAATGCTTCGATGATCTCAAGAAGTTTCCTTTGTTCGAAGACGATTGGCTACGGGGTGGGCCGGTGGAACGATGGAAAATGAAAGACATGCAGCACCAACCGACTTACGTGTTTGAAACCGGTGGTACCACCGGCGTTCCCAAAAGCCGAGTCGTAGTCAATGACTTTCGTGACGACTACGAGAATTTCTCGCAGACGCTGCCGGACCAGTATTTCCCGCGCGGCGGAAACTGGTTGATGCTCGGACCGTCAGGCCCGCGCAGACTACGTTTGGCGGTGGAACATCTGGCTCAGTTCCGCGGCGGCATCTGTTTCTGTATCGACCTCGATCCACGTTGGGTCGTGAAACTGATCAAAAAAGGTTGGATGGAACATTTGAATGAATACAAAAAACACTGCATCGACCAAGCCATCACAATCCTCACCGCCAACCACAACATCAAATGCATGTTCGCCACGCCGAAGCTGATTGAAGCGCTGTGTGAAGGATTGGAGGAACGGGGGATGACGCTGGCCGAAACGGGTATCACCGGAATCTTTTCCGGCGGCACCGAATTCACCCCTCAGTGGACTCGGTTTTGCGTCGAGGAACTTTTTGGGGGGGAGGCCGAAGAAAGCGGTATTTTCATGACACCCACTTACGGCAACACGCTGATGGGTTTAGCGTGTAGCAAACCGGTCACCGCCGCTGATAAATACAAGATCGCGTATTACGCGCCACAGCCCCGTGCCGTTACTGAGGTCGTCAGTTTTGAAGACAGCAACTCCGTGGTCGGAATCGGCGAAACAGGGCGCGTCAAACTAACGACCCTGACACCTGAATTCTTCGTCCCGGGATTCTTAGAACGCGACGAAGGCGAACGGGAACCGCCTTTTGAGACCTACCCTTGGTACGGTGTCAGCGGCGTGAGGCCCTTTCACGAGATTGCTTCATCCACCACCGTCGGCGTTTATTAAAACTGTTGCCCGAATGGAAACGGTCGTAAATCCATTGCTTTCGCATCGCGCGCAGGCACTGTCCAAAACCACCGTCGAAAGTGATCGGTGCCGGCACCAGACCGAGGCCGCGCCAAACTACTGCCCATTCCTTTTGGAGATATCGCGTGTTAGAGATTCCCGTTATTCGCTGGGGCAAACCCTATGAGTCGCTCGAGACAACCGAAGTCGTCCATTTCAATACGGGTGAAACGATCGCTAACGTCCACGCTGCCAACGGTGGATTGGTAACCCGCGACATGCGGTCGGCTCAAAAAGCGCGTGACGCGCTGCGGCAATTCTCTTGCGCTCAATTGATCGAAAAAATTGGCGTCGCAGCGGACTTGTTTGAAAACGAAGCGCTGCCCCTTGGTGATGGAACGCAGACCGCCGAAGAATTTGTCGACCATCAATCGGCTTCCACCGGACTTCCGATGCACATGTGTCGCAGCAACATGAAGAAAAACAGTTTCGTGATGCGGAACATGGAGGAGATTCTACAATGCCTCACGCGCGGGTTGGATTTAGACATTCTCACGCGCGGTTACGGGGTGGAATCACGCGGCGTGATGGTCAGCTACCAAGCCCAGACGCCGGTGCTGGGAGCCGTTTTGCCGTCGAACTCGCCCGGAGTACACACGTTGTGGTTGCCCGCAATTCCACTGCAGATGGGGCTGGTGCTGAAACCCGGATCACAAGAACCTTGGACCGCCTACCGTGTCGCTTCGGCCTATCAACAGGCCGGCATTCCAATCGAAGCGATTTCACTTTATCCTGGTGGCCACGACGTGGGATCTGCGCTGATGGATTCCTGCCCACGCAGCATGATTTTTGGTTCACAGAAAACGGTCGATCAATTTTCAGGAAACCCACGCGTTCAAGTTCACGGCCCCGGTTTCTCGAAAATCTTCTTAGGCGACGACTCCGTCGACGACTGGGAACGGTACATCGACGTTATGGTCGAAAGCGTTTATATCAACGGTGGTCGTAGCTGTATCAATTGTTCGGCGATCTACGCATCGCGGCACACCCTAGAAATCGCTCAAGCGATCGCAGAAAAAATCGGCCCGGTCGAAGCATTGGGGCCGGAGGATGAGAACGCGGGTTTAGCCGCCTTCACCGCAGCGGGCATGGGAGAAGCGGTTTGGAACATGGTCAAAGCCGACCTCAAAGAAGACGGCGTGACCGATTGCACTGAGAAATTCGGTGACCGCTTAGTGGAAAAGGAGCGCTGTTCGTACCTGCGTCCGGTGGTGGCACATGCGGAAAGCCCCCAGTGCGCAATCGCCAGCAAGGAATTTATGTTTCCATTCGCAACGGTCGTAAAATGCCGACAAGACAAAATGCTCAAAGCGGCTGGACCGACGCTCGTTGGAACCGCGATCACGCAGGATCAAGCTTGGATTGACCAACTGACTGATGCGATTACGATTGACCGCCTAAACATCGGCCCAATTCCAACGAACCGTTTGAATTGGCTTCAACCGCATGAAGGCAACATCATCGACTTCCTTTATCGTTCGCGTGCCTATCAGGTTACCGAAGAAAAAATGGCGGAAATGGTGTAGTGCGCTGCGCGTAACGATTACCGATTTGTCCAATACCTTTCTATTGTTGCTTAGGAAATTCTCATGCCGCCGACTTCAACAAGTCAACGTACCGAAGTCGTTCGTGGTGAAGGTGCGATCGCTCAACTGGGGAAGCTGACCCGTGGTTTGAGCGGTAGGAAAGCGCTCTTGGTCACCGATCCTGGTATCGTCGCCGCCGGTCACGTTCAAGCGGCTTTGGAGTCGCTGAAAAAATTCAACATCGACGTTCGTGTATTTGATGGGGCACGGGAAAATCCTACCACCGCCAACGTCGAAAGCGGTTTGGCGGTGGCCAAAGACTACCAACCCGACCTGTTCATCGGTTTAGGCGGTGGCAGTTCCATGGATTGCGCCAAAGGAATCAACTTCGTGTTCTCCTGCGGTGGAAAAATGCAGGACTACTGGGGCGTGGGGAAGGCCACGGGCGAACTGCTGCCGATGATCGCGATTCCCACCACCGCCGGCACCGGCAGCGAAATGCAATCCTTCGCGCTGATCTCCGACAAAGACACGCATATTAAAATGGCCTGCGGTGACAAACGTGCCGCTGCGAAGATTGCGATACTCGACCCACTTTTGACGCTCACACAACCGCACTCAGTCACCGTACTGACGGGCATCGACGCCATTTCTCATGCCGTGGAAACCTGTGTGACGACCAAACGGAGTGAAGTCTCCGTTGATTTTTCCTGCAAGGCTTGGAAAGCGCTGGCGATGAACTTCAGCAAGGTTTTGCAGGACGCGACCGACGTGAAGGCCCGCACAAAGATGCAACTGGGGGCCGCCCATGCCGGGGTCGCGATCGAAAACTCGATGCTCGGTGCGGCTCACGCGTTGGCCAATCCATTGACTGCAGAATACGATATCGCGCACGGACAGGCCGTTGGTTTGATGTTGCCGCATGTGGTGAAATACAACGCCACCAAGTGCGAAAGCGATTACCAGATGCTGATGAAAGAGATTGGCCAAACCGGCGGCGGATACGAACTGGCAGAATTGCTTACCCGCTTCTGCATGGAGGGCGGTCTAAAAGTTCGCTTGCGTGATTTGAACGTCGAAGAAGAAAAATTGTCGACGCTGGCCGACGCGGCGGCCGTACAATGGACCGGCACCTTTAACCCCGTCAGCGTGGACGCCCCCGCGCTGTTGGCGATCTACGAAGACGCTTTTTAAAAAAAAGGCTGACTGAATTGCAATGACACGCACAGAAATCGTCGTGAGATTCGCAAGAATTGATGATGGTGGGATTTACTTTGGGTGTGTATACGTGGTGTTGGCCAATTTCACCATATTCAGCCGAAGTGTTGGGCTCCAAACAAGCCTAACGCGATCACGTGCCAGGAATCACTTTTTCAACCCCGCTTCATTAAATCCGCTTCATTAAATCCGCTCCAAAAAATTACGGAAACCAAGCGATGCGCACCTTTGTAATCCTGTTGTTGGCTTTGGGGGGCAACACAGCCATCGCGCAGCAGAATCAACCATGGACTTCGTTTCGTGGGAATGCTCAATCCACGGGTTTCGCGCCAGCAGGCGATTTCAATGCGCTCAAAACGCAATGGGATTTTAAGCTCGACGATGGTGGTTTTGAATCGAGCGCCGCGATTGCCGAACAAACCGTTTTTATCGCCGGCGTCACCAATGACGTCAAAGGGAAAATGTTCGCACTGCGGCTAAGCGACGGAGAGAAGCAATGGGAATTCGATTCCCCTGACGGATTCATCACCACCCCCGCCTACGACAGCGGTCAGTTATATCTGGGCGACATGCAGGGCGTATTCCGCTGCGTCGACGGCGGTGGTAAAGAGATCTGGAAATATCAAACCGACGTCGAAATTAACTCGTCGGCGAATGTTTTCAAGGACACCGTTATTTTTGGTTCGCAGAATGCAAAACTTTACGCGCTGTCCAAAACCACGGGCGAATTGGTTTGGCAAACTGAAGTCAACGATCAAATTCAAAGTTCGATCACGTTGGCCGGAGACCGCGTTTTTCTGGCCGGGTGTGACAGCCTCCTGCACGTCATCGGTGCCGCGGACGGCAACGCGTTAGGCACCGTGGAGATTGAATCGCCGACCATTGCGACTCCTGCAGTGTTGGCCGGTGAGGTCTTCTTCGGTACCGAAAAAGCCGACTTCTTCGCCGTCGATTGGGAGAAAATCGAAGTCAAGTGGAAGCGGCCTGATCCCCAAGGCGGGAGTTCGATCCGGAGTTCCGCCGCCGTTGCCGATGGGCATATCGTGTTCGGTGGGCGCAATCGGAAACTTTATTCGCTCAACCCGGTTAATGGAGAAGAAAATTGGACGATAGCGCTGAAAAACAAAGTCGACCCGTCGCCGATTATCCTTGGAAGTCGCGTCGTCGCGGCCTCCAGCGACGGCCGGTTGTACGTGATCGACTTGGAAACCGGTGAAAAGCTGTGGGAAAAAGAATTCAATGGTAACTTCGTTGGATCACCGGCTTATGCGGACGGTCGAATCATCATTGCGACCGACCAGGGCGTGGTCTATTGTTTAAGTCTGGACACGGAGTAGGCGATCGATAGGCTTCCGGCAGGCTCGAAGGCCGCACGTCGCAACTTTTGCAACTTTTGCAACTTTAAAGCACCCTACGGCTGAAACCAAACTATGGCTGAAACCAAAAAAACCGAAGTCGGCAGTTACTTCATTTCCAACTACCCGCCGTTCTCCCAGTGGAAATCTGAGCAACTGGATGCCGTCACATCGGTATTGGCTCAACCACCGGTCGCCGAAACGCCGCTGGGACTGTATCTGCATATTCCCTTTTGCCGGAAACGGTGCAAGTTCTGCTACTTCAAAGTCTTCACCGACCAAAACGCGAAAGAGATCGAATCGTATGTCGCGGCGTTGTGCAAGGAAATCGAATTGGTCAGCCAGCAACCTGTCATGGGCGATCGCCCTTTTCGGTTCGTTTATTTTGGTGGCGGCACCCCTTCATTTTTAAGCGCTCGGCAACTGACATCGTTGGTCGACCGCTTGCGCCAAAACATCAATTGGGACCGCGCCGAAGAGGTGACTTTCGAATGCGAACCGGGAACGCTTCAAGAGAATAAAATTAAGACGCTGAAGGAACTTGGCGTGACGCGGTTAAGCCTGGGCGTAGAAAACTTCACCGATTCAGTGCTTGAGGAAAACGGCCGGGCGCACCTTTCCAAGGAAGTTTATAAAGCGTGGGACTGGATCAAAGCGGCTGATTTTGACAACGTCAACATTGATTTAATCTCAGGCATGGTCGGCGAAACATGGGACAATTGGAAATACAACATCGCCCAAGCGATCCAACTTTCTCCCGAAAGCGTAACGATCTATCAAATGGAATTGCCGTTCAATACAGTTTATTCCAAGGATATCTTGGGCGAAAAAATTGAAACGCCGGTCGCGGACTGGGACACCAAGCGTGCATGGTTGGACTACGCATACGACGAATTTTTGGCCGCTGGATATAAGATCAGCAGCGCCTACACGGTCGTCAAAGACAGCCGCAAAGTCAACTTCAGCTACCGTGATAATCTGTGGCAGGGCTCCGATCTGTTGGCAACCGGAATCGCCAGTTTCGGTCACGTGTCCGGCATCCATTACCAGAACAAAGCCGACATGGCGCAATACAAAGAAGAACTGATCCAACACGGCCGTTTGCCTTTGGGCCGCGCTTTTGCACCGACGAAACACCAGTTGTTGATTCGCGAAATGATTTTGCAATTGAAACGTGGGTATTTGGAGGTCGATTACTTCCGGCGAAAATACGATGTCGACATTACCCAACAATGGGCCAATGAATTTAAGGACCACGCCGCCCAAGGGATGCTGACCTTCGATGACGCCGGTGTCGAATTGACTCGTAAAGGATTCCTACACGCCGACGCGCTGTTGCCGCCGTTCTTTGAAGCCGAAAGCCGAGGCGTCAGATATACGTAGTGGTTTGGCGCCGTTAAAAATTAGGGTTCTTCAGTTTAATCGTTTCGGTGAAAGCCCGGTTTATTTAGTGTGACGGGCCCGAATTTTGGCGAATTGAGTTACCCCGAAATCACGACTTGCCGAATCACGAGGCCCGCCATGCAGCATCACATTTTTATGATGGGGGAATTCGAAGCTGTTTTCCCTGACGATCGACAATATCACCGCAATCACATGTGGTCTCAACGACGATCCACCGGCGAAGAACGTTTCGGATTCACCGCGTATGCCGTGCGTTTGCTACAGGACGTTTATTTTTTGGATTGGTCCATCGACGCCCCGGTCGCGATTACTGCGGGACAGGAAATTGGCGCAATCGAAAGCAAGAAAGCCGAAAGTAGCCTTTACGCAGCGGTCTCTGGGAACTTAACTCAATTTAACGAATCCCTCATGGATGATCCTTCGGCGATCAACGTCGACAAATACGAAACCGGATGGTTGTTTGAGATGGACGTTTCGTTACCGACTGACAGCACGCGCCCCTTAGATGTCGAAGGCTATCTAGAACTGTTGATCGGAGTTTGGGAAAAGACGCAACGAACCATCAAAGGGCAAGCCAACGAGTAAAACGATGTGCTGGAAGCTTCGGCCGATTCGCCGACCGGCCAATCATAGGTCACTTCGACGATAGGACTGTTGGCGACTTTATGGATGGGGTGTGTTAAACTAAGTTCAAGAAACCGAATTCAGCAAAAAACCAAATCCTATGGCGAAACGCATTTCCGTGGTGGTCTCACAAGGCCCGAGCAAAAATCCCGTCAAACGCAAGCTTGAGGAGGACATTGTCGCTGCCTTACTGTTTGAAAATGGCATCGACGTAACAGTTGTACCCAATCTCTATGATATCAAACCCGACAGTACCGGGATGTTGGCACTCAAATCGATCAGCGGCAACATGATCGTTTGTTCATGGTTGTTCGAACGTGCGGCACATTGGGTGTTGGACCGCAATGACATTTCGGGACAGGTCGGCAAAATCCTTCTCCAGGACGCCTATGAGGAAGAAGAGGGGAATGAATTCGCCGAAGAAGACCTCGAAAACGCACCGCCCGAATTAAAATCAACCGTCGTCAGCCAACGGGAGATTACGAATCGAAAGATTTACTGTTTAGACCTTAAAGCTTCCACCAGAGCCGATGATTTTATCGCAGAAGCAAAACGCATCCAACGCGCGAACTTGGTCCAGGTGGTTTCACTCAATGATGTGATTTCCGGCGGCGCGATGCAGCGTCTTGATACGCCGACCAAAGATACCGCGATCACCAAAGATGGATCGGGAATCGAAGGTTTAGCCACCAGTGGTTTGGATATCGGCCCTGCGACGGTAAAACGAATCGAAAATTCTCAGGGCCGGCGTTGGTACCCTGTGATCGACTACAGCCGCTGCACCAATTGTATGGAGTGCATCGATTTTTGTTTGTTCGGTGTCTATGGAGTCGACCGAATCGACACGATTCTGGTGGAACAGCCCGACAATTGCCGTAAGGGCTGTCCGGCATGCAGTCGCGTTTGCCCGGAGAACGCGATCATGTTCCCCCAACACAAAACCCCAGCGATTGCCGGGTCTGCCGAAGGCAATGCAAGCATGAAGATTGACTTGTCACAGTTATTCGGCGGTCCTGCCGATGGCAAATCTGCCGAAGAGATTGCCGCGATTGAGCGCGATGAACAGTTGCTGATCGCCGGTCGCGATGCCGTTGGCATGCAAGGGCTGGAACGCCGACACTCAGTCACAACCGCTGCAGCCCCCAAAGACGATTTGGACAAACTGTTGGATCAGTTAGACGACTTTGAATGATCATCATCGATGATATGGCCGACCTTGGTTTTAAAAAAAAGGTGAACAAAGCCGAGGCGAAGCATCCTCTACTGCCAGAGTTTCGAATCAACGTTTGACGAGGGTTCCATTCTCCCTATTTGCACAATAACGCGCAATCGCAAGCCCATCGGTATGGGTGTGCCGAGTTTTGATTGTAGTAGTCGATAAACTTGAGGATTCGTTGATTGAGGTCGTTTACGGATTTGAAGGCGCCGTGTCGAATTAGCTTTCTTCGAAGCACTCCCAACGCAGGACGTTGAAATGGAATCGACAATGTTACGTTGACAGCTTCGTCGGCGATTTCAGCCGCTGTCCATGTGGCGCTGGGCCGATCCGATTCTGAGTCAGGAGCCTCGCAGGCGATCGCCACGATAGCTGCTTGTTGTTCCGTGGAAAATGTGGAGCCGCGACCTTTACGGGGTTGGTCACTGGGAACTTTTGCCACGGCGCGCTCAAGGGCGGCACGCGTTTGGTTGCACTCAACCTCAACGAGTTCATCAAAGCGCGCTTTCCAGCGTCGTCGCCAAAGGCCAACCTGTTGCGGGTTGAGCCCAACGATTTCACTAATGAACTCGTTGTTCTTCTTGTCGAAGCCCAGCAAAACGATCTGAGCACGCTGCGCCAATCGAACAGCAACGGTGCGACTGGTAACCATTGATTCGAGAATTTTCATTTGAACTGCGCCAAGAAGTATTTTCGCCGCCGTTCCCGGCATACCTCCGCTCCTGTCAAAAACGGGAACGCCGCAAAAGTCTCCCCTCCAACAAATGCCGATTTGAAGTTCAACCACTAGTGGCCTTTTTATCAGAGGCTTGGGGGAGAAGCATTTTCAAGAATTTCGGATCCTGCTGAAATTCGATGTCGTGACCGCCGGAAGCAATGCGCTCGCCCCGACAAGCAGAAACATCACGATGCCTTCGCCGCTTTGTTGGATTTCAAAAAAGCAAAGCGGACTTTTCCTATGGACATCTGCGCTGCGCGAGTGCGTTAAGTCATTCACTCCAGATTTATTTCGGCGCAACCGATTATTTCAGCTTCACTAAATCCTGTGGGGGCGGGGGGGCCGACATCGGATCGATCCACTTAGAAGCCTCAAAGTGTTTTTCATAAACACCATAGTCATGGTAAGCGATTTTCTTGGCGATACGATATGCCCAGCTTTTCTCTGCGATGGGCTTCATTGTGGGAGAGTACTGGGAAGGGTGAGGTTGGGAGGCGCGAAGTTCGGCCAGTGCTGTTTTGCGGGCGGTCGAATCTTCGGCACCGTGACGTTCGGCTAAAGATTCGATTAAGTCGGGACGCTCTAACACGATACAACCGCGCGTATGCTGGGCGGCCGTTTTACGAAAATCCTTTAAGTACTCCGATTCGTTAAACACTTCGTCCAACGGCCGATCATCGTGAATCGACTCTTTGGCGAACTGGATAATGGGACAGGGTTCAATATCGCCCCAAGGATTGACGTGATGTGTAAATCCGGTCGCCGCCGGACAGAGCGCGTTTCCATCGGCGTCATAATAGGCATCGATCACAATGATGGGTTTCTTACACCGAATATCGACGACGAACTGTCGCGCCCGACGTTGTTGTTCGGGAGTCAGCGCTAAATCGGGAGATGCGTCGGGCCCGACCGGACGAAAGACATGAAACCAGGTATACAACACCCCCATTTCAATCAACCGGTCCACCCATTTTTCAGTCAACAGATCGTCGATGTTCGTTTGACAAAGACTTGTACAAACACCCGTCATTACCTTATTGTTCAGGCAGTTTTGCAACCCTTCCATCGTTGCCGAATAGACCCCCATTTTCCCGCGCCGTTGGTCACTGATGATTTCAGAACCTTCAATACTAATCAGGGCCGTGACGTTTCCACACTTCCTTAACCGTTTGGCGACTTCATCAGTGATGAAGTGTCCATTGGTGAAGACTTGAAAGTAGGCGTCGGGATGGGCCTCCAATACGTCGAAGAGTTCCTTGTGCATGAAGGGTTCACCCCCAAGAATTCCGAAGAACGAATTCCCCATCTTCTTCGCCGTGGTGATCATGCGGTTGAGCGCGTCGACTTCGATTTTGTGCTGTTTTGAAGCCACGTCAACCCAGCATCCCTGGCAACGCAGGTTACAACTGTTGATGATCGAGATATAAAGATAGGGTGGAAAAAAATCCCCCCGTTTCAGACGCCGTTTGTGCGTCTGAACGCTGTAAAGCCCTTTCATCCCCATGTTCCACGCCAACTTCCAAAGCAACCGTTTATCAGTTTCCAGCAACATTCGTTTGGCAAGTCGAAGATACATTGGCGTTGAGCGGTTAGAGTACGATGTTAGTAAAAGACGGTATTCTAACACCCAGCGGTAACAAATCTAATACGAAGACAAATCTAATGAGAACTTACGCGATTGGACGGTGTGCCATTTTGTGTCAAATGCTGTTCAGCGGTGCACTGAATTCAACAACATCGGCGCAAGAAACCAAAGATAAAAATACGCTGCTGTTTGTGGGTGACGTTTTGACGAAAACGGAGTACGAAATCACCGGTGGTGGGCGTGTCATCCGTTGGGAGAAACCGCCGACGCTTTCTGTTTTTGGCGATCAAGACCGACATCCGCCAGTGGTGGCTCAGACTTTACGCGACATCAACCGAGCGATGCCTGGTCACCTTCAGATAAACCAACTGCCGGACGAAGACGAATCAGCGCTGATCAAGCTTTACTTCATCAAGCTGGAGTCTTTTGCCGAAATTGCCAAGGAGCACAACTTCGAAGTGATCGCCAACAATCGTGGTTTTTTCTTCGTCCAGTGGAATGGGAAATTCGAAATCATTTCAGCCATCGTTTTGATCGCTGAAGATAAACTTTCGGGGCGCGCGTTGAGCCATTTTGTGTTGGAAGAAGTAGTTCAAACGATGGGCTTGGTCGGCGATTCTAAACGATTTTCCAAAAGCATTTTTTACGAAAGTGCGCCACTGTCGCGTTTTGGTACCTCCACACGCCTGTCACCGCTTGACCGAAAGTTGATTGGTTTTCTGTACCAGCACGTCCCGGCGGGTTCGGTTGCGATCGAAGTGGGACAATTGTTTGAAAAACACTGGTGATCCTGTGCATCGGCGTTACTGTTTTTCGGCGCGTTTTACAATCGCATCAAAATGCTTTTTCTCGACCGGTTGAACTGATAACCGCGACCCTTTCCGCAGAAGCTCCATTCCCTCCAGCGTCTTCATTTCGCGCAATTCGTTAAGCGCGATGATCTCTTTAAACTTGCTGACGAACTTTACATCTACCATGTACCAGGTCGGCGATTCATGTTTCGATTTTGGATCGTAGTGTTTGTCTTGGGGGTCAAAGGCCGTAAAATCGGGATAGGATTCCTTGTGAATTTCAGCGACACCGACAATGCCCGGCGGTTTGGCGTTGGAGTGGTAAAAAAGTACGCCATCGCCTATCTTCATATCGTCGCGCATAAAATTACGAGCCTGATAATTGCGGACGCCGTCCCAATGCGTAGTTTTATCTTCCTTGAGTTGGTCGATGGGATATTTTTCCGGTTCCGATTTCATTAACCAGTATCTTTTTTTCACAGCCATCAGTTTACAGCTTTAATGTTTAAGTTAAGTATTGAAGCGCGGCGTGGTCAACTTATTTCACGCGACACCATTTGTCAAAGCATTCCCCATGAGCAACTCACAATCTAACCAACCACTCCACGGTTTTCCGGCGGTCGCAACCATCGGAGTTCAATGGGGCGATCAAGACTTATTTCAGCACGTCAACAACGCCATTTACTTTCGCTGGTTCGAAAGTTCGCGCGTCGAATACTGGCACAAGTCGGGGCTATTTGATGCACTTCAGGACAGTGGCCTGGGCCCCATTTTAGCATCGGTGACCTGTAACTATAAACGGCAGATTAAGTTTCCTGACACCGTCATGATCGGGTCAAAAGTTGAAAAACTGGGCATCTCAAGCGTCACATTAAGCCACGATGTATTCAGCCATTCCAATAACGCCGTTTCGGCAACCGGAAAATCGGTGATCGTACTTTTCGACTACCAGGCCCAGCATCCGGTGCCAATCACTGACGAGTTTCGCGCAATCTTCGAACAGTTCGCCGGGTAGCTTTTGTTACGATTTCCCGCAGGCACCACTCAGACGCTAACTTTGAAAACGCTAACTTTTCCACCGCAAAACCAATCCCAACACGATGTCAAAACCAAGCAGTGTCACACCCAGGCGGTGTGCGGTTGATAGAGTACCGAATCCTATTGCGCGTTGAAGTTCCCCGCGCGGAACGCTTCGGCCATCGCTTTGGGCACCGCTGATTCAGCCAGCAACAGCCCAGCGCGTTGTTTGGCTACGTCCGCTTTCATTTCTTGTTCATGCGCGATCGCGTCAGCCCGCCGCTTTTCAGCGTTGGCGCGAGCGACACGGGTGTCCGCTTCGGCTTGATCGACCTGCAATCGTGCTCCGATGTTTTCGCCCACGTCAATGTCCGCGATATCGATCGAGACGATTTCAAATGCCGTATGAGCGTCCAATCCGCGATCAAGAACTGCGCGTGAAATGCGATCGGGATTTTCCAGCACATGCTGATGATTATCCGAAGATCCGATTGACGAAATAATACTTTCACCAACCCGCGCGATGATGGTTTCTTCGGTCGCTCCGCCGATCAACTGTTCAAGGTTCGTCCGCACAGTAACCCGTGCTCGAATTTTAAGTTCGACACCTTCTTTGGAAATCGCACTCAAGAAATTTTTACCGCTGCGCTGCGGATCGGGGCAGTCAATGACTTTAGGGTAGACCGAAGTCTTAACCGCGTCCATCACGTCGCGACCGGCCAGATCAATCGCCGCAGCGCGGTCGAAATCCAAATCAATGTTGGCTCTTTGTGCGGCAATGATCGCATTGATGACGCGCATCACATTACCTCCAGCCAAGTAGTGGGCTTCTAAACGGGCTGTACTGCAGCCGGTTGTTTTGCCGGTATCCAAACCGGCTTGCTTGGCCATGATTTTGGCCGTGACGATGACTTCGGGACGCACTTTGCGGAACCCCATCCCGACCAAATCCAATAAACTGACGTTGGCGTTGGACATAAACGCCTGCACCCAAAGTTTTCCGTACTTCAGAAACGCCGCCGCGATGAACAGCGCGAACATGACGGCCAAACCGATCAGTCCAATCACCACCCAACGCACGATGTCCTCTTGTTGTGCGATCAGTAACGCATTGAAATTTGCTAACACAATCCACCTCAGATACGGGAGAGAAAACATCTTCGACGTTGCATTATGATACCCTATCCCCGGGGATGCAATCAGTCGATCGAGCCGTTTTTTTCGCTTACTCGATCCAACCACCGCCAAGAACTTGGTCTCCGTGGTAGCAAACAACGGCCTGGCCTGGCGCGACGCCCCGCTGGGGAGCGTCAAAAGTCACCGTTAATCGCTTACTGATAGGGTCAATGTTGGCGGTCGCCGGTGCCGCGGCGCTGTTGTAGCGAATTTGGGCCAAACATGGAAACGTCTGCCGGGGAGGTTGGACCAACCAATTTGTATCGATAGCCGTAAGTTCGGTGCGTCCCAGTTCTTCAACCGGTCCGATCACCACTTCGTTGGCCGCTGCGTTGATGCGGGTGACAAAATAGGGCTGCCCCATGGCCACACCGATGCCGCGCCGTTGGCCGATGGTGAAACCTTCGATGCCTGGATGGCTGCCAACGACGGTTCCATCTGCGGTGACAATATCGCCGGCGGTAGAAACCGAATCGGCCTGCCGCTGGCGCACAAACGCATCATGCTTTCCCGACGTTACAAAGCAGATTTCCTGGCTGTCTTTTTTTGCCGCGACGTTCAACCCCAGTTCTCCGGCGATTTTGCGGATGGTGGGTTTATCGTACCCTCCCACCGGCAATAACATTCGCTGTAGGTACTTCTGTTTGATACCGAACAACACGTACGACTGGTCTTTACCGACGTCGATGCCGCGTGTCAATTTTAGATCTTCGCCCTCCCCGTGCAGTTGTGCGTAATGACCGGTGGCCAGAAACTCCGCTCCGACGCTATCGGCGTAATCGAACAACTTACCGAATTTAATTCGGTTGTTACACATGACGCAGGGGTTGGGTGTTCGGCCGACCGAATACTCTTGGACGAAGTAGTCAATGATGCCGCGAAACTCCTCCTCTAAGTTCAGCGCGTAAAATGGGATATCCAAACGCTCCGCAACGCGCCGACCGTCTTCGGCGTCCGATGCGCTACAGCATCCCTGTTTGTGATCGGCGCGGTTATTGAGCACCGGCAACAAAGGGGATGATGCTTGATCGCCGTCGATCGCACAGGCGGTAACGGCTTTTTCGCCATGCCGCATGAACACCCCAATCACCTCATGGCCTTGTTGAATTAACAGGTGAGCAGCGACCGAAGAATCAACGCCTCCGGACATCGCTAATACGACTCTCGCCACGATTTACTTTCTCGAACTGAAGATGGTGGAAACACGCAAGAGAATTCATTCCCTGGCGCCGCGGTGATTTAGGGAACCGACCGTGTTGGTGAAACTTTAGCCGCTTGATTTTTTCAGCGCTGGATAAACTGGGGAAAATCAAAGCTAAAAATTTTCTTGGTGAGGCTTTGCTTGGTGTCGGCGACAGTCTTGAGTAACTGGTAATGGCCTTGTTCACCGTAACCGCGCATCAAAAACATTTTCCCCAACACGCTGCCATTTCGGCGCTGGTAGATATGCACATCGAATTCGCTTAATTGTTTGTCTTGGGTCCAGATTAAAAAATCGATGCCACGGTCGCCAGTCACGTCGTCTTGGGTGACTTTGAACATCGTTTCGGGGTGGTCTGCTTGCAGCGTTTCTGTGACATTGCCGACGGCGTCGCTGGGGTTAGTCATCCCGGGAAATCGTCTCAACGCAAACATTGAAGTCCAATTATCTAAAGTCTGCCCAAAAGGGATGTACTGATTGACTATCTCACTGCGGTTGACCAAAACGTAATCAATGTTGCCAAATCGGAAACTGGGGGTGCCGGCCGGGATGTTTGGATTACGACCAACGGGTTGGGTAGACCGGGAATCCCGCGCGTTCTGAGACGCGGTGGTTGGAGTCGCGTCCGAAGCAGCGCCCCAATTACAACTTGCAAAAAGGGTCACCGAACCGGCGACACATAGCGTAACGACCACCAAAGCCGCAATAGAAGACGTTGAATTATTGGTAATGGGGCTGATCCTAAATAACTGTCTAATTTGCAAAGTGCCCAAAGCAAACAATTTCTTGCGGTGCTTTCAACCTTTCGAATTATACCGCGACCGATTATGATTTGGCCATTTTATTAGCGAAATCATCGCGGCAAAAGCTCGCTTTGAAACTTCCTTCGAATTTTTCGCAGCGCAATCGTTGCTTCGATCACACCCTCTTTTGGCCCAAGTCCAATGACCGCTCGCAAAGACATCCGCAACATCGTCATCATCGCCCACGTCGATCATGGCAAAACTACCTTGGTGGACTGCTTGCTGCGGCAAAGCGGTCAGTTCCGCGATGCCCAGCTCCAAGGCGAACGGATCCTCGATTCGGGCGATCTAGAAAAAGAGCGCGGCATCACGATTTTAGCCAAAAACATCTCCCTGCCGTTCAAGGGCGTGAAGATCAACATCATCGACACCCCGGGCCACGCTGATTTTGGCGGCGAAGTCGAACGTGTTCTACAAATGGCCGACGGAGCGCTGCTACTGGTCGACGCGGCCGAAGGACCGATGCCACAAACGCGATTCGTATTAGGAAAAGCGCTAGAAGCGGGGCTTCAACCGATCGTTGTGGTCAATAAAGTCGACCGCCCCGACGCACGCACCGCGGAAGTGGTCGATGAAGCGATGGAATTGATCGTCGAAATGGGCGGTGAGCACTATTTGGATAATTTTCACTTTATCTACGCATCGGCCAAAGAGGGATTCGCGACTGATGCCCCTGAAGTGTTCAAAGGAAACATGGACCCATTATTGGATTTAGTCCTGGAACATGTACCGCCCCCAGAAATTGCGACCGGCGATTTCAAAATGCTGACCACGACGATGGACTGGTCTGAATTTGTCGGGCGCATTGCGGTAGGCCGCATTTTAAGCGGCGTCATCAAAAAAGGCCAAACGGTCAACGTGATCAAAGCCGGCGGCGTCGTCACCAAATCGAAAATCGCCGCGGTGAACGTGTTTGATAAACTTGGCCGGGTCGAAGTCGATCGCGCTGAAGCCGGAGAAGTCGTCGCGCTTACCGGCATCGAGAAGATCGAAATTGGCGACACCATCTGCCACGTCAATGACAACGAAGCGCTGCCTCGGATTTCAGTCGATGAACCAACCTTGGAAATGGTATTCACAATCAACAGCAGCCCCCTGGCCGGCCGCGAAGGGAAATTCGTGACCAGCCGCCAATTGCGCGAAAGGTTGATGAAAGAACTTGATCGCAACGTTGCCCTGCGCGTCACGCCTATGGAAAGTGGCGACTCGTTCGCGGTCGCCGGTCGTGGCATTTTGCACTTGGCAGTGTTGATCGAAACCATGCGGCGAGAAGGATTCGAACTTTCGGTAGGCAAACCGCGCGTCGTGATGCACAAAGAAGACGACATCATCAAAGAACCTTTCGAAACGCTGGTGGTCGAAGTGCCAACCGATAAATTCGGTAGCGTGATGGAATTGGTCGGCAACCGACGAGGCGAATTGGCTGAGATGAGCAGTCGTGGCGATTTCACGCTGGCCCGATTTATCGTCCCATCGCGCGGGTTGATTGGGCTGCGGACTCGGCTGTTGAATGCGACCGCCGGCACCGCCATCATCAACCACCGCTTCCTTGAATTCCGTCCCGCCGAAGGTGACATCCCAAGTCGCCCCAACGGGATGATGGTTTCGATGGTCGGCGGCCGCGCCAACGGTTTTGCCCTTGTGACGTTGCAACAGCGCGCCGACATGTTTGTTTCTCCCGGCGACGAAGTCTATGAGGGTATGATCGTGGGCGAAAACGCCCGTTCCAACGATCTGCCGGTCAACCCGACCAAAGAAAAGCAATTGACCAACATGCGGGCTTCGGGAAGCGACGAAAACATCATCCTCAAACCGGCTCGGTTGTTCAGTTTAGAAGCCGCGTTGGAATACATCGAAGACGA
>CALDYR010000011.1 GCA_937944405.1 uncultured Pirellulaceae bacterium
ATACCTTCTTCTATGATGAAGGTCGGTTACTAAATTTAGACTTCTCGTTGGACAGCCCGTTCTTATCTCTTCAGTCACAACCGCCTTTTGGATATCGATGAATCTTGATAAACGCTAAATTAAAGAAAACCGAATTAGTCACACTGTATAAGAAATTTTACTACATTGCCGACGATGCACACGTCACTGAAGACATGATACTCAGTCATTGGGAGTTAGAAAAAAAACTCCGAATCACTTTGCTTGAATCGACACCTGAGAGACGCTGGGAGGCTTTCGACGATGCGTATTCCAAACTCTATCATGAATTAGCCTGGCTAAACGAGCATACTTCAGCCGGTGACGATCACGGCGCACAGGCTAGTTTGTGGCATGACGTAATTGGTGACGCACCGCAAAAAATTTATGAGGTTGGCTCAGGCAAGGGAGAGCTTATTACTTACCTTGCGAAACAAGGGTTTGACTGCACCGCGACCGAAATAACCCGTGAGCGTGGCGAAAAATGGTCAGCTGATGTTCAAAATCTCCGATGGGACAACTCTGATGGTATCCACTTATCTGAATTTACTTCACCGAACACTTACGACATCGTGCTCTCAAACCAAGTAATTGAGCACATGCATCCCGAAGACGTCGCAACACATTTTGATCACGTCAGTAAGTTGCTGAAAAAAGGTGGGAGGTATATTTTCTCAACACCGCATTTGGTTGATGGGCCATCTGATGTATCCAGAGTTTTTGGCTGCGGTGAGCTAAAAGGAATGCACCTCAAAGAGTATAACTACGCTGAATTAGCGAGTTTCTCCACGCAGGCAAACCTCACCCCTAAAGCTGTCTGGCGTCTTCCTAACGCAGTCCGATCTCGGTTAGAAACAAAAACAATCACCAGTTCAATGTACTTGTCATATCTAAAGTGGTGTGAGCGGTTTTTATTAGCTACTAGGAAACATCGGCGACGCGTTCAATTCGCCAAACTATCCAGGTTTTTTTTCTTTACAGGAAACGTGATGATGGTCGCCACAAAGGATTGAACTGCACCATTCTTGAAGTCGATGCACTGTGAGCGTTCTTTGGAGTACATCTTGACCAGTGGGATACTTTGAAAGTTTTTGCTTTTGAAATCGAGGCCCCCATGAAAGATCGAATCCGTCGCGACAAGCCGCTCTGGCAAAACACGCTCGTTGACCAGGCCAGCTCCAAACTCACCATCGCCGCCTACTGCTGGGAAAATGAGCTCTCCCAAGCCGCCTTCTACAAGAGGAAGAAACGGGTGAGCCAAACCTCTGAGCGAACTTGCCACCAGAAAACCACGCAACAACAAGTCTTAAACGCTCAAGACGCGGGAACAGACGCCACCGGGCGACCTTATTGAACTCACCGTTGTCAGTTTACCTGTTTGCTCTCGCTGAATAACTGCGAAAGACGAACTTGGGGGGGGCGGCGCATAAAAAAACCCAGAACTGGGAAGCCCCGTTCTGGGTTTCTTGAATAGGCATCAGCGGAGACGACAAGATTCGAACTTGCGGAACGGTTTGACCCGTTCACCTAATTAGCAATCAGGCGCTTTCGACCACTCAGCCACGTCTCCCTTTCCGCTAAAACAACAACGATTTGACCGCTTTAACCGGCCATCGCGTTGCAGCTTCAT
Organism: uncultured Pirellulaceae bacterium; assembly: GCA_937944405.1. Classification (GTDB taxonomy): domain Bacteria; phylum Planctomycetota; class Planctomycetia; order Pirellulales; family Pirellulaceae; genus Mariniblastus. The sequence continues at coordinate 1,649 of CALDYR010000011.1, forward strand.
AATATGTCTAATTCGACCGTTTCTTACAAGGTCTTGAGACAAGATTCTTGGGAAGGTTCACCAATCCTTTCACCGGGTCAGCCGAGTTTGTCAATTCAGTCTTTGGTTGGAATCGCAAAACTGAAAGATGCTATATTTTTTGCAATAAGTACTAACAAAGAGGAATCTCGATGGAACGAATCGCTGTCTTGGTAGACGTGCAGAACATTTATTATACGACTCGCCAGGCTTTCGCCCGCCAGTTTGATTACCGAATATTTTGGGACACCGTCACCTCCAAACGCACTGTTGTTGCAGCCAACGCTTACGCGATCGAACCTAACAGTGGGAAACAGGCAGGATTTCAGCAGATTCTGGCCGAAATCGGATTCAACGTGAAACGAAAACCCTACATTCAACGTCACGACGGCAGTGCAAAAGGGGATTGGGACGTCGGAATCACTTTGGACATGGTGGAACTCGCCGAACAGGTTGACAGAATTGTATTGGCATCTGGCGATGGCGATTTCAATCTCGCACTTCAACGTGTCAACCAGCGCTTTCAAATCGCCACAGAAGTCTACGGGGTCAAAGATTTGACCGCCGAATCACTGATCGAAGCGGCGGAAACCTTTGTGCCGATCACCGACCGATACCTGATCTGAGCATTGATCTGGGCACTGATTCGTTTTCCCGTTTTCTTGCAAATGCCAGTCCCAACGGTTTTAATTAGCTTAAAAGCCCGCTCTTTCATGCCGAGCTTTCTCTTCCCGTATATTTCTTAATTTTCTCTTGCAATTTCCTTGTATTCGACTTTCCACTTAATAAACTACCTAGTTGTGAAACCGCTTTCCTCTAAAATTGAAAGCGTTTTCCTACACACTGCCCCTTAATATCGCATCTTGGAGTACGTCAAAATGAAATTTACTCGTGTTTTCCTCGCAGCAGCATTTTTCGCTGGCCTGCTATCCCTCAACGTCTCAGCTCAAGAGCTGATTGAAAATGGGGGGTTCGAGAGCCCTTTACTTGCTCCAAATTTGTCTGTGGAAGGCAACTTCAGCGGATTTGCCGGAGGTGGAGTAGCCGAACCGATTTTGGACGCTACGGCCCCGAACAGCGGCGCCTCTCACCTGAGTATTGTCTTCAATGGCGAAGACAATAGCTTTGCTGGCGTTCAGCAGGTGGTGGACAACATTGTCCAAGGCGCAACTTACACATTTGACATTGCCGCACGGACTGTTGGTACATTCGGGCTCAACGCTGAGTTCCGCATCGAGTATTTAGACGCTGCCGGAAATTTCGTTGGTGACCAATTCGCGACTAATCAAGACATTACAACCGGGCTGTCTGACACTTATGCCAATTTTTCAAACGTAAGCACCGCCCCCACAGGCGCAACTTCTCTGCGCGCTGTTTTTGCAGCGCAATCGTTTGGTGCTGGTAACAATATCGGAACCGTTTTCGCAGACGACTTCTCTTTAACAGGTCCCGTTGCCGTTCCAGAACCTTCGTCGTTATGCCTTCTTTCTGTCGCAATGGTTGGGCTGGCTTCTCGTCGTCGACGACGTTAACACCTGCGAGTTTGAAGATTTTTAAAAACTTAAAAGCTTGGCCTGCTGGCCAAGCTTTTTTTCTATGTGACGCGGCTTCAATTACGCTGCCTAAAGCCCGAACAAACAGCACCGATGACGACTTGGAATTGAAAAAGGCATCGCCGGTCTGGACAAGTAATTCATGAAAGCAGGCACTAAAGAATTGCTGGGGGCCGCCTGATCGACGCAAATTTCGGGAATCGATGACATCACCGTCGTATCGGTAAGTAGCGCCGGTGGCGCGTCTAGCACTTTCCACGCTACCGGCTGTACAACTTCTTCAAAAATTATGGCGTGCGTTAGCGGCGATCCAATAACGATAGCTCCCCCTTGGTATCTCCCCACCGAGTGTGACTGCGGCAATCACAAGTCTGTCTGGTCCGCTGAATAAAACTGCATTGGAATCGCATCGCCATCGGCAACAGTTTCTTGGTCCCACACTGACTCAAACTCGTCACCCCATCGACCGATGATTCTATGCTCGAAAAAGGTCCGGCAGCCGTTGGTGATTCATCGGCCGAAAACGATCCTTCGATTTCACGGGGCACAACGCTGGCCATTGGATCCTGACTCAGTCCGGTCCCTTGCCCCCCATTGGAAACTCGCTGGCCGAACAGTGCATCACCGTTATCCAATGACTTTAAGTTCGAGTCTTGGGCATGGGATCGCGATTCAAAGTTTACAACCGACAGCAGCCCAATCACCAAGGGAAGGATAAAAATTCTCATGGTGGGACTCTGGGTGATTTAGTATAGGAGGAAGTAACGTTTAGGATTATCTCATGCCCAACGCCCCGATAAAAGCATCTTAAACGCGAAAACCAATCAGATTTGCTTCGCATCAGAGACCAAAGCGCGTTAAAAATAGGTACGTTCGGCGTGCTAAAGACATCTGAATGAAGAATACGGTACGCTCAGTAGGCGGCGTCTCCCAGCCGATGTAAAATGGGGTCTCCGCTGGCTCAAACAATCGAGGAACGTTTGTTTTTCTACATTGAACGCGGCGAAGATACTAAAGCTCCCCTCTTTCTCAATTCCATGAACGAACACTTCAAACCATCAGTAACGCTCCGTTTTTTGACGCTGCGGCGTTGCTGCTTTATTTTCATGTTGGGCATGGTTCCGTTTTCCGATCGTGCGTTTTCTCAAACCGATCAACAACAACTTCCGCCCGACGTCGCCATCGACGCCCTCGCGCTTGAAGAGAAGGGCGTCAAAAAAGCCGTGCAACACGTCGCTTCTTCGGTCGTTCAAATCGAAACCATCGGCGGCATCATAAAAGATGCTGGCATCTCGACCGGCACGATTGTATCGACCGACGGACTGGTGCTGACAGCGGCCTACAACCTACGTCATGAACCGAGCAGCATTTTCGTCAATGCGGTTGCCGCGAAAGCCGATGCGCCCAAACGGTTCATTGCAAAATTGCTGGCCACCGATCATAGCCGCAACATTTGTTTGCTACAGGTTCAATTGCCCCAAGGAGTGGAACTGACGCCCGCAGTGCCGGCGTCCAGAAACGGTCTACCAATTGGTTCGACCACAATTGCGATTGGAAAAGTCCACGATCCAGTATCGCCCTCGATTTCCGTCGGCATTCTCAGCGCGACCGGTCGAATTTGGGGACGCGCGGTGCAGACCGATGCGAAAGTTTCGCGCACCAACTACGGCGGTCCGCTGATCAACCTCCAAGGCAACACGATCGGCGTCCTCGTCCCACTGTCTCACAATGACGGCGGCGTCGAAGCCGGTTCGGAATGGTACGATTCGGGAATCGGTTTTGCGGTCCCGTTAGGAAACTACGACAACGCGATTAAACGCATGCGTCAGGGGGCCGATCTTCATCAGGGACTGCTTGGCGTCGTACTGAAAGTAGACGACATTTATGCCGATGTACCGCTGATCGATTACTGTTCACCCAAATCACCGGCCGCCGAGTGCGGTTTGCTGCCAGGCGACATCGTGATCGCAGTCGATGACCGCCCCGTCATCAGCCAGACGCAACTGAAGCACGCCACGGGGCCAAAATATGCCGGCGAAGAAATTGCATTGACCGTTTCAAGAGCCGACCAAGAACGAACACTTTTAGCAACCTTGGCCGACAAAATCCTTCCGTTTGAGGAGCTGGCGATCGGCATTATCCCGACGCGCACCGAACCCGAGGTGGCCAGCATTCAGGGGATACTGCCGGGGTCTCCCGCCGAAGCATCGGAACTGGCCGAAGGCGATATTATTTCTGCCATCAACACCGATGAAGTCAAGACATGGGACGACTTCAAATACGAAATCAACCAGCTCCAGCCGGGCGAAGAAGTCGAGATCGTCGTCCGCAATGACACCGCGAACAATCGATCGGCACCGCAAACAAAAAAGGTGAAACTAGCGCCGCTTTCGGCGTCAATTCCACCGCCAACAGACAATCATGAAGGTGAAAACGGAGCCAACGAGACCTTATTAAAATTAACCCAAGTGCCGATCCAGGTTTCCAGTTCTGCCAATCGCTGTACCGCTTTTCTGCCGGAGTATCAGATCGATCAATCGGACGACGGTGAGGAAAAATTTCCTTTATTGGTTTGGGTTGCCCCCGCCGGCGAAGTCGATTTGGAGAAGACTCGTCAATCGGTGGAGTCGATGGTAACCCAACATGGGGTTGCGGTGCTCGTGCCGCAATCCCTCAACCCTCAAGGCTGGACCGCCGAAGAAGCGGAATTCATCGTCAAAGCAACCACGCGGCTGAAAAAACGTATTGCCATCGACGAAAACCGTGTCGCCATCGGGGGAGAACTAACCGCTGCGAAGATGAGCGCGTTGGCTGCATTTTCGAATCGCGACATGTTTCGCGGCCTTATCTTGTGTAACAGTTTGTTTCCCAGACGCATCCCTAAAATTGAAACACGACCGGATAAACGACTGATGTTGCTGTTGGCCACGTCCGAAAAGTTAGCTGAAACGGATCAGTTTGAAGCGATGAAATCAACCATTGAACAGCTCAAGTTCCCGTTTCACCAAATCCTCACCGAGGAGAACTCCTTCGCGGCGATGCTACCTGAAATCGCGCGTTGGATTGACGGACTGGATCGCAAGTAAAGTGGCTCTTCACGGGTTTTAGCGGCAACTTCCGAAGCATGAACCGCCAACCGATTGGAGTTCCGGTGAAAATACTGATTACTTTTAACCTGCTGGTGTTTTGTGTTGCATTACTGCCGTTTTCGCACCTGCTGGCTTGGCAAGACAACGGCGCAACGCGGACTAAGACGGTACGGCGTGTCAAACGAGCGGCAAGGCCGACCTTCAGTCGCGACGGTTCGCGAGACGTATTCTTTGGGGACGTTTACACCGAAGGAACCGTCGGTGAACGCCCCAGCGTTGATTCGCATTTAAAGGACGATGATAAACTTGCGTCCACCAAATCACATGGAGATTCTCAAGACGAACGTTGGAGCCAGATCATTGACGCGCCGGTGATCGAGGACGAAGTCAAAAAATTACAGCAAGAGTTAAGCCAACTGATAACGACTCCGGTGATTTTCCAAACCAAGTTCAACGAAGTTAATGAACGGTTCGAGATTCTGTCGATGCTGTTTGCGATCATCCGTCAGTACGACGGCGACATCCGCTGGGCCCAACACGCTCCGACGGCCCAGTTGCTTTTTCAAAAAGCGGCCGTAGCATCGCGCACCGGAACGAAAAAGGGTTTCCAATACTGTAAGGCTCGTAAGGAAGACCTTCAGAAACTTGTTCGTGGTGGTTCGGTGATCACCAACGATCAAATCCCTGAAACGGTTGACTGGGAAATGGCCGCCAATCGTTCGCCGATCATGGTCTGGTTAGAGACCGCTAACGAAGACCTCAAACGGTTGACCTCTAATCAGAGCCAATTTAAATCTAACACTGAGAGAATCATCCGGCACAGCAACCTCGTCGCGGCGATGGCCAAGGTGATCATCCAAGATGGAATGCCAGAATCAGAGGAAGAGTCTTACGTTCAGTTCAGCCAGGAAATGCAAACCGCGTCAATGGAACTGAGGGCGGCGGTGAAAAAGAACGACTTCGGCGGCGCATCTTCGGCGGCCAATTCTCTTTCGCGCTCCTGTTCTGACTGCCACGCACAATGGCGATAGAGCAATGGCGATAGAGCAATGGCGATGTTTCTTCCGGGAATTTAGTGGCACCGTGTACGTTCAAAGCTTGCCTTTTCCGGTGAATGTGGTGAAATCCGCCCGATTCCCGTTAAACATGGCCAGCGGAAGTTCCAGCGAACCCTCGCTACGATATTGAATCTTGCCACTAAAATCTGAGAAGAACCACAAAAACCGACCGGAACAGACGCGATTGGTGTAGATCAAAAAGGGCGCCATCCCAAATTCTTAGCTTACTGGGCCTTCTTCGGCCCTGCGCTTCGGATGCGAAAACTAAGATTGTGGCAATCAGCATTCATGAATTTAAAATAAAGTGACGCGGGTGAGAATTGCAATCGTAGGCAGCGGTATCGCGGGCTTAACAGCCGCTTATCTGCTGACCCAAAAACATCACGACGTCCACCTTTTCGAATCGCAGCACCGGTTAGGCATGTCGGCTCAGACGGTAGAATTCGATTCCACGTTTGACGATGCCGAACCGGTATTAGGCGACGTCCCTTCACGCATGTTCAACAGTGCGTTGTGGCCCAAGGTGATGCAACTGTATCAATCTTTGGGAATGCATATCGCCTCGGTGGACGCCCAGCAAACCTATACACTGGGCTTCACCGGAACGCCCTTGCAGTTTGAATTGCCTTTCCGCTGGAAACTTGAAATCGCAAACGCGGCGTCGGTAACTTTGGCAAACGCACTGGGCATCGGGGCCGGTTCCAGCGGCGCTTTTGCGAATAAACGCCGGATGGAGATCTTAACCGAGATGACCCGTCTAAGAGATCAAGGGCGGCAAGATTTAAAGGCAATTGCCGCGACGATGACTTTTTCGGAGTACCTCGACGTCCACAAATTTTCTTCGGAATTTCGTGAGACGTTTCTTTTCCCAGCGCTCAGTTCGACCGTTTGCACGTGCTCGCACAAGGCAATTGAGAATTACCCGGCGGTGATTTTATTGGATGCGATGCAGCATATTTCAGGAGACCAACGTCTATCACGGGTGGTCGACGGAGCCCGATCGGTAGCCTCCGCGCTGGTCAGCGGCGTTACGAAAGTGCGACTGGGGACGCCGGTGACATCGATCCAAAGACGCGATGGTTGCGCTTTTCTATTTACCGACGGGCAGAAACAGCGCTTCGATCACGTGATCTTGGCCACCCAAGCCAATGCAGTGGCGGGTATACTACAAGATCTCACGACTGACGAAGCGAATACAATCTCCGGTTTTCAGTATGAGCATGTCGATGTATTGGTCCACTCGGACGACCGGTTCATGCCAATAAGAAAAGATCAGTGGGCGACCTTCAATTTTGTCGCCAGCAACCGTCGGGATGAGTCAATGTGTACGGTGTGGATGAATCGGTTCCATTCGAACTGGAGCACCGATGGTGTGTCGACACCCGTTTTCCAAACCATCCGTCCGATTGTTGACATACGCGCGGATCGAATCATCCGGCGCGTCCGGTTTCAGCGTCCGATTGTTACGCCCCATTCGTGGCAGCTTTGGCGGGATTTGCGCGGCTTCCATCGTCAACACGACAGGAGGGTTTGGTTTTGTGGATCCTACGCGATGCCGGGGGTTCCGCTGTTAGAATCCGGCGTGGCATCCGCTTTTGAGGTGGTTGATGCGATTTCACCTCCGTATCCCTCGCAGGATTAAAACACCTCCGAAGATGAGTTTTAAAGTTGGCGTCGCCCAACGATTTCTGTCATTGGTTCGAGACATCAGGCATCGATCATCTTCCTTACGTCAGTTTTCACAAATTTTATTGGTAACCCTTGCGGTTTGCGACGGATACCAAGTCGATTCTACGGATTGTTGCAGACCGAATTTAACGCCGATACCGAACCCGCCGCTGGTTCGGGTAACGCGGGCGTAGGTCGACTGTAAAGGTGGCGATAACAGTAGAGCTGACCGGTCGCTAGCGAACCTAGCAAGAAGTTGGTACCAGCGAAAGTCAATTGCCTTTATATGCCAATATGTATAAACTCAGCCGGCGGCTTTGATGTTACAGCATGGGCAATGGCGAAACGGATTTTGTCAACACGCCATTTCAGCGCCAGTCGCGTCGCGCATTGAATGGTTTCACGGAGGAACAAGTAGCCATGCGGAATTGTTTAAACACGTTAAAAGCCCCATCTTTGAGGACAAGGGCTTGGAGAACCGCGGCGGCGATTACTTGCTGCTACTGCATCAACCTGTCTTCTGTTTCAGCCCAAAGTAGCGATCTGGCGAATGATTCTCAAACGGTTCCGGTCGCCGAAGATCGAGCCACCGAGGAACCTGTCTTCCGAGTTTCAAAACTTAATCCCGAAGAGTCTTCGACGACTCGTCAGCGCGGATATGCGGTCGCCGATGCCCGCACAAATTTACTCCAAACTACCGGGCTTCACCCCAAACTCGGTGCCGGAGTTTCCGCCAGCCCGATCGACAACCGCCTTTCTGCGAAAATCGAAATAGATTCCCAGGACAGGTTCAGTCCCGTCGCCACTCCGACACCGTCCCGGTCGTCGTTGAGTTCGAAAGCGATGGTCAACGCGCTGTCGGCGTCTTCGTCAAAACGTATGACCTCGCCTGCACCGCACCCGCTGGATCGGGCGATTGAAATCGCAAAGGAAGGTTTGGTCCACATACAAGCCAATGTTCGTGATTATTCAACGATCATGGTCAAACGCGAACGTATCGACGGCGTGCTTGGTAGTACAGAATACATGCAGATGAAAATTCGCTGCCCTCGAACAATTTCGGGACAGCGGGTGCCATTCAGCGTCTACATCAAGTCACTCAAGCCGAAGAAAACGGCGGGGCGCGAAGTCATTTGGGTGGACGGGCAAGACGATAACAAGCTCATCGCTCACGAAACCGGTCTGTTGGGAATGAAACGCTTTTACCTCGACCCGACCGGTTGGGTCGCAATGCAGAACAACAAGTATCCAATCTACGACGCGGGAATTGAAAATCTAATCATTAAGCTGATCGAGAAAGCGGAAAAAGCAAAAGCCGCGAACCGATGTTTGGTTAATTATCGAGACAATGCTGAAATCATGAAACGCAAGTGCTCTTTGATCGAACTGATCCACGAAGAACCCAACCCAGCCGACGAATTCCACAAAGCCCATGTCTTCATCGACAAGGAGTTAAATTTGCCGGTCCGCTACGTGGCCTTTGATTGGCCAAAAACGCCAGGTGGAAAACCAGAGATCATCGAGGAATACACGTACGTGCGTGTCAACGTCAATCAAGGTTACAAAGACATCGACTTTAGCCCTGAAAACCCGAAGTACAAATTTCCTCGACGTTAACAATTATTTTAACGCTTCCCAAATTTTAGAAGTAAGCTTCGAAATTTTAGTGGGATTGGCCAAGATTTCGGCAAACACAGCAATCGGGAGTTCTGGCCAATCCACTACGGTCCCTGGAGAAAAGGCAGGCTTTGGGTGTGTTCGGTGCCACAAGGTTCAGCAAAGAACCAAGCCCTTTGCTGCCTCTCGGCGTCTTCTATCCATCACCGCGGCGTGGTCCTCAGACAGTGCTGCGGTGCTTTTCCAGCATCTTAGTTCCAAGCATCGCCGCAATTTCAACATCGAAAACAATGTTTTGGACCGCCAAACCGTTCCACAAGGTTTAAACGTGTTTGGCCGTCAGAAGCAAGGTTCCATTGAACAATGCTCGCGTATCTGCAAGCCTAGTGGTTTGTCAGCATTAAGAATCAGGATTGTTCAGATCAGCCGTTTGGGCGTTAGCCCCGGTTTTTCGTTTCGGAACCGTGGCTATCGCCAAAACGGCTAACCCTAAAA
>CALDYR010000012.1 GCA_937944405.1 uncultured Pirellulaceae bacterium
AGTCTCAGTGCGCCGCGTGTGGCTGCACTTATCCAGCAGCTATCCTCATCAAGCGTTATTCCAAACGCTCTCTTCCCGGCTGATGCTGGACACAGGTTGACATTCTGACAACCTGAAATGCAAGTGACTCAGGTTGGGGGAAGGGGGCCTTGCGCTCATGAAGTCAACAAATTCAAAATTCGGGCTGCGAAAACGAATCGCGCGGAAATTCTGAAGCAACAACAGTCCCATGAAATATCCGGGTTAGATGCCGGAGGCAGCAGGTGTGTCTGATCGTTCCTTACCGATCGAAGATGGAGTTTTATTTTTTTCGTTTTGCTCTTCGACTTGGCCAGCGAGCGCGTTCAGAAGCTTCTGGGAAGCTTGAATGTTGTCTGAATTATCATCAGCGCTTTGTTCAAAAATGACGAGCGCTTTTGTCGCCGCCAACTCACCTTCTAATCGTTGACTCGCCTGTTGATGGAGCACGGCGCGCTGAAGTAGCGTCTCGCCAACGAGGGAGTCTGTATCGCCAAACTCTTTTCTTTGGTTGGTTTCGATCAATCGCAAAAGTTCAATACGCTGCTTTAGGATGTCGCGCTCATTGGGCATGGTTTGTCCTGTCGGGGGGGGCGAGCAACCGGCAGGGGCAACAGTTCCGCCAAAGCTAAATTGAATTTTGACTTCTTCGAAGGCTAGAGTTTCGCCGTCATTCCGCTCGCCTCTGGGCACAATATCCAGTGACATTGTTGCATCGTCTTTCGTTTGGAATTTCAGAATCGGATCTAGTTTTAAATCACTAGATTCGGACACCATGGATTGATTAAAAAGGATAGGGTTGCCGTCTCTTCGGCATTCGGCGGCGACCATTAGTGCGGCCCCGAAGTTTTCTGGCCGTCGCGAAGCTGAAAATAGAAATTCAGAAATCGAGCGTTCGATGGCCGCTTCGTTTTGTCGTTTTCGCGCCAATTGTTTGGCCGATTTCTGCGCCGACTTGAGTCGCAGTTCTGTTTTCTTTCGCATCTCAATCTCTTGTTCCAGTATCGCGGATTGACGGGTCAGGCGTTCGTTAGCATAGTGGGCGGTGACTGCAAGATAACTGCTGACGGCCGCCCCGAGGACAAGAATCGTTAAGGAAATCGCCGACAGAATAGAAACAGCACGGTGCTTAACGAACAGTTTACTCGCGCGGTAAATCAATGTCGGTGCAGCCGCCTCGATAGGTTCGTTATTGAGGAACCGGCGTATGTCAGCCGCCATTGCGGCGGCGCTGTCGTAGCGCTGTGACGGCGATTTTTCTAACGCTTTCATGCAGATCCAGTCCAATTCACCCCGCAATGCTCTTTCCAATGCCGGCCGCGTCAAACGACGGCGATCGGCGATCTCTTCAACCGTCGATCGTTCGACCTTAGTGGTCACTTGATGTGACGGACGTGATGGTTCTGAGTTACGAATCTGTTCTAGTGTTTGCAACAAACTTTGATCGGCAGCGATTTGAAATGGCGGAAACCCGGTCAACAGTTCGTTCAACAGCCCCCCCAGAGCGTAAACATCCGAACGAATATCGACGTGCTCACTGCCGCTTTGGAGTTGTTCAGGAGACATATAAACCGGTGTGCCGATCAGTTCGCCGAAACGCGTGAACACGGTTTGATCGGTCAGCGGTTGGTCGACCGCTTTAGCAATCCCAAAGTCAATTACTTTGATTGTGGGAAGGCCATCCTCTACAGCAACCAGCACATTGGAAGGCTTGATGTCACGATGGATAATGCTTTTTTGATGAGCGTGATGAATGGCGCGGCATAGTTCTTCAAACAATACTAATCGCTGCGGAACATCCACGCGTTCATGATCACAGTATTCGGTGATCGGTTTACCACGCACCAGTTCCATAACAAAATAACTGCGGTTGGATTCGGTTTGTCCGGCGTCCAAAATTTGGGCGATCCCGCGATGGTTCAGTCGCGACAGCGCGGCGCGTTCGGCTTCGAAACGAGCTAAAACGTTTTTGGAATTCAAATGGGAGTGCAGCATTTTAATCGCGACGCGGCGAGCGATCGGTTGCTCTTGCTGTGCCATGAATACTTGTCCCATGCCGCCAAAACCAATCGATTGCAGAATTTTATAGGGCCCGATGCAACCGCCAGGTTCAATAGCATCTAACATTGTAGCATCGGATTGCTGCTGTTGATTTATCCAAGGGCGGTCAAGGCCGCTGTAGTTAGTGCGTTGATGTGCCAATAGCATTTTGCTCATTCGTTCGGCAGCGCCGGCGTCGGTTTCCGCCAGTTCACCCAACCGAGCGGCGCGGTCGGTTGGGTTTAAACCTACCAATTTCTCGAACAGTTCGAATTCACGAGTTAGACGATCTTTCCCGCCGCGAATCGGGAGGGAGGGGAAAGGTAGTGGCATGACTAAATATTGCCTCCTAAACGACTGTGCAGCCATGCGCGAGCAAAAGCCCAGTACCTCACGGCAGTGGATTCACTGATGCCTAACAATTCTGCGGCTTGGGTGTTGGTTAGTCCGGAAAAAAAACGTAGCTTGACCAATTCGGCTTTTTCTGGAGAAAGCCTTTCGAACTCTTCCAACGCACAGTGCAGTTCCAAAAGGTCATCGGGGGAATTTTGCGACGGTGCGTTGGTTTCAATCTGGTCGGTGGCTAACGCGACGCGCTGCAATTGGCCTCCGCGTTTCTGACGTGACCGGTTCCGCGCATGGTCAATTAAAATGTGACGCATTACTTCGGCGGCGGTGTTGAAAAAATGTCGTCGATTGGCCCACTGGCATTCTTTTAATTGCATCAATTTCAAAAACGTTTCGTGAACCAATGCTGTCCCTTGAAGGGTGTGTCCGGCTGATTCGCGGCGCATTTGACCTTGCGCGATGCGATGCAAATCATCGTACAACGCCGAAAACAACATGGTGCGATACTGTGGATCATCGACCGAGAGCGCTTTTAGAATTTGCGTGATTTGATGGTTCACAATTTGCTGGTTGGCCATTTGCTGGTTCAATGAGCGGCTAAAATCGAATCTTTCTTTCGATCGTTACGCAATCGGAGTATAACAAACCTTTACTTAACGCTGTACACGCGCAGCTCAGTCGGCCCAGAAGCCACGATATAGTCGGCGCTAACCAGTAGCTCCCCAGCGTCTTGAATTTTATACATCGGCTCCCCCGTGGTACCGTTTAACACCACCGCCGAAGAGCTTAGCTTATTCCATATTACCAAATCGTTGTTCACCACGCGCGCGGTAATGCCGGTGCTAACCGATTCACTACCCTTTCTGATTTCTCTGCCGACAAAGGTTGCCGCCTGCCAAAGGGGGCGTTGCTTCGAACCGGTCGCCGTCGGAATCGCTGTCACGATGCCATCGCTTGTCCCGACCAGAAAGACGCGATCGGGCAACCCCACAATCGCGGCGACTTCGGTGATCCGAGAGTCTCTGTGTTTCCAGATTTGTTCTCCGGTTTCTCCATCCAGGCAAATCACACTACCATCGGTTCGGGTCACCAACAGATTCCCGGCGTGAAAGACGCTGGACTGAGCAGCCGGTTGTGTGGTGCCACGTTGCCCGCGAAAACGCGTCGACCAAATTTCTTTTTCGTCTCGCAGTTTGATACTTGCAAGGGTCGAAAGAAAAACGTCCCCCATAGGCGACGATGAAATCGCCGCATTGCCGCCAAAAGCTGGGAAATTTTGAATTGAGCCCTGGCTTCCGTTGTTCAGGTTCATGGAAAATTTTTCTCCCCCTGAAAACCCGATGAAGTGGGCACGCTGGTCAAGCCACAGTTCTTTAATAAACCGGGGGACTACGGAAGCCCAGAGTTGCTGTCCGTCCCCCACGCGATAGCATTGGATGTTTATCACCGGCTTTTGCAGGCCTGCATCCCGCAGCACCGAAGCATTGCTGGCGAATAGATCGTCATCGGCATCCAACGAAGCAGACCTAAGCACAAACACACGATCCCCTAATAAACGGATTCGGTCCTGGCGTTTCAGCGGTCGTTCAAATTTCCACTTGGATTGGATTCTCCCGTCGATAAAATTCAGGAGTTCGAAATTCTGTCGATCGCGTATGATCGCGATTCTTTGAGCATCAGCGGGCGTAGACGGACGAATATCAGTCGCGCGATGCGTCACATTAGGCCGCGCCCATTTCACCAGAGGAACACCGATCGCTGGGTAAGGGGCAACGTCGGTTGATGATTTTGGCGTTTGTGTTTTTGCTTGAATCGTGGCGATCGATCTTTTTCCTTCGTCCAAAACCTTAGCCAGCGCGAAAGTCCGGCCAAGGCGTTTCATCCATTTACTTTCCCCAGCCGACAAAGCGATTGCGTAGGATGCGGTGCGATAGGCTTTCCCACCGCGTGGGGATGACATGATGGGCAACGAATCGGGGCCGTCGGCAAAATCGTTGAATGTACCGTCGGGCTGTTGACACCTGAGTAATTCAGGGAAGTGGATGCTCTGAAATTCCCTCCACGGTTCCCCGCCCAGCATGGCAAATGCCAACGATCCAGTGACCGCGTGCATCGCCGGCGAGGCGTGGCCGTAGGGGACGGTGTGGACGTTTTTCGTAACGTAACAAACGCCTTTGGTGAATAATTCATCGTCCGTTTGGTTCAATGCGGCCAAACCAATCAGGCTCGCAGCGGTGCGTCCAGCCTGCGGCGCTTTGCAATAAGACCGTGCACCGTAGGGCAAACCGCCTTGCTGGGATTGAACCGCGCGGTACATCTCCAGTGCCTCATCAAGTGCATCCGCAAAATCTGCCCAATTGCTCGTTGGGTGCCCAAAATGTTTAGCTGCGCCTAACGCTAACAATCCAAAATTGGAACTGGAAATAAGTGTCGACGGATACAGATCCCCCATCATTCGTTGGCCGGAATGCCCCCAACCGCCTTCAAGGTTTTGGCTACTGAGCCAAAATTCAGCGATCGATCCCAAGCCGACGCGCGGTTGCTCAGAACGCGTGGATTGTTCGGCCAGATACAGCGCCGCAAATCCGCTCAACCAAGTCGTGAATGATCCTACATATTGGCTGCGGCCGATCTTTTCAGCCGTCGCGAGCACTTCGACTCGGCGCGCGTCTTCCGGGAACAATTCGGGGTGCAAGGCCAGCAGTAACGCCGTTTGGCACTGCACGATTTGGAACTGAGCCGCGGCGTTCGCACTGCCTCGACGTAGTTTTGGTGCCGAGAGGCAGTAGTCAAGCAACCAGTCCAACGCGCTTTTTATAGCTGTCGTGCGATCCGGTAGCGTGACGACGCTTGCCGCCGACGTCAGGTTTACCGAAGTCGTCGAGTTCGACAGAGGCGCGTTTTGTCCCACCGGCAACACCGACTGCGCCAACGTCGCATGTGGAATCAAGACCGCATGCAACGATTGCATCAAACCCAAGACAACCACGGCAAAAACGTTTTGCATCGATGGGTCCCCATATTTTTTTGGTGGTGTTATTTCTGAATGGGCCGCGGTGGAGAATTTATCGGAAGCACAAAACAAACGTCGTAAGGCTAGCCAAAATTCCAAATAAGGCCCGTTCGGGAGATTCTAACAGCACCACGCCGCTCATCAAAACGGCAAACCGTTGAAGATTCTCCCCGGACTTAATCTTGACCGCGTTAATGAACATTGGCCACGCTGCGCAGTTGCTCGATCTTCTGCAGGGTGCGTTTCGAAGGAGCATCAATCGGCGATAGCCTATAGGCAACCACTGGGTCTTTAAACTGAGCGTTGGTTAGTTTGTCGATATCGATTTCCTCACCTTGGATCGGTGCGAACTGGATATCACCGCCCGCACCGCCGTTGGCAGAAGCAAACGGATGAGCGCGAGTCACAACGAACTCCATCGAGTGCACATGATCGTTGTTGATAGTGACTGTCGCGGTGATCGTTTTAACTTGCCCGACCAACACTCCCATGTTCCCGCCGCCTGAAGTCGCCTTTCGCAACATCCGATTGGAAAGCGTAAACGTATAGACCGATTCACCAGCGTCATTCGATTCTTTAACGATGTCTTTGGCCCGCGCGATGTACTTCAAGAGATTCTTTCCGTTGGCGAGCTGACTAAGGTCGTTGATTAACTGCCCGCCGGATATCGGTTCCCCGCAGAATACAACCGACTGGTAGGTGTCTTGCCCGTTGTCATACGCCGCCATCGAAGGCATTTCCTTTTTGGATACGATGGCAAATTCATCTGCGCCGGGGAGGGAAACAACCTCGAACGAGCCTCGAAAAGGCGTGATTCCGTTGCTGGTTTGGAAAACAATTTCTGTGTTGCCAACGGTGTGTGAATTGCGAGTGGGGTCTGGTTCACGGGCGCCGCCGGTAAAAAACAGAGGGGCATCCGGGGCTCCGACCGTGGACTCAAACGCGGCCACCAGATCGCCCTGCAATTGAGAATCGTCTGGTTCAGCGACGGCGTTTGACAAAGTCGAACCAAAGAAAACCAACGCAAATGCAAGACAAAATTTCATCTTTAATCCTTGGGGCAGACCGGCTATCAATTCGCAAAAAGTACAAAAATATAGCGACAACGGGCCCCCAACACCATCAGGAAATTTTCTAATAAAAGAAAATCGTGATGTTCTGAAGCTGGAAATCAGAACCGATTGTGCTCTCAGCAATGGGCTTAGCCGAGCGCAGTTATTGGCTTTTTCGTCTCACTTGCCTGTCGCGGGAGCGACTTTAACGGTTGATCATTTCCGCCAATTACCGGTCCGGCTGGATTTCGATGGAGCCATGGGCGATCTGTTGCTGGGCGGCAAGAATACATTTTTGCCGAAGTGCCAAACCTGAGTCTGAGAGTTGGTCAGCAACCGACGCGCGAATGTATTTCAATGCTTGACGTGGCCGATTGTCGGCCAGGTAATGTCGGGCAATTTTCAACGCGACCTGCGATTGAAGCTTCTGATAATTAGCCAAATAAAACTCCAGCAATTTCAATCGAAATTCAACCTGCTGGCGATTTTGCGGATCCAATTGCTTTTCAACGCCATTGATAATCTTTACCAGCATCCCGTGGTGCCGATCGATGGCATTTTCGGTGGTTTTTATTCCCTGAAGTTTTTTAAACGCCATTTCGTAATGGCCGTCGTTGGCGTACTTGGTCATCGCCGCGATTGAATTGGCGATGTCGACTGCGCGTTGTTTGGCGGCCGCGCGTTGCTGGGCTCTTTTTTCGGCCTCTTCTTGGACAGTCAGCACGACGCTGCCCCTGTTGCCGGCCAGAATGGAAAAAAGATCGTAGCCCTCGCAGTTAACGCGGCGAAATCTGATCATGCCCCAACCAACGACCAAGCCCGGGATGACTCCCATCAAGTGATGCAATTCAGAGGACTCTTGAAAACCCGTGAACAAAGCGATCGCAAAGTTCAGCACGATGTACAATCCAGCAAGAACCTGAACCGGAACTTCGAAGCTCCAATTGATCGCGCGCACGAACATCAGCAATCCCACCACTTGGAACTGAATCGTGTTTTCGGGAGCCCACAACAAACTGATCGCCATGATGCCAAAAATCGCGCAACTGGCACCGAGCCCCGGCGTGGGGGGAAAGCCAAACGCGCGAGCGACCACGTCAATCAATATGGCCGAAGCGATCGCGATTCCATTGTAGATCAATGCGAACCGCCACCAACCGATTTTTCCTTCGACGATAATCCCCAAGATAAACAGGAACATCATGTTACTGAAAAAATGTTCGAGTCCGCCGTGGATGTAGTTCGACGTCAACCACGTGTGCGGCGTGAAGGTTCCGGAAACCTGCCACAGACTGGCCGTCAAATCTGGGGCCAGAACCTGAAAGACTCCCAGTACCGCGTTGATACCGATGATCGCTGCGGTTGCCACGGGCCAGTGGTAAATCGGAGCGTCGGTGCCGGTGGGAAAAGTGAATATCATTCCCCGGTATTCGCCCCGAGACTGCCGATGTTGGCCTAAAATCTGGCAACAATCGAATTTTTTTGAGTGTTTCCGATTTGACACCGGCGCTCAAACGGGGCCGTCGGTCAGCAACACGATCCTATCCCAACGGTATTCGATTCGCTTGCTTCGCCGGCCCTGATTTTCGCAGAAGCCAAAATGCGGTTCAGCCCAGATTTTATTTCGGGATCATTTCCCCGGCGACAAGATCTTCATTGGTTTGCTGACGCCTGATGAGATGCACGGTA
>CALDYR010000013.1 GCA_937944405.1 uncultured Pirellulaceae bacterium
GAAGAGCTTAGTTGAAATTAGCCTGTCCCCAACTCCATTTTCCAACTTCAACTCCATTGCGATGCGGCCTCGATGGCCTCACTTCACCCAAAACAAAACGTCTGGTAACATTCCCGTGGAAGCAATCCAACCACAAGGATAACCTGATGCCTTCGAGCATATTGAAACGTGTGCGGCAAAAGTACAGCCAAGACGAATTAGCCGAAAAACTTGATGTATCCGCCAAAACAATTTCGCGCTGGGAGACTTTGAAATCCCTGTCGCGCGTGCAGGAGATGGCGCTCAGCCACGTTTTGGCGGAAGAAAAGGAGGCCTATCGAACACAAGGCGCGGCGTTTCGGTTTATTGATTTGTTCGCTGGAGTCGGCGGTACGCGGCTAGGAATGGAGTCGATCGGCGGCAAATGCATTTGGACAAGTGAATGGGACAAGCACAGTCAAAAGACCTACGCAAACAATTTTCCTAACGAGCATGCAATTCACGGTGACATTCGTGAGGCACAAGCGAAAGATATTCCCAAGTTTGACTTGCTGGTAGGGGGGTTTCCTTGCCAGCCGTTTTCGATTGCTGGAGTTTCAAAAAAGAACTCGTTGGGAACACCACATGGCTTTGAATGCAAAACTCAAGGAACATTGTTCTTTGATGTTGCTCGCATCATTGCTCATCACCGGCCAGCGGTCTTCGTTCTTGAGAACGTGAAGAATCTACTGCGCCACCGGAAAGGCGAAACGTTCGAGATCATCCTAGAAACGTTGGAAGATGAACTTGGCTATGAAGTGCACTACAAAGTCATCGACGCAAAGCATTTCGTGCCGCAACACCGTGAACGCGTGTTCATCGTAGGCTTTCGCAACCAAACCGATTTCTCATGGGATTCGCTGGATCTCCCAGAACCGACGGCAAAACTCTCAGACATTTTGCATTCGCAGGACGGTTCCGAAGAAGCGGAGGCCCCCTTTACCGTCGGCAAGTACGCGCAGGTAAACAAAAAGTATGTGCTTACAGAGAATCTTTGGGATTACTTGCAACGATACGCTGAGAAGCATCGGGCCAAAGGGAATGGGTTCGGTTTCGGCTTGGTCGGCAAAGACGACATTTCGAGAACGCTATCGGCTCGATACTACAAAGATGGAAGCGAGATCCTGATCAAACGTGGCCCGCGCTCCAATCCCCGTCGATTGACGCCGCGCGAATGTGCAAGGTTGATGGGCTTCCCCGATTCATACAAGATTACAGTTTCGGATACACAGGCTTATCGGCAATTCGGAAACAGCGTTGTTGTGCCGGTCGTCAAAGCAGTCGCCAAAGCGATCCAGCCACACCTTTTGCAAGTGGTGAAAGAGGGAAGCAAAGGCAAGGTGCCTAATAGAAAACGTCGGCAGAGGAAATTCATTTAGGGTTAGTCCTTGTTAGCCGACGTTGTCGATCCGCAAACTCGTATCCGAATGATGTCGGGAATTGGCACCAAAAACACCAAGCCCGAATTGATTGCCGCAGTTTGTTGCATGGTCTAGGCTTTCGATATCGTTTGTTTCGTAAAGACTTGCTAGGAAAGTCGGATCTTGTTTTACCAAAGTACGAAGTTATTGTTCGGGTGAATGGCTGCTTTTGGCACGATCATGATTTCCACTCGTTCAAGTGGCCGAAGTCCAATCGTAACTTTTCGAAACAGAAGATCACGGGTAACCAAGATCGTGACTTATGAGTTCAGAAGAAGCCCGGCGAGTTGGGTTGGCACGCGCTGGTTGTTTCGGAGTGCACGACTAAAAGCAAAACCGAAGGCCAATTGGTAGCGTTCGCTGTGCGAATGGCGAAATGGATCGAAGCTGGCGCGCAACGAATTCGACAAAAGAACATTTGCGCTGCAACAGCTGGATTTGATCACAAATCAACATTGGTCAACAACGCATAACCAACTACGATCCGTCCATGAGCAACGCAGATCGGAAAACTAGAAAACGCCGATACGCGGCACCGGTCAGGAAGCTCGGCTGGGTCGTCCCGACAAAACGCCAACCGCTTTTCCCTGTGCCCGCCAAAACGCAAAATCCCGCTGCGCTCCCCGTTTCTTCCCATGACGCGGCGGTTTCCAATCCTGTCGTGCGCGTCACCGAACCCGTGGGCCGACTAAAACAAACGCAATTACCAACCTCAACCGCGCGAAACAACAGCCCGTCCACGGCGACAAAAACTCGCGCCTACTGCGCTTCAGCCAGACGACCGATTGTGTCGCTGTATTTTGTGTTGCCACTTATTTTGGCATACGAATGCGCTAAAATATCTGCCGGCGTAGAACAAATATCCAGCGGTGTGGATCTTTGGATTCACCAACTGCTGTGCGTTTTTGGTGCCGGACAACTAGTGATTCTTCCGTTGATGACGGTGGCTGTTTTGCTTTTCCATCACCACAGTAGTACACCAGGCAGTAACGACTGGTCGGTCAACCCCTCCACGCTCCCCATGATGGCCGGGGAAGCGATTGGTTTGGGATTGATGCTGTTTTTTTTTGCGAACCTATTTCAAATCGCCGCGACAACGAACCCCGCCGCTGGACGATTGGTCGACCCCTACTTTTGGCAGATCGGAACGGCGTCATGGTGGAGCCAGGTCGTGACTTACGTTGGCACCGGCATTCACGAAGAATTGATCTTCCGAATGATTCTGATGCTTCCACTGATTAAGTTTCTGCAAAACACTTTTACCGACAAACAGGCCGCAACCCTTATCGCCGTCATTGTCACTGGATTGATCTTTTCTGCGGCCCATGTCGACGCCATCAATCCACTGGGAGAGGCGTTTCATGGGATCAGCTTCGCCTTCCGTTTTATTGCCTCGTGCATTTTTTCGGCCATACTTCTCTATCGCGGCTTCGGCATCGTGGTTGGGACGCACATCATCTATAACGTCCTCACACTGATCGCTTGAGACCTCCGGCGCAGTCGAAAACCAACCCTCCGTTGGAATACGGCTGTCCTTTGAGCCTTTTGGTGATGCTCCTTGCCGGACCGCTATCGCTAGCAACCAACAATTTCACAGATCTGCATTGCGGCCGTTTCGAGTAAACCTTACAAACGGTTTGAAAATTGTTCGCGCTGCGTTCGGACTGTCGCATCGCAAGTTGCTCTAATAGAGTGGAAAACACGAGCGATTGGCGGGCGGAAGCAGATTTACAATTTTGGCACATCGTGTGCATGGCAAAGAATCAGCTTTCGCATCCACCGGCGGGCTACAAAGTTTCATTTATTCGCGTGTAACGTCCTTAGCTCAATCAACGCGGCTAAGGCCTGAACCAAGTATCAAAACGGCATGAATCATGGATTGGATTCATCCGACATTTTTAGAACATTAGTTCGTCAGTCATGGAGGACGGGTTGTGAGATCTACATTCAGTAAAATTGTTTTGTCGGCACTGGTTACGGTCGTCGCGTTGTCAGTCAGCACGGCGTCGGCACAGGAGGGCAAGCAATCAGGAATCGTAGCGGTTCTCGATGTTGCCAAAGTCTTTAAAGAAAATCGCGACTTCGAATCGAAAATGCAGTCGATCAAATCGACCGCTGACCAACTCAAAGCCTCGATTCAGCAAAAACAAGAAGCCATCAAACAAGAAGCCGGGGGCCTCCAACAGTACGAAGTCGGATCGCCCGAACGAAATCAAATGGAAGCCGAACTGGTTCAAAAGCAAGCCAAACTGCGCACCGAGGCGCATCAAGCTGAAGTGGATCTGCTGTCAAAAGAAGCAGGCGTTTACTACGACACCTACCAACAAATGCAGTCCATTCTGTCTTCGCTTTCGGCCGAATACGGCATCTCCTTAGTACTGCGATTTGACAGTGAAAAAGTCGACGCCAACAATCGCGGCGAAGTCATCAAAGGGGTCAACCGAGCCGTCGTTTATCAGCAAGGATTGGACCTAACGTCTCTGGTCATCGAAAAAATGTCAACCAACGTCGCCCAAGCTGGCGGCGGTGTAGCTCGATAATTCAAGCGGACATCTCCAAGAGAAGTAGAGTCGGGTCTTTGCAAAAAAGCCCGGCTCTCTTTTTTGTATCATCCCAGTGGCCAAGTTTTACCGCCTATCAAAGAACCCACACCTGATCATGAACATCGCGATCTTTGAAGACCCTGCCGTCGAAAAACTAGCTCCGATCACGACTTCTAAGCCTGCTTACGCAATTTCCTGCGGCAGTTACCGATTGATCGACTTTGTCCAATTGCTGGGCGGAAATAAAATAGCTACGGTCAGAAATCATCTCAAAGGCATCCAAAACCGCGACTTCGACTGCGCTTCAACCCTCGATTTATCGTACCCCAAAACCATCGTTGTCAACGCCAGAGTCGCCCCAACGGTCGACAACTATCAAGCACTCCAACAACTGGGTGCCGGCCCGCCTTGCGTCCTTCGCGCCGACGACGACAGCATCTGCGCGGCGGTACTGCCGACCGATACCCTACCGGCGGATGCCTTCGCAACCGGCGATTGGATTAACGCCGTTTCTGAAATCATTGACGCGGCCAATCTACCACCGGCACCAATCGCGCTACCTACCTTCCAATACCCTCACGACGTCATCCGTCTTCACATGCAGCACTGTGAGCAAAACCTGGAATTTCGTCTGTTGCAGGATCAACTTCAACGACTGACCGAAGGTGTCTTTGTGGCCCAACGGTCCCCCCCCACGATTCATCCTTCGGCGGTGTTTGACGCTTCTGATGGCCCCATCATTTTTGATTCCAATGTCCAGGTCGGTCCGCATTGTTTCTTCCGCGGGCCCGTTTACGTCGGACCAAACGGAAAAATCAGCGAACATAGTTCGATCAAAGATGCCGTTTGCATCGCACATACCTGCAAAATTGGCGGCGAAGTCGAAGGCTGTGTGGTCGAACCGTGGACCAATAAACAACACCATGGCTTCCTCGGCCATAGCTACCTCGGTAGCTGGATCAACTTAGGGGCAGGCACCTGTAACAGCGATCTAAAGAACACCTACGGCAAAATCAATATGACCTACGGCAACCAGACGGTCGCCACCGACATGCAATTTGTCGGATGTATCATCGGTGATTACGCCAAAACATCCATCAACACCAGCATCTTCACCGGCAAGACCATCGGCGTTGCAAGCATGGTCTACGGCATGGCAACGGCCAATGTTCCCAGTTTCGTCAACTCCGCGCGCACACTGGGCCAGTTAGGCCTACTGCCGCCAGAAATCGCAATTACAACCCAGAAACGAATGTTCGCACGGCGAAAGGTGGCCCATCAAGCCACTGACAGTCAGCTGATCAATGACATGTTTACGCTGACCGAGCATGAACGTCCTGCCGGGCTAAGCAAGCAACCTATTGCTTTTTAAAGCTTTTATTTTAGGGCGTTTAAGTTAAACACGGCGCAACCGGGGGAAAATCGTGACAAAATGTGCAACCCAAACTGACCGGGTTGTTTCGATAATCACGGTTATTCGGCCGCTAAAAAATCGTGACAAAATTGTACCACGGCGATGGCGACTACGGACTGTTTGTAAGCGGGTGGGTAATTAGAATGGGTCCAACGGCCTTCATTTCTTTTCTCTAACACCTGACAACCCATGTCCCTTCAAGATTTCTTTAAAAACGACAAACTGGCAATTTCCTTCGAACTCTTCCCACCAAAAACAGAGAAGGGCGAAGCGAACCTCTATCAAAACGTTGCTTCGTTGATGGAGTATTCACCCGACTTTATTACATGCACCTATGGCGCGGGGGGATCAACGCGCGACAAAACGCTGGAGATCATCGAAAAAGTCAAATCGCAATTCAATATCCCGGTCGCCTCCCACTTAACGCTGGTCGGCAGCAGTAAAGATGACCTGCGCGGCTACCTCAGCAAAGCGCAATCCCAAGGCGTCGACTACATCGTCGCCCTTCGAGGAGACCCCCCCAAAGGCGAAACCGAATTCACCCAAGCCGAAGGGGGATTACGGTACGCCAATGAGTTGGTCGAATTGATCAATGAAGAATTTTCGGACTTCGGTGTTTTAGTTGCCGGATACCCTGAAACCCACAAGGATGCCGTCAGCCCCGAAGCCGATTTGGAAAATCTAAAACGCAAAGTCGACGCTGGAGCAGACGCGGTCGTAACGCAGTTATTTTACGACAACGATGACTTCTATCGTTTCCGCGACCGCTGCCAAGCGATCGGCATCAACGTTCCGATCGTGCCAGGATTGTTGCCGGTTACCAGTTTGCAACAAATCCAAAAAATCACGTCGATGTGCGCTTCGAAACTGCCTCAAGATTTTGTCGATCGCCTTTCCAAAAGTGATGACGTGGACGACCAATACAAAGCAGGCGTTGAATTAGCGATCGAACAAACCAGCGACTTGATTGCTGGTGGGATCGAAGCGGTTCACTTCTACGTCCTGAACAAGTCACAGGCCACCTCTGACATCCTTCGAGCAATCAATGTCAACGCGTAGGCAAATCGATCTCCCTCTTTTTGCATACCTTCCAATCGATAGAGCTATTTCATGTACCGTCTCATTTTTACCGCCGTGTTGTTGATGCTGTTGATCAACAACACAGCCATTGGAAACCAAATTGCTATCGCGCCTGCCGCGGCCGAAGATGCCGATGCAAAAAAAGCAAAGCAGGTAGAATCGGTTTATCAGGAACTGGCGAAAATGGTGCCCGGCGACGTTGAGGCGGGATCAGATATCGAAAACGCGATTAAAGAAACGATCAGGCTGTTCGCTGATCGGAAACCGATCGAAGCACAGCAATCGCTGCAAGACCTAGCCGATGGCGACGCGAATTTCCCACCGGCCGAACTGATGCTCGCGGCGCTCGCTTACGCGGTCAACGACATGACCTCTGGAAAGGCGCTGTTGGAACAGGCTGCGATCAACAACGAAAACTATCCCGACGTTCATTTTTCGTTTGCGCAACTCGCGTTGACCCAACGACGGTGGGCCGACGCCGAAGCGCAGGCCGAATTCGGCTTGAAAAAGACGACCGGCGGTTCGTTTACCCAACTGCAGACCGATCACTTCATGCAGCGATACCAAGCGGTCAAGTTTCAACTTGCAAAATCGCGTGGACAATGGGAAAAGGCGAAAGCCGCGTTACAGCAACTTGAATCATTGGCCCCCGAAGCTACTCAAACTTTGGCCGGCAAAGCGGAAGTCGCTTTCCAAGATAAAGACATCAACAAGGCGATTGGCTTTCTTAAACAACTCAATTCGATTACCACCGGGAAGCCACGCATCCCTGAACTCACAATCGCGAATTGGTTTCAACGAAAGGGGAAAGTCCAAAATGCCGAACTTTGGATCCGAAAAGCGGTCGCCGAAAACAGCGCCAATGCCGATGTGCAACGCGCTTCGGCGCAGTGGTTTTTGAACCGAGAAAACTTTCCCGAAACGCTAAAGGCCATCCAAGCGTTGGAATCCATTTCCGGCCAAACAAATCTAAGCCAAGAAATTCGTGGCAAAGTCGCGTTCGCTCAGGGAGCCTACGCAACCGCCGAAAAGGAATTCGAAAGTCTGTTGGCCAAAGATTCCAAGAACATTGACCACGCCAACATGCTGGCCCTGTCGATGGTGCAAAGCACCGATGAAGAAAAACAAAAAAAAGCCGTCGGCCTCGCGCGACAGGTCGCCAGCGCCCAGTCTAACAACGCCGTGGCGCTCAGTTCGCTGGCTTACGTGATGTTAAAATCGGGCCAATCCGATGGTGCGAGATCAATTTTGGCCAAAGTCGCTCAGATGCCTAACTCCAATGCAGAAGTCAGTTTCATCGTCGCGTACATGCTTTCAGAAACCGGACAATCACCGCAAGCAAAAACGATTTTGGAAAATGTCGTCAACACGCGCGGCCTGTTTCTGTTTCGAAACCAAGCCAAAAGACTACTAACTTCCCTCCAACAGTCCAGCCAAGCACTACCCGAACCTAGAGAATAAACGCCAGTAGACCCGCGCGACGGCAAACTCAATTCCATCCAAAGGACTGCTGCACGGCGGTCACTTCGACAGCTTCGACAACTTCGACAACCGGCAATGCCGTTTCCCATGCCTGCTTCGCCTCGCGAATCATCGCCGCCTCTTCCATGGCGGCTTCCTTCTGTCGCGCTTCGGCGTCGCGCAGGAGCGTCAATTCGGCCGCCAGCTCATACTGACGAATCAGTGCAGGAATAAGATCGCCGATGCTCTGAAGGCCGGTGCGGGGTTTCGCCGATGACAACTGAGTTGAAAGAGATTGGATCATGATGGGTTCCTGATTGTTTGCGCTGCCGAAATGTTGCTGGCTTGTCTGGAACTATCATTGGCCCACGCAGTGACACCTATGGTCACCGCCAAAAATAAACTTGCGCAATTCTTTTCTGCCAGCACCTCTCTGCAGCCCCGGCGAAGAAATCCCCAATGAACTCAGGCTTAAAACCTGTTAAAATTGAGATTCATTCTCTTTCTCAATCGCCACGCCACGCCGCAAGAATACTCGCCGCCCGTGATTCGCCTAATTATTTCAATCAGCACCTCAGTGGTCGTCAGCGCTGTCCTCACGCAAACGTCGTTTGGACAGGATTTCGTGATTCACCAAACGCCCGGCAAACCACCAGTCCGTCGGCAAGGCACCATCGCTGACTGGAAAGGGATCACCCTGCAACTGGAGCAGGCAGGCCGCACTCACCCCATCGACGGCAGCACCGTTATTGCGATCGAAACCCAATGGCCTGATGGCTATCAAAAGGGATTAGACGAACTGGCCAGAAAAAACTTTCCTGCGGCCATAGATTCGTTTCAAAACGCCGCGCGACGGGAACCGCGTCCGTGGGCCCGAAACATCATTTGGTCCGAAGTGCTACGTTGCCAATTGGCCACCGAAAACCTACCCGGTGCAGCCGACACATTCTTTCAAATCATCGCGACAGATCCGCAAACCCGATTCGTTCCGCTTTGTCCTTTACGCTGGGCCGGCAACGACACCACCATGAATCAACAAGCCGCTGACTGGATCAATTCGGAACAACCGATCGTCCAACTGCTTGGGGCCAGTTGGCTTATTGGCACCAATGCTGCGGCAAGCGTTTTAGAAAATTTAGCACGCGACATCGACCCGTCAGTTGCAGGTTTAGCCGTCGGTCAGCTTTGGAACCGCCGGAAGTCAAAAATGACACCCGCTGAACTGGACGTGTGGTTGAAAAAGATAGAAACCATGCCAATCGCCATCCGCAGCGGTCCACGTTTCGCGATCGCCCAAGCCCAAGACAGATCGGGATTGGCCGACCAAGCGATCTCCAATTACATGCGCGTTGTAATCTTACATCCCGAACAGCCACTGTTATCGGCGCGCTCGTTATACCTGGCTGCCAATCTGTTAAACGACACCAACCGCACCACCGCCGCACAGACATTAATCGAGGAACTGAAAACCAAACACCCCAACAGTAGCTGGGCATCGCGATGACCACGAACCGAGGTAATCCGTTAACCGCCGCCTATGATTGCTTGCGATTACCTATAATGATGTCGCAGGAAACACTACTTTGACAGCCCCTTTGACAATTGCGTCGACAATTCCCTAGTCAGGCCAACCGAAATACAAAATGCACCTCGCAACCCTAATTCTTCAAACATCCCCGGCACCGGCAACCGAAGCACCCTCAAGTTTCTTCGCCATCCTGTTTTCCGGCGGCGTCAGCGGATTCATCATCGTGATGATTCTGATCGCGCTCTCGGTGTACTCGGCCTACCTGATCGTAGAACAAATTTTAACCGCGCGCCGCAATGATTTAATCCCTCCCGGTCTCGGCGACACCGTTCGCCAAGCCCTCGGCACCGGTGACATGCGCGGGGCTCGGCAAGCCTGCGAAGACAACCCCAGCCTCCTTTCGTTTGTACTAATGCACGGCATCTCCGAATTAGAATTCGGCTGGAACGCCGTCGAAAAATCGCTCGAAGACTCACTCGCGGAACAGGCCGCACGCATGTTTCGAAAAATCGAATACCTGTCTGTCATCGGTAACATCGCACCGATGGTTGGTTTGCTGGGGACTGTCATCGGCATGATTCTCGCCTTTCAGAACGTTGCCTCCACCCAAGGTACCGCCAGCGCTCCGCAACTGGCCGAAGGCATCTACCAAGCTCTGGTCACGACCGTCGGCGGCCTGATCGTAGCGATCCCCTCAATCGGCGCTTTCGCGATTTTTCGCAACCGCATCGACCAGTTCATCGCCGAAGCCGCTCATATCGCTCAGCACGTTTTTACCCCTCTGCGCCGTCGCAGCAAAAAATCGTAATTCGCTCTATTCATGCAAATCCCGCGTTACAAATCGAACAAAAAACTGGGTTTCAACATGACGCCGATGATCGACGTCGTGTTTTTGCTGATTATTTTCTTCTTGGTCAGCAGCCATCTATCCAAACAAGAAAACCAGATCGAACTCCAACTCCCGATCGCCGCGTCGGCCGACGAAGATCCCAACCAGCAGACTCCGCGTGTTACTATTAACGTCAACGCCGCCGGAGACTATTCCTTGGCCGGTCGCCCCATCACCGCCGATCGGTTGTCGAAACAGTTCGCCGATGTCATCGCACAAAAAGGAAAAGACCTTGAGGTCCGCATCCGCGGCAGTCGATCGGCCCCCTACCGCGCCGTCGAACCAATCATGTTGGCTTGCACCAAGGCCGGCATCTGGAACGTCACCTACGCCGTCTATCGCGAGGTTCAGCCATGAAACGGCCTAGCAATCACCTCCATCAACCCGGTGCCATCGACATCGACCAGGCCATGACGCCAATGATTGACGTGGTATTTTTGCTGCTGGTGTTTTTCGTTTGGACCGCAAGCTTCCAAACCATCGAACAGATCCTCCCCAGCGCCCTATCGTCACAAATCGGAAATCAAAGCTCAACATCAACGCCTCCCCCAATCAAAGATTTCGAAGACATCGTCATCACGGTGTCCTTCAAAAACCAAAAACCGGCGTGGGCCTTAAACCAGCAACCTATCAATCGCATCGACGAAATTCAACGCCGACTTGCCGCGATCGCCAGTGTCAACTCCGCAGCCCCGGTGATCCTCCACCCTCAACCCAACGTGCCACTGGAATACGTAATTCAAACCTACGACGCGGCGAAGCTGAGCGGATTCACCAAGGTCGCGTTTGCCGTCAATTCAAAACTGTAGACTCAAAACTGCAAATTTAAATCGTAAAGTTTTCAGCCCTGTATGCTCAATGCGATTACTCATCTATTTAGCCTTCTTCTTATCCACGACCATCGCGCCGGCGTTTGCCGATCGGTTTGACGATCGAGAGAAATCTTTCGTCGCAGGCCTCCGCAGCCGCCAGTTGTTCGACGTCGCAGAACAGTATTGCGTAAACGCGCTGCTACGTTCGGACATTACGATCACCGACCAAGCCGCTTTGACGGTAGAACTGCTGCAAAACCGGTCCGCAAAGGCGTTGATCGCTCCGATCGATCAACGCGCGCCGAACTGGCAACGGGTGTGGGACACGCAGCGCGATTTCGAATCGCGTTTCCCTAGCCACCCCAAAACAATCTTGGTCACCACCCAAACAGCCCTAGCGAGATTAAACTACGCGGCGGCGATTGAACAAGAGCTCAGCGCCGAAATGATCGCGGCCTCCGACATTAACCGCTGGCGTCAAACGATGGTTGAACAATTACGACAGGCGCGACGGACATTCGAAAGTATCGAACGTGACATTAAACGGATGGTCCCTGAACAGCGCTCAAAATCACCGTCTGACGATGAATTGTCGGTTGAGCAACTTTCCATCATGCGCAGCAACGTCCGTTATCAGTTGGCAAAGTGCCACTTGCAAACCGCTTACAGCTACGCCCCGACTGACACCGTCAACCGTGCCAGCATCACCAGCGACGTGTTGCAACGATTGTCCGAAGTACAGAACAGCGTCAGCCCGCAGCAACGCATTTGGTGGTTGGCAAAAATCACTCAAATTGAATGTTTGCGATTGATTGGCCGCAACGTTAACGCCTTCGAAGTACTCAACCGCCTGCCCGATGAAGATCGTCCGGAAGATCTATTGAGTGACATTTTAGAGCAACGATTACTTTTGGCCGTCGCTAGGGCCGATGTCCAATGGGCCGAAAAACATTTGCGACAATCAACTTCATTTCGACTTACCGACCAATCGCCGCGCATGGACATCGCTCAAATGCGGACCGCAGTGATGCTTTCTCAAAATGCAGACTCCGATTCCAATCGCCAGCACTGGCTGAACCAAGCCGCCGAAATCGTACAAGCCATCACAACCACCCACGGTGCTTACTGGGGCCGCCGGGCGGGGCTGGCATTGATTGATGCGACCGGTGGATCGACTGAATCAATCGCATCGCCCCGATCGGCAGGCCAGCGTGAAATCCTGATCCAAACGGCACAACGTTCCGCTCGCAACGGCGACCACGACGACGCGCTCAAGGCTTGGCAAGCCGCAATCGAATTAACCCCCGCCAGCGTTCAGCGGCAGCGTTTGCAAATCAGCGCAGCGAAGACATTGGAACGTTTAAAACGCCATCGGGAGGCCGCAGACGTTCTGTTGTCGGGGGCCATCGAAATACCGCAATCGGAAATCGCCGCCAGTATGCACCTGCGTGGCTGTTGGAATCGTGCCCAAGCTGATGACATTAAGACAAGCACCAACGGAAACGACTCCAATACAAAGGACTCCAATACAAACGTCGCATTGGAAACGAACACTGGTGATCAATTGATCGACAGCCTTCAGCGACATCTTCGACAGTGGCCCGAAGCCGCAACAGCCGACCAAGCCGCGCTTTGGTTGTCGGCCGAGTTTAATCGGCGTCATGATTTCGAATCTGCTATATCGGCGCTAACCGCTTATAAGAACAGAGTCTCTGAAAATGGGGTGGCCCAGCTGCGGACCACGTTTTACACCTTTCAACAACAATTTAACGGCCAAAAAGACCGCGTCAAAGAACTGTCCTTGCAGATCGTGCAGCACCTTTTACAACATTCCGCAAACCGCAATGAAGCCGATGATGCTGCATCGTTGATCGCGGTTTATGCGGAAATTGCGTTGTTATCAGGATGCCTAGATCCGGCCGAAGTCGCGAAAACGATCAAGCAACATTCCGATCGTTTTGCGTCAACCAAAGGCGCGCCTTTGCAGCTTTACAACAGCGCGTTGGCCATCTTGGTACAGAACGATCTGACAACCGCAACCGATCTGTTGGCCGCAACCGAGCCCTCAGAGCCCCAGTGCCGGATGTTAGTATCCATCATCAACCAACGCCAGTCTCAAGAACCCAAATCGGTGTTGATCGCAAACCAATTTCTGCTGGCGGTCACCGAACAGGCGCTACGACGTCCGCTGTCGCTTCAACAAACGACCGCTTGGAAGTTTGAACAGGCAAAACGGCTGCGGGCCACAGGGCAGTACAAGCGCGCAATCGCGTTGCTAATTCCTTTGGCACAACGATCTCGAAATGACGCGTCGATCCAATTAGAGTACGCACGTGTCCTGTCCCAGTCAGACGATCACGCTGAGAAGGCGCTGAAAGTTTGGCGAAAGCTGGCACAGCAACTCCAACCAAAGACCGAAAGCTGGTACGAAGCGAAATTCAATATCGGTCAAAACCTCGCCCGATCCGGCCAAGAAGAGGCAGCAGAAAAGATGCTGCGCTACGTCGAAGCGGTGCATGGCTGGGAAGGATCCGCTTGGGCGGAAAAAATCGAGCAATTATTGCGGCAGTTGCAATCGCTTGGGGCAAAGGGTTATTCCTCTGCTGTCATTTTTCAAACTTCCATTAGCACCCCGTGATGGGCCGGTTGTTAGGCACCTTTAAACACGCCGTCGCCAAAAAGCAGCCTGTTATGAGGGCTCCTACAAGCAGTAAAATTTGCGTTAAAAACATGGCCGCTCCGATGGGGTGGAATTCCTTTTCATCCCTACATACGCAGCAACAAGGCCATTGTTTCTTTAAACTGAATGAAAAAATAATCGCAAAAAAGCGCGAACCGATTTTAAGCTGTACCCCCGCGCTGATTCCCGCGTTTTCAACTTAAACCGCGTACCGGGCGTTGCCGTCGGGCGCAAATTATCGCGCGATGACAGCAAAAACGCTCGCAGCATCGCGCCATCAGAACGATTCACGTGTAGTCAAACCCACTGCGCCGCAGTCGGCCGTCTGGTCAATTTAATCACGCACGATCTTAAATTTAAAAATCGCTTTTGAAACAGCGCGGCGCGTTCAATACAAAACCTCAGATCTCGAAAACGAATTGGCAAGCCCCGAAGAAGAACGGCGCGACTGTGCCTGTTTTCAAAGTTAAGACTTCAAGTTTTATAAACGGCTTGAAGATCTCAACTCGGTAGCAGCGCAAAAAAACCGCCAGCCAAACAGACTAACGGTTCTCTCTGCGTATTTTTGTTTGCGCTAATTTTGCGATAAGGCCGAAGCCACTTTACGCGCTGTCGACACCAATGGTGAAACACGCGCTCGCTTTACCAACTGGCCCGCACAGGGTAGTAACCAAATTGATTGGTGCTGTAGGGAAAGTAAGGCGTGTTTTGATATCCGCTACCGCCGCCACCAAAGGATCCACCGGCGCGTCCGAACTGGTGATGGATGGGTGTACTGCGAGTCTGCCCGACCCCCCAAGCGTAAGCCGATTGGAAAGAGGCGGTAGGAGGAACGATCACCGCGGTAGGTTGTCCGAACCGCCAAGTGTTATAGCCTCCATGCCAACTGTAGGCGTTCGCTTGCGTTTGATTCCACGCGTGGACGTGACCGGCGCGCAGTCCCGCAGAACTGTAGGCGTAGATGGGATTCGGGTTGAAGGGATCTCGGACCGCATTTTTCAGCGTCTTCCTAGGGCGAATCAAATCGGACTGAGGCTGAATCATTCCGTCGCCGTCAACGATTGCACCGATTTCAGCCCCATGTACTAAATTCGCCGCATCACTGGCGATGCTTCTGCGGCCTCTGATGCCCCTAATGCCCCTGACTTGGCGATTGCTACTTTGGCTTGACGACGCTTCGACGACGGCTTGCTGACAGGAAGAACACTCTTGAGCCCCGACCGTTGGCGCAAAACAACTCAACGCAACAGCCCATAAACAACTGGTAGTCAAAATAAATGGTCTCATTGATTTTCCTAATTCAAAATGGTTCTTCACTGCCCTACTGTAATCACCGCAACAGGAGTTGCCACGACGTTTTGGTGTTACAACCTTTCGTTGCGCGATTTTAGTTGCCGCCACACGTCTCGCAATCTGCGGCTTCAATGATTTCGCCACCAACCGATTGCCCAAGCAGTCTGCTGGATTTGCGTGATCTTAGTTTTCCGCCAATTCTCCCACCGGCACTGCTATCGCCACCTAAACCGTACGCGCGTTTGGCAACGCCGTAGTAAAGCTTTGAGAGATAATGATTTGAAAACGGCAAAGGGCGGAATCCGCTGCTCCCGTTTTGCCAACGTACCGACGTGACATTCAGCGCAGCACCGTCACCGGAACAGCTATTACCGTTGTAATAGTTGTAGTAATTGCGTTGGTGTTCGTACAGCATTTCGTGTGGCATCAACGGCTGGTACGTATAGTAGTTCTGCCCGACATAGGCCGGTACAGGATGGGGCGCCGGATACAAACCTGCCGTCTCATTCCCTTGGCCTTGCGTGGTGTATTGCGAAAACAAATAGTTAGGCAAATCACCGTTGCCGACTTGAGCAGAAGCGGTCTGAGTTAAAAACGCCAGCGCGGCAACCATTGCCAAAGCCGCGAAGAAAGTGCGGTTCATCGGGAACTCCATTTGCGGGGAAACACCTGCGACCGCGAATCAGTGGACTCCGACCCGATCGTCAGTTTTAATTTTGAAGACTCACAACAGCAGTATCCGGCCGCCGCGCGACCCGGTCCACTGATTGTTGTGTCGGCATTGGCTTCGACGATTTCCACCGAAAAACCGCCCGCCTAGGGGCAAACGAAACTCGTTTCAGTACAACCGTGAAAACCGTCTACAACCGAACTTCGCCCACTGGTATACTCTGCGCGACCGGCCGAAACTGTAGTCGGCACCCAGCGTCCAACTTCAACCATCGCACCCAAGGACAACGTCGTGGCGAAACGCCGATCAGCAAAATCTACACCTTCGTCTGAAACTTCCAAGCGCGCGAAAAAAAACTCTCAAGGCGCCCCCGGCAACGCAAAGAATGGCAACAACGCCTCCCTCTTCGACACCGAGGATTCCAATTTTGACAATTTGGAAATGAATATCCCGCTACGTTTGGCGGCACAAACACGTTATTTGAATTACTCGCTTTCGGTCATCACCAGCCGCGCATTGCCGGACGTGCGGGACGGACTAAAACCTGTCCAGCGACGCATCCTTTACACGATGAACCAGCAGTCCCTGTCCCATACTGCCAAACATCGAAAATGCGCCAAAGTCGTCGGCGACGTGATGGGTAACTACCACCCGCACGGCGACAGTTCCATTTATGAAGCCCTCGTCCGCCAGGCCCAATCTTTCGCGCTCCGTATGCCATTGGTTGACGGTAGCGGCAACTTTGGTTCTATCGACGGCGACAATGCCGCTGCGATGCGATACACCGAATGTCGGATGACAAAAATCGCCGGGGAAATCCTGAACGATTTGGGCACCCGCACCGTGGCGTTTAAACCCAACTACGACGGTTCGCGCGAAGAACCAGTCGTACTGCCCAGTCGCATGCCGAATCTATTGGTCAATGGGGCAACCGGAATCGCTGTCGGGATGGCCACCAACATGCCGCCCCACAATCTCAAAGAAGTCTGCAACGCGCTGTTAAAACTTCTTAAAGATCCCGAAATCAAAGACTATCAACTGGTCGCCAACGATGCGATTCAGGGCCCCGACTTTCCTACCGGAGGCCAAATCATCAACACCAAAGACGAACTGCGCGAAATGTACGCTGCGGGCCAAGGCGCCGTCATCACACGCGGCACCCACAAAATCGTCAAAACAAAAAAGCAAACCATCATCCAGATTGTCACGATTCCTTACGCCGTCAATAAAGCGAATTTGGTCGAACGAATCTCCGATGCCGTTTACAGCGGCAAACTTCCACTCGTTCAAGAGGTCAGGGACGTTTCGACCGAAGACATTCGCATCGATCTGGAACTGAAAAAGGACGCTGACCCCGATCTCGTATTGGCATACCTCTACAAAAACACCCAACTGCAGCACAACTTCAACGTCAACATGACCTGTCTGGTCCCGACAGAGAACCCTGAAGTCGGTGCCCCGAACCGCTTGAGCCTTAAAGAGATTCTGTGGCATTTTTTGCACTTCCGTTTAGAAGTCATCACGCGGCGTCTGGAAAATGAATTGGAATCCTTAGAAAAACGGTTGCACATTCTCAACGGTTTCGTCACGGTGTTTGACGCCCTTGATGAGATCATCCGCATCATCCGAAAATCCGATGGCAAAGCGGACGCTGCGGTCAAGATCATGAAGCGCTTTCCGGTTTCCAAAGGTGGACTGGATGAGCTTCAAACCGACGCCATCCTCGAACTGAAGCTTTACCGGTTGGCCCGACTGGAAATCAACCTGATTCAAGAGGAACTGAAAAAGAAAAACAAACGGGCACGCGAAATTCGCAAACTGCTAAAGGAGGACACCGCAGATACCAACGCTTCGGGGCGCTGGGCGATCGTGCGTGATGAAATCAAAAACCTGATCGCTGAATTCTGCACCGACAAAGACTCCAAACGCCGAACCATTATCCAAGCCGTCGGCGAGGAAACCGAGTACTCGGCCGAAGCCTTTATCGTCGCCGAAGATTGCCACGTTTTGATCACCTCCGACGGTTGGGTGAAACGCCAAAAACAAATCGCCGACCCCTCCAAAAGTCGTGTCCGCAGTGGCGACAGTGTGATGGCGATCGTCGCCGGTTCGACGCGCGAAACGATTGGCTTATTTTCATCGATGGGCGTTTGCTACACCGCGCGGATGATTGATATCCCGGCGTCCACCGGTTTTGGAGAACCCATCCAAAAACTGTTTAAGCTTAAAGACGGTGAGAAAATCGTTTCGGTGATGTCTTTCGACCGCCGCACCATTGGTGACACCTCCGAAGATCCCAAGGATCCCGACGTCTGCCCCGAAGTTCACGGTTTCGCCGCATCAAGCAACGGATTTGCGCTCCGGTTCACGCTATCGGGATTTGCCGAACCTTCTACCCGCAGTGGCCGGCGGTTTGCACGCTGTAGCGCCGGTGCGTCAATCATTGGGGTCGAAGCGATCAACGGCGACGAAACCATTTTGGCGATCTCCGAAGCCTGCCGCGCGGTAATTTGCCCCGTCGAAGAAATTAACTATCTGTCGGGGCCTGGCAAAGGAGTGATGCTGATCAAGCTGCTAAAAACGGACCGACTGTTAGGATTCAAAGCCAGCAAAGGCGATCGTGATTTACTAACGGTGGAAACCAACCGCGGCGCCAAAAAAACAATTTCCACCGTCAAATATCGCACGACCTCGCGCGGCGGCAAAGGGAACGAGATTCAAAAGAATGGGAAAATCGCGAAGATCATCTGGCCACCGGTGACATCGCCCGATCCATTGCCAGAGTAAACGGTGCCCGCAGCATCGCAGCGGCGGCCTCGTTTGAGAAGTTGCACATCGGTGGCTTTAAGTCACTAACTTTAAGTCACTAACTTTAAGTCGTTGACTTTGGCCGCGCTGTGGGTGTGATGATCGCGCCCTCCTGAAGCACGACTTTCCCACAAAATGTCGCTTGCCCTTGATCAAAACAAATCGCCGTCGCTAAACACAGAAACGCATCAACGCCATCGTGATCGTTGCCTCCTGTGACATACGTTTCGCAAAATTTTTTCACGGCGCGATCGAAATCGAGTTTGACCCCGCGGGCCCCCAGCGCCTCTAATACGGTTTCCAAACATTCCAAGGGTTGTTGTTTGTAACTGCCGGCGAAACCCAACGCCGCCGCCACGGCGCGGGGATAGGTCTCCATCACCGCCCTGCCCGGTTCCAAATCGGCGATCTTCTCTTGGTAACCACTTTTGGCCATCGAGTTCAACAACGACGCACCTGCAATCGTCATATTGAACACGCTTTGGAATTTATCTTTCAGTGGCGGGCTGGCCTGAGTGGATTTGTCGGTGCGCCGGCTGATCCAGTATTCCCTCCGGCGCCAGGGGTCAAACCGTTGCCAGCCGATCATTTCAGATCCGGCTTTATCCCCGTCAAAGACTAATGGAAAAACTTGTGCGATAAAACTCTGCCACACCGCCCGGGTACCAAAGGCCTCTTTGACTCCGACAGCGTTGGCGAAACGCGCATCGCAAAGAAGTTCCCTTGGAATCGAAAACGGGATATCAAACGCCGCAGCTCTGACGGTCGAATCGGCGCACAATGAATCGCGCAATTGGTCAATTGTCCACCCGGGCCGGCGATGTCGCCAAGGAGCGGTCGGTGCCCCATTCAATCCCACCAATCGCTGGTTACGGCCGCCGGGAAGGATTGCGTAAGTTGATTTGGAACGCTTTACCGCTTCGATGGCAATGATTTTTTTGGCTTGATCGCCTGCCCGCCGCGGCACGCCAAAATCGATGCCAATGAACTTTTGCAAAATAAGACTCTCTTTTGAAGCCGCCGGTTGATTGTTCAAATCCGTTGATCTTGACATTTCAATGTCACGCTCTGCCCGCTAAAATCTGCCCTTGCCTACATCCGCTGAATTATACGAGCCACTTCATGAGTACAGCCACCTATAAAAGCGAAAACATCACCGTCTTAGAGGGGCTCGATCCGGTCCGCAAACGCCCGGGCATGTACATCGGCGGCGTCGGTATGGCGGGACTGCATCACTTGGTCTGGGAAATTGTCGACAACTGCGTCGATGAGGCGATGAACGGCCACGCGACCGAAATCAATGTTCAGCTCCACAGCGACGGGCGCACGGTAACGGTGTCCGACAACGGACGCGGTATCCCGATCGACAAACACAAAAAAACAAAAAAATCGGCGCTTGAAACAGTACTCACGGTATTGCACGCCGGTGGAAAATTCGACGGCGACAATTACAAAACCGCCGGAGGTCTGCACGGTGTCGGTGCCTCGGTTGTCAACGCACTTTCGAAGTCACTTATCGCGGTCGTCAAACGGGGGGGCGCCCAGTACCGGATGGAGTTCGCCAAAGGCATCCCAAAATCAAAATTGCAGAAACTCAAGGGAGCCGTGCGTGGGTCGGGGACCGCGATCACTTTCAGTCCCGACCCTACGATTTTCCCCAAAGTCGACTTTGATGCCAAGACGATCGCAGGAAGGTTAGAAGTCGCCAGCTTCCTCCACAAAGGAGTGAAGGTAACTTTTCAGAACGACAAAGACAAAACCAAAGACCTATATCACCATGAAAACGGAATCTTAGACTACCTGAAAAAGGTCACCCAACAGCGCCAGGCCCGAGCGCTCCACGAACCACCCTACTTCCTTTCCAAAGACGACGGCGACAGATTCGAGCTTGCGCTTCACTGGACCGAATCGACCGACGAACACGTGCGATCTTACGTCAACGGTATCACCACCGGTAACGGCGGCAACCACGAAAATGGATTCCGCAGCGGCATCACCAAAGCCGTTCGCAACTATTTCGAGACACACTCTTTGGTGCCACGCGGCGTCAAAATTTCACACGAAGACATCCGCGAAGGAATCGTCGCGATCGTGTCGATTTTCATCCCCGAACCGCAATTCCAAGGCCAAACTAAGGACCGGTTGAACAACCCCGAAGTCACCGCCGCCATCGAAAGCGCGCTGCGACCGGCTTTCGAGCAATGGATGAATAACAATCGTTCAATTGCCGACGGAATCGTGGCGCGCATCATCGCCGCAGCTCGCGCTCGCGCCGCATCCCGCGCCGCGTCGTCGGCGATTTCACGCAAGACTGGTGGCAAACGCAATATGCTGCCGGGGAAGTTAAGCGATTGTCTGGCCTCCGGGCGCAGTCGCAGCGAACTGTTCATCGTCGAAGGTGATTCCGCCGGTGGCAGTGCAAAACAAGGCCGTGACCGAAACTACCAAGCGATTCTGCCGCTACGTGGAAAGGTGCTCAACACCGAAAGCGCGACGCTGAAGAAGATCATGGAGAACAAAGAGATCCAAGACATGGTCACATCGATTGGCTGCGGAATTGGAATTAACTTCAACATGTCGGGGCTGCGTTATGAGAAGATTGTGCTGCTGGCGGACGCCGATTCTGACGGCCACCACATCACGACGTTGCTGCTAACGTTTTTCTACCGTCACATGCCGCAGTTGATCTCCGCCGGAAAACTATTCATCGCGGTACCGCCATTGTTCCGCATCGAATTAGGAAAAGAGAAACACTACGCCGCCGATGAAGAACACCGAGAAGAAATTTTGCGCAATTATAAAGGCAACGCCAAACCAGAAATTACCCGATTTAAAGGCCTAGGTGAAATGCCGTCGAAAATGCTGTGGAACACGACGCTCAACCCGGAAACCCGGAAACTGTTGAAGGTCGACATTGACGACCAATTAGAAACCGATCGTGTCATCAGTGACCTGATGGGGCGCGATGCTTCGGCCCGGTTTCGGTTCATCATGGAACGGGCCGAAGACGCATCAGATATCGATGTTTAGTAAACGGCGATTGACCACCGGTGATTGACCACCGGTGATTTATAAACAAC
This sequence comes from uncultured Pirellulaceae bacterium, assembly GCA_937944405.1. Classification (GTDB taxonomy): domain Bacteria; phylum Planctomycetota; class Planctomycetia; order Pirellulales; family Pirellulaceae; genus Mariniblastus. The sequence goes on from CALDYR010000013.1 coordinate 21,698, forward strand.
GTCACGCAAACGACGTTTCACAATGGTTAGTGACATTGACCAATCGCCCACATCCGCAAGACGCTCCCGACGCACGATCGGCACACAATGAGCGCACGATCGGCACGGGCTCATTTCCTACCAAAACAAACCCCGGAAACACCAAAAACCCTAAGCCGACAAACCAGCATCTGGCGTTTGCCGTTCCGCTTTGGGAAACTCAACGACAGATCAATCGCCCCAGCCCCAGCCCAGCCCTACGGAAACACAAAATGAGCACCGAATCAGTCGCCCAACAGTTAGTCACCCTCTGCCGCGCGGGCAAAAACATGGAGGCCTTGGAACTGCTGTACGCCGATGACGTCGTCAGCACCGAACACCCCAACGCACCTAACCCAGTTACCGAAGGTAAAGCTGCAGTCACCAAAAAAAGCTTGGACTGGTACAACAACGTCAAAGAATTCCACGGCGGGGAGATCTCGGACCCGATTGTCGCGGGAGAACACTTTTCGTGTTCGATGTCTTTTGATGTGACTTTTAATGAAGGCGGACGAATCCAGATGGAAGAAATCTGCGTCTACCACGTGGTCGATGATAAAATCGTGGCCGAACAGTTCTTTTACTCGATGGCTTAACCGTCATCCGACGTGACCGCATCGGCCGCTAAAAGTTTCAGTCGCTTGATCATCGAAAACAATCCGTTGCGACGTTGTGGGCTAAGATGTTGACTAAGCCCCAACGATTTTAAATATGCCGATGCGTCGCTTTCAACAATTGCCGCCGGCGTTTTGCCGTTGTAGAAAGACAGCAGCAACACAATCAAACCTTTAACGATGATCGAATCGCTGTCAGCGCAAACTTCCATCGGCGCCGTCGAAGAATCAGACTGAGCGTGCATCCAGACCGTGCTCATGCAACCTTGGACGATGTGGTCTTCGGTTTGATAGGCCGCAGGCAACTCCGGAAGCTCTCGGCCGAGGTCGATGATGAAATCGTAACGCTCGTCCCATTCTTGGAGATCTTCAAAAGTTTCTAAAAGTTCGTCTATCGTTGGCGGAAAATCAGACACAAGCACGCTCAGCGGGGACTAAGAATTTGCGAAAGCCTATTAGCCTAAACCAATGCTGATTTTCATCCAGCCCAAAACCCTTCCGCGGCGAATGGCCCCCTGCTATCAGCCTCGTTATCTATTGATCGCTGATTCTTTAATCGGCCCCGGCCAATCACTGTTTCAATCACCCACCCCAATATCTTCGTTGAACATTTGCATAATCAGCTCCATTTCATCCAGCTCGTGATCGGCCAAGGACTGGCAGAAACGGTCAAAATCACGCCGTACGTTTTCGATCGTGATTGCGCTGGAACATTCGTGATAGACGATCTGCTCGGTCAAATCGATCAACGCGCTAAGTTGCAGAAACAGTGTTTCGTGTTCAGCCGTTTTCTTTGCGGCTTTTCTGGAAACGCCGATGTTAGAAACTTCGTCCTGTTGAAAATACCCAAAGAATTCTTCGAGCGCGAAATACGTTTCCAGTTGATCGCGCAGGTCGCAGAGCCAGCCCGCGATTCGCTGGGGTGGTTCGTCGGGCCGTTGATTGACCTTTTTATAAACCTGATTGAGGGTCGATCGGAAATCAAAATCAGTTTTAATCTCCTCTAAAAAAGCCACGTTGATCGTCATCCCCACCGATAGCGCCCCGCTTTGGCGATACTCTTTTTCGCTCAGCCAAGTCGTCATTTTATGCTCCTAAACAGGTGAAAAAAAATAAAGTTCGATAGATGCCCGCCACTTTTTTAAAAGCCGATAATAATTGGCATCCCGTCTTTGTCTGTCAGATTTTCGTCGCGATCGATGGCCTTTGGTTGTCAGATTAAAAACGAAGTTACAATTCAGCTTACCGCAACGAGGCCCTTGAGTCCAATTTTTTTGGCTCAAGTGCTATTTACCCACAGCTGTTTACCCTGCCCTTCATGATATGCGTGACAAAATGCAACAATACGGCCCCTGGCAAATTAAAGAATCCAATACTGTCTACACTGATCCCTTTGTCGATCTGCAAATTGATCAAGTGATTCGCCCCGACGGCATCGACGGCCAGCATGTTGTGGTAACGATTAAGCCTGGCGTTTGCGTTATCGCATTGGACAAAAATCGTAACGTTCACCTGACCAAAGAATTTCACTACGCCGTTGGACGGGAAAGTTTGGAGGGGATCAGCGGAGGCATCGAACCGGGCGACAAAGCGCTCCCAACAGCCCAGCGCGAACTTCAAGAGGAGGTTGGCTTAATTGCCCATTCATGGCGCTATCTAACAACCGTTGACCCGTTTACCACCTGTTTGAAGTCGCCCACCGAACTGTACTTGGCAACCGATCTGGTGCCCACCGATCGTGCACCCGAGGGCACTGAATTGATCGAAACCGTCGTGATGTCGCTGGAGGAAGCGATTCAAGAAGTCTGTTCGGGAAGAATTACCCACGCCCCGACTTGTGTGGCGTTGCTGTTGATTGGAAAACGGAGATTTGAAAATTAGCGGAATCTTTGCCCCCGAAGGTGTGAAGCGCAAAACGCGCGTAAACCATTTCGGAAACGAGTTCATGATTGCAGGTTCAAGCAAGGCATGAGCCGAAAAGGAAATTGTTACGACAATGGTCCGATGGAAAGCTTTTTTCAAAAGTTTCAAAGTCGAAGAAGGTAAGAATAAGAAATACGAGTCGCACCAGCAGGCGGTGCGCGGCAAACGATTACATCGAGCGATTTTGCAATCCAATACGCTTGCACTCCGCGCTGGTTTACGCAAGTCCAAACGAGTTCGAGCAACGCTTGTTGTTGAAATAAGTGAGGGCTAGAAATCTGTCTTTGTTGGTGGATTGGGAGGGAGTGATCCGGCCTAATCTGCCTGACCATTGACACTGATTCACTGTCAACTTTTCTTGGAGAATTCCAAACTCACATTCCCCAACGGCGCTTGGCAAATTGCGATGTTGAGAAAGCAAATACGGTGAGGAAAGTGCAAATGCTGGACACTTTCGGCAAACGCGTCTACCGAGATCTGCGGATCGCGGATAGTTCAACCGTGGAGCAAAATTAAATCTGCCGCAAGCGTCACCGTCATCGACGCTAATTGCTCGGCGCGATGATTCTGAGAACGCCGTACGGCGCGGTACGTCATCGCTAACGCATCGGCGATCGCGTCAGGGGCAAGCTCCACCGAAGTCTGCCAACGTTGGTGTTGTTGAAACTTCAATCCGGCGGCTTCCAGTTCCTCAACCACCGTTTCCCATCGACTTCTCCGTCGACCGGTTTGTTGGACCTGTTCGCGCAGCTGAATTAAGTCTTCTTCTCCAGGCACCGCGACAGCGCATCGGCCACCGGGTTTGAGCACTCGCGCGATCTCTTGGACCGGGCGACGCCCGAACAACGACACGATGCAGTCCACGCTGCTTTCCGCAGCAGGCAGAAACCGATCTGCATTGGCCAATACCCAAGTCCCCTCGGGCCAACGTTTAGCCGCCAATCGGATGGCTTTTTTTGAAAGGTCAATGCCGCAATACCCCGCCGGGGAATCACCGAACAGAGCCGGCCCGAAAGTCCCTTCGCCGCATCCAAGATCCATCGCACGACCGCCGGGGCCTAACTTCATCCACGGCTTCAGCGCCCCGATCAGACCATCGGCGTACCCGCGTTCCAGCCACCGATGACGCGCCAGTACAGCGTCTTGGGTGTCGCCGGGGGTCAAGGATTTTTTATCCTGTGGCTGCAGCAAATTCCAGTACCCACCCTTCGGTCGATCAAAATGATGGCCCGCTTCGCACCGTAGGCCGTCGTTTTTCAATTCAAGAACGTGGCTGCAATTACGAACAGTACAGCGCAGTTGAAACATGAACAAATTCTATAAATGATCAGACAAAAATATGGGTAGAATCCCAGCAATAGGCGCGCCTCGACCTGATGCCACCATTGTTTTCCGTGTTTGTGTGGCGAAAATCAAACGCACAAATCGCGAGAAGAGGTCATAAAACTAACACACTCCACGGAAACATTCACCCAGTGTTACGGCCAAAGCCCCTAGGTACCGCCAATGGGTGCCGCCAATAGGTGCCTCCAATAGGCGGTCTGGCCCCAAAACTGCTAGAACTGCAAAATCTTCGCAGAACGCAAACATCCGCAATAGCGCGTACGTGTTCCCTTTGCCAGAGTGTTGTTGTCAATTTTTTAGCCGCATGCGTCACAACAACGCACTTCTGCGTTTGCTGTCGGCGCGTTGCGACCACTATCATATAGCAGCGCTGCCATCCGAAAAATTTCAACATTGACACCATGAACACTTCGACGCTGAACGAACTATCGCCCAACCAGCGGGCACTGCTGAAAATTCGAGACCTCAAACGACAGGTTAACGAACTCAAAGCAGAAAACGCACAGTCGTCTTATGGTGGCGAAATCGCGATTGTCTCCATGGCGTGCCGATTCCCACGCACCGCCAACACGCCCGAAGCCTTCTGGCGGTCGCTGGTGGACCAAACCGATGAAGTCAGCAACATTCCCGACGATCGTTGGGATCTCGCGGCGTTCTTCGACGATGACCCTGAGACGTTGGGAAAAATGTATGCCTCCAAAGGTGTTTTCTTGGACGACATCGACAAAATGGATCCTGAGTTCTTCGGGATTTCGCCGCGCGAGGCGACTTGGGTCGACCCACAACAGCGCCTGTTGATGGAGGTCGGTTACGAAGCCATCGAACGCGCGGGGTGGACCGCAGAAAAGATCGCCGAAACCACTGGCGTCTTCATTGGGTGGATGCACAACGACTACCAGAACGAAGCCAGTGATTCTTTCCTGAACCTCAACCCCTACATCGCCACCGGTGCCGCAGGGAGCTTCCTCAGCGGCAGGTTGGCCTATTACTTGGGCTTGCAAGGGCCTTCGATCGCGATCGACACGGCCTGTTCTTCATCTTTGGTGGCCCTGCACCTGGCCTGCCAAAGTCTGCAACGACGGGACTGCGACCAAGCGCTCGTTGGCGGCGTTAACGCGATCTGTTCCCCGACAACCAACATCCTAACGTGCAAACTCAAAGCCCTCTCACCCAGCGGTCACTCGCGCGCCTTTGACGCTGCGGCCGACGGTTATCTGCGCGGTGAAGGCTGCGGGGTGGTCACGCTCAAACGACTACAAGACGCCCAGAACGACGGCGATTCGGTACTGGGAATCATCCGAGGCACCGCGGTGGGGCACAACGGTTTCAGCAGCGGGCTGACCGCGCCCAACCCCAAGGCTCAAGAAAAGGTCATCCGCGCGGCGCTCGCAAGGGCGCGCGTTTCTCCCGATGAAGTCTCTTATTTAGAAGCCCACGGCACTGGCACCGAACTGGGCGATCCAATCGAAATGCAAGCCGCCGCCGCAGCCCTCGCCGGTCAACGTAACCGCGATAACCCGCTGCTGGTCGGTTCGGTGAAAACCAACATCGGCCACTTAGAAGCCGCCGCCGGGATGGCCGGGCTGATTAAAGTATTGCTCGCGATGCAACGCGGGCAAATCCCTGGCCAGCTGAATTTCGAAACGCCCAACCCCCATATCGCATGGGACAAAATCCCGGTGAAAGTGCTGACCGATCTGACCTCGTGGCCCCAAACACAAAACCGCATCGCGGGCGTAAGTGCGTTTGGCATGAGCGGCACCAACGCGCACGTCATCATCGAAGCCCCCCGCCACAGACGCGTTGCCAACGGTACCGTCTTTCCGGCAAGTGATGCGACACCGGTCTCTGACCTACGCCCTGCAACGAACGACCAACCGACGAAATCAGCGCCCCGTGCTTCGACGCTCAATTACGTGATTCCAATCTCCGGACGGACTCCCGGAGCCATTCAAGCGCTTGCTGAATCTTACCAGCGATTTTTAGAAGGGAATCCAGAGACCAGCGTCACTGACTTCGCCTTTACCACCGCCGTTGGCCGAAAACACTTCGAACACCGCGCCGCCATCGTTGCTCACGACCACACCACCGCGATTGCGGGACTCAAACGCATCGCGCGCGGCATCGCCGATGAGACCACTTTCGGTGGCCATCACCGCAAGCAACCAAAAATTGGCTGGCAATTCACAGGACAGGGTTCCCAGCACATCGGGATGGGAAGGTCTCTATATCAAACCTATCCCGTTTTCCGCGCCGCGATTGACGCCTGCGACGCCCAAATGACCGAACTGAGGAACGAGTCTCTGATCGAGGTCATCTTCGGCGACGGGCAGCATATCGATGACACGCGCTGGACTCAACCGGCGATTTTCTCCATCCAAATGGGCTTGGTCAAATTGCTCAACAGCTGGGGCCTGACTCCGGACATTGTCATGGGGCACAGCGTGGGCCAGTACGCTGCGGCCTGCGTTGCGGGAATTTTAAGCTGGGAAGATGGACTGACCCTGATCAGCCATCGCGGTCGGTTAATCGGAGATCTGCCGCGTTTAGGGGCAATGCTGGCCGTGTTTGCCCAACCCCAAACGGTCACCCAAACAGCCGATAAATTGGGTTTGTCGGTCGCCGCAATCAACGGCACTCACGTCGTGCTCAGCGGCCCTCAATCCATCATCGAACAAACCGAAATTGAATTCGCCAACCAATCGGTGCGCACCAAACGTTTGGCAACTTCCCACGCCTTTCACAGCGCACTGATGGATCCGGTGTTAGAACCATTCGCTGAAATTGCCAACGGCGTCACGTATCGTCGCCCGCAACTACCGTTGATCTGCAACGTCACCGGCGAATTACTAGCGGTGGACAGGGTCTTGGACGGTCAATACTGGGCCAATCATATTCGCGCCGCGGTTCAATATGCGCCCAGTGTCATCACGGCGGAACAGTTTGGGTGCGCGACACTGTTAGAAATTGGCCCCCAAGCCACACTGACTCGGATGGCGACCGCCGCGTGGCAACAGGACAACGGCCGATTGGTCGCGTGTTTGCAACGTGACGTGGATGACGGACTGTCGATTCAATCGGCTGTCGCGCGGATGTACACGCATGGTGTCGTCACGAATTTTGAAACGATGCACAGGGGCCATGGCGGGCAACGCATCACGCTACCTACCTACCCCTTTGAACGTCGTCGTTTTTGGGGGCCCGACAAACCGCGCGCCGCCCATGCCCAACACCACACCGCCCACCCTTCGTTGGGTTCTCCAGTTTCGCTGGCCGGGGCCAGTAATGAAACTCGTTTCGAAACCTTCATCGAACCCGACAGCCCATCCTGGTTGCCAGACCACGAAGTGATGAATCAAGTCGTCATGCCCGGTGCCGCGTTTGTTGAATTGGCCTTGGCGGCGACCGAAATGGCGGAACTCCAAGACGTCAAATTCGAACAACCGCTGCGCCCGACAAACCGTACCGCGATGCAAACGGTGGTCAAAACCGATGGGGACAAAATCCGCCGCATCGAAACGTTTACCCGCCCTGCGGAATCCAGTGTTTGGACACGCCATTTCACCGCCAGTTCGAAATCCATTCCAACCATCCCCGATCGCGCTAACCGGCCCAAGGTGTCACTGGAACAGTTGCAGGCCCAGCCAAGCGAAAAAGTTTCTGCCGAAGCGTTTTACTCAGGTATGGCAACGCTTGGTTTGAACTATGGACCGGACTTTCAAACCGTCCAAACTTTAGCGATCAACGAAGAAGGCGTACTGGCGACCCTAGCAACCCAAACCGATATTCGCGGCTATTTGATTCCACCGCCGCTGCTGGATGGGGCTATCCACTGTCTTGCGGTCGGTCTATTAGAGGAAGACGGCGATTCACTGTTTCTGCCGGTAGGAATGAAACGCGTTAAACTCTACGCGCCGGTGCAAAGCGAATTGATCTGCCACGCTAAATGGACGCAACCCGAAGGCGAGTTTCGCGCCGCCGACCTGACGCTGATGGATGCCGAAGGTCAAGTCGTTGGTGAAATTGAATCCCTGGAAGTTCAACAGATTAACCGGTCCGCGTTGCGGCAAATCAACGGCAGTGGTAGCGACCGGTTGCTGTACCAAATGCAGTGGCTGCCCTACCGTCTTCCCGCCCCCAGCGACACCAAAGGGGACTGGTTAATCGTCGGCAACTTGAACACAGTTACCGAAAGCCTGATTCAGGCCGGACGCCGTGTTACCTCGGTCAACCTCGATGAGGTGGACTGGGGCCAACTGATCAACGCTGACAAACCACCGGCGGGAATCTTATGGGATTTTTCCGGTAACACGAACACTGATTCGGTGGATCAAAAAACGCGTCTGCATTGCGAAGGGATTCTCGCGTTGACCAAGACATTGGCCGATAAAGGGATCCGACGGATTGAATGCGGGATGCAGTTGCTGACTCGCAATGCAGTCGACATCGGCAACGGCGAGAACGTCGATCCGGCACAGACACAGTTTTGGGGACTGGGGCGCGTGATAGGTGCGGAGCAACCGGAGTTCCGCTGCCGAATGATTGACGTTGATGAATTCACTGACGTCACTGGCGCAGCGCTGTTTGATTTCTTGACCACCGAAACCAAGGAAAACCAATTCGCGATCCGAAACGGCCAGTACTTTGTGACGCGCCTTAAACAGGCAAACCTACCTAACGACTTGCCGCCGTTTTCAGCCTCCCCGGATGCTGCCTATTTGATTACCGGTGGTTTGGGAATGCTGGGTCGGCAAGCGGCGCTGTGGTTGGCCAAACACGGAGCCGGGCAAGTGGTTTTGGTGTCACGCCGGAAACCGGATGAAGCGGCTCAGACATTTTTGGATTCGATTTCAGAATTAGGCTGCACCGTTACCGCAGAATCGGCAGACTTTAGTGACCATTTGAGCGTCGAGTCGCTACTGGCGCGGTTTGGCAACCAGTGGAAACCACTCAAAGGTGTTATTCACGCCGCGGGTGTTTTAGACGACGGATTGATCGGCGATCAGACTTGGCCACGATTCGAAAACGTGCTCGCCCCCAAGATTCACGGTGGGCGTTTGCTGCATGAATTTACGCTCGACCTTGCGCTTGATTTCTTTGTGCTCTATTCGTCGGCGGCGTCGGTACTTGGTTCGCCGGGACAAAGCAATTACGCAACCGGAAATGCTTACTTGGATGGGCTTGCGTTCCATCGTCGTTCGATCGGACTACCCGCGACGAGCATCAATTGGGGGCCTTGGACTGAAGGTATGGCCGCTGATGAACGCATCGCCAAACGTCTGGCAATGCAAGGCATCACTGCGTTGACGGTCGACGAAGCACACGACGCCATGGAAAAAATGATCGTCGGTGATCTTGTGCAAACCACGGTCATCGACGTCGATTGGCGCCGGATGGTGATGGGATTGGGCAGCGAAACCCCCAGCCTATTAGAAGGGCTCGCGCCTGCTCGGCGACGCGCCCAAAGCGGTGATTCGGAGTTCGTGGCAAAGCTTAAAAAGATGCAGCCCGGTCCTGCCCGAGAGCTGATGGTCAGCACCATCGGCCAGCAACTCCAAACTATTCTTTCGACCCCAGAACTGCCTCAAACCGATCGCCCGTTAATCGAACTTGGGCTCGACTCCTTGATGGCGGTCGAATTCGGAACTCAGTTACAGATGATGTTAGGTGATCAGTTTGTTGTCGCGCCCACGATGCTATTTGATCATCCGACGGTCGACGCCATTTCGGACCACGTGTTGGAACTGGTCGGCGGAGCAGACGCCCAAACCGATGGACCAGATCAGATCGCTGGTGAAAGTAAGGGACAATCCTCGGAAACGTCGACAGTTCTCAGGGCGCGTGAAGATATCGCGATCATCGGCATGAGCTGCCAGTTTCCGGGGGCCGATAACGTCGAAGCGTTTTGGGAAAACTTATTAAACGGAGTCGATTCTGTTGGTGAAATTCCGGCAGGCCGATGGGATGTTGATCAGTTTTACTCAAAGGATCGACAACCCGGAAAGATGTACACAAAAGAGGGCGGTTTTTTAGAAAACATCGGCGATTTTGATGCTCCGTTTTTCAACATCGACCCGATGGAGGCGCGTTGGATCGACCCTCAACATCGGATGTTGTTGGAAAACAGTTACACCGCACTAGAGAACGCGGGAATCGCAACGGCGCCCTTGGTCGACAACAACGTCGGGGTGTTCATGGGCATCATGGGACAGGATTACGCGTTTCTGCCCCGACTGGAAAACCCGGAAATAGTCGCCGCGTTTCAGGGGGCTGGACTTTCGCACAGCGCAGGAGTGGGCAGGATCAGTTATGTATTCGGATTCCAAGGCCCCAGCGTGGCGGTCGATACCGCCAGCAGCAGTTCTTTAGTCGCACTGTATCAGGCGATGCGCAGCTTGCAGGAGGGCAATTGCAACTTAGCCCTTGCTGGCGGCGTGAACGCAATTTTAGCACCTATCAATTCACTGTTAATGTCTAAAGCCGGTCTACTGTCACCCGATGGCCGCTGTAAGTCGTTCTCCGCATCGGCGGATGGATTTGGTCGAGGTGAAGGCTGTGGCGTGGTGGTGCTAAAACGATTAAGCGATGCTCGGCGCGACGGCGACAATGTAGTAGCCGTTGTGCGTGGGGCGGCGGTCAACCACAATGGCTTCAGCAGCGGGATCACGGCGCCCAGCGGCAAAGCGCAATCGCGCGTCATCGCCGACGCGCTTAAAGACGCTCAAATCGCCCCCAACCAGGTTCAATATCTCGAAGCCCACGGCACCGGCACCGAATATGGCGACCCCATGGAAATCGGCGCCGCGGCGGCGGTATACGGCAAGGGGCGGGCGCAGAACAACCCGTTGCTGGTGGGGACCGTCAAAGCCAACATCAGCCATCTGGAAGCCGCCGGTGGCGTGTCGGGGCTGATCAAGACCGCGCTTTGCCTGCATCACGGCGTTATTCCACAACAACTTTACTCTGACCAACCAAGCCCTCACGTACCTTGGAAGCGGTTGGCCGTAAAAATGATCACCGACCAAACTGATTGGCCTCAAACCGACCAGAGGATCGCGGCGGTAACGGCGCTGGGTTTAGTCGGCACTAACGCTCACGTGGTGCTCAGTTCTGACTCCAAAGCCGACGACATTGATAAAGAAAATGCTGTTATAAACCGTGACCAGCATCTACTGTTAATCAGCGCGAAACATCAGAACGCATTACCAAAAATAGCCGAACGTTTTTTGGATCAGATTAAATCGATTGCGGGATCCGGCAACAGCACTGATTTTGCCAACATCTGTTACACCTCCGCTGTCGGCCGGAGGCATTTCGATCACCGTTTGGCATTGGTTGTGCCTTCAGCAGAAGCGGCGATTGAGGCACTCCAAACCCAGCGGTGGCAAAATACAACCCCCGCAGCCCCTGCCGCCAAGAAAGTGCAAAAGGTTGCGTGGCAGTTCAATGACGGTTGGTCGCAAGAATTTGCACGCCAACAAGTCAGCGCGTTATGTGCCGTTGAGCCCGTTTTTCGGCAAACCATTGAAACGATCGACCAAAGACTGGGCGGTGCTGACGCGTGGCAGCGGATTGCCCAGTACGCCTACCACGCTGGATTGGCGAAGCTATGGGAATCTTGGGGGGTTGAACCCGATGTGTGCATCGGATGGGGGGCAAGCCACTATGCAGCGGCCGCCCGTGCGGGGGTGATGTGTTGGTTTGATGGGGCTGAGATCGTCGATCAGCGGCGAGAGTTAATGACCGCCGCGACGGGCAAATCCGCCGCCGAGATATCCGATTTACTGGACGAGTTTGAGTCGTTTGCGGACCGGTTTAATTTTTACCCGCCCAATCGAGCTTTAATTTGTACCGTCAGCGGCGAAGACGTGCCGATGCACCGGTCGCTCGGTGGCGGTTATTGGCGGGAGCATGTTTTCGCAGAAAGTGCTGGCAAAAAAAGCGCCGAAGCGTTGGCTTCGTTAAGTTGCGACTCCGTCATGCAGTTCAGTGGCGACGATGCGATGCGTACCGATTTGTCTTGGAACAGCGTTGAGACCCTCTACAATGCGGTCGGAAAATTTTACCAAGCCGGCGGTTGGATTGATTGGACGGCCTTTTACGCCGATCGCGACTTTCGGAAAACGACACTACCGAACTATCCGTTTGACAGAAAGCGCTACTGGATCACGGAGATAGACCGGCACCAGTAGGAAGCTTAATGAGGAAACGGAAACTCGACTCCACAAACCGACGGCGGTTGTCTTGCGGCCGACAGAATTAGAAAAATATGATTGCGAATAACAACCAATACGACGTGGCAATTCTTGGCGGAGGTCTCGCGGGACTGACTTTAGCAAAGCAATTGCTGATGCTAGATCCGGCAATACGTATCGCGGTGATCGAAAAACGGTCTTTCCCGGTCAACGAAGCGGCGCACAAGGTCGGTGAGTCCACCGTCGAAATTGGAGCCCATTATTTTGCCGAAGTGCTGAATCTCAAAAAACACCTGACCGATCAACAGCTACCTAAATTTGGGTTGCGGTTTTTCTTCAAAGACGCTGACCAAGCGATCAATGAAGGCACTGAGGTTGGCGGCAGCGAATTTTTCGCCGCTCCAAGCTACCAAGTTGACCGTGGACGGTTAGAAAACTTTTTGGCCCAAGAGGTTGAGGGAATGGGGGCGACACTGATCGCCGGTTGTCGTGTCAAAGACATCGAACTGACCTCGGCGGAGGCCTCTACCCAACCCCCTCATATCGTTTCTTTTGTGCGAAATGGTGAACCTCAATCAGTACAAAGTCGTTGGGTTGTGGACGCCAGCGGGAGAGCCAGTTTCATTAAACGGAAACTCGACCTTTCCGAAGACCTCGACCACGACGTCAACGCGGTTTGGTTTCGCATCGACGCCAATATCCAGATCGACCAATGGTGCGATTGCCCGGATTGGCGTTCGCAAATCGGAAAAGTGCCACGCCGGTGGCTTAGTACGAACCACCTGATGGGCGAAGGGTATTGGGTTTGGTTGATTCCACTGGCGACCGGATCAACCAGCATCGGCATCGTTGCAGATCCAGAAATTCACAGTCTACGAGACATGAACTCGTTTGGAAAAGCGATGGATTGGTTGGCCGAACATGAACCTCAGTGTGCCGACGCGATCCAACGGCACCGGGAAAAACGGCAAGACTTTCTGGCGATCAAAAAACTGTCGCGCGGAACACGCCAAGTATTTTCGACAGATCGTTGGGGACTGACGGGTGAAGCGGCTGCATTTTTGGACCCTTTTTATTCCCCAGGCAGTGACTTTATCGCGATCGGCAACACGATGATCGCGAAACTAATCCAAGAAGATCGCGCCGGACGTTCGATTGGCCAATTGGCTCCCACGCTGCAAAGTGTTTACTTGACGCTGTTCCAAAATAACTTGTTGACCTACCGCGATCAGTATCCGATCTTTGGCAATCCCCGGATCATGGCGTTAAAGTTTGTGTGGGATTATGCGATCTACTGGGGTTTCCCGGCGCTGTTGTATTTCAACGATAAACTGACCGACGTAGCTTTCATCCAGTCGCTGTCTAAAGGCATCGAAGAGATGCGGGAAATGAATTTAAAGATGCAAGAATTCTTCCGAGCTTGGTACGAAATCGAAAAAACTGGCCACGCGGATCCCGCGTTTGTTGATCAAAATGAGATCGACGTCATGACCCGCATGAATCGAGAACTCAAAGAGAAACTTGCAGATGCCGATTTGCGAAAACGATTTTTTGGCAACGTCGAAATCTGCAAAAATTTAATGGCTGAAATGATGCAGCGGGTGAAGCGATACCAGCCCGATGTTGAAGTCACCAACACCGCAAATCCGGGCGAGTATTATTTGGATCGGACTTTTGAAACGTTGAACATTTAGGCCGGCCATAAAACGTAGCGGCCCGATAGGCGAACAGATGGGTCAACCGCAACCACACCGACGGCAACTGCAAGCATGAAAACAAAGCACAATGAATAAAAAATCAGACGTAACGATTCTTGGTGGCGGGTTGGCCGGGCTGTCGCTGGCCCTTCAACTTCGGCAATCTTCTCCTGCGGCTTCGATTACGGTGCTGGAGAAACGCGCCCACCCGGTTCCCGAAGCGGCCCACAAGGTCGGTGAATCGACCGTGGAAGTTGCGGCGCACTACTTCGGCAATGTGCTGGGCTTGAAAGACCATATCCAGCAACAACAACTACCCAAACTGGGCCTCCGTTTCTTCTTTCCAGCCGGCGACAATTCACGCATCCAAGACCGATTAGAATTGGGCGGGAAACGTTACGCGCCGGTCCCAAGTTACCAACTCGATCGTGGCCGGTTCGAAAACCACTTGGCCGATGAATGTCTCAGTAACGGTATCGATTTTTGCCATCAAACGAAAATTGAAAAGGTCGAGATCACAAAATCTGGCGACCACTGCGTTAAGTTTTCGCAAAACCAACTGCCCGGTCAAATCAATTCAAAGTGGATCGTCGACGCCAGCGGTCGACGAGCATTTTTGAAACGGCAGCTTGGGTTGAGCAAAACATCGCCACACGTTTGCAATGCCGCGTGGTTTCGCTTCAGCAAACAAATAAAAATTGACGACTGGTGCAACGATGCCCGTTGGTCTGCAGGCCATGACGGCAAAACAGCACGGTGGTACAGCACCAATCACTTGATGGGACGGGGGTATTGGGTGTGGATGATTCCGCTGTCAAGTGGTTCGACCAGCATGGGAATCGTCGCGGCCGAAGAATTCCACTCGATTTCCGATTTTAACTCGATGGGAAAAGCGGTTGATTGGCTGGAAAGGTTTGAACCGCAGTGCGCCGACGCCGTGAAGTCCCATTTAGACCACGTGCAAGACTTCCGCGCAATCAAAAATTACTCCGTGGAAAGCAAACAGGTTTTCTCAAAACAGCGCTGGGGCATCACGGGCGAAGCGGGCTTTTTCCACGACCCGTTCTATTCGCCCGGTAGCGATTTCATTGCGTTCTCCAACAGCTTTTTAACCGATTTAATTCGCCGGGATTTAAACGGAAAAGGCTTTCGGATAAGAGCAATCGCTTATGACAAAATCTACAAAAAATTCTTTTACGGCACTTCGACCGCGTACCTAGATCAGTATCAAATTTTTGGCAACCCAACAGTAATGCCGGTAAAAATCCTCTGGGACTACCTAGTGTACTGGTCGATCACGGGGTTCATTTTCATGCAGGGGCAAATGTGCCACCAGAGGATGTACCTTCGCAACATGACCAAGCTATCGCGACTGGGGAAGATGAATCACTTTATGCAGGACTTCTTCCGTCAATGGCATCGCGCGACCGAGGGTATCCCGGCCAGTGGATGTATTGATATTTCGCAAATACCGCTGATACGTGAAATGAATCAGCGCCTACTGGACGACATGAACCACGGCCAATTCGCCAATCGATTCGGCGACAACCTGTTGCAATTGGAAACCCTTGGCAACGAAATCGTGGCCAACTCGGGGATCGATGTGCAGGTTCCTTTTCAGCAGTCGGCAAAACCATCGGTCCGACAAAACGCTTTTGAGACCATTTTCGCGTCGGTAAACGGTACAAACGATCCAGTGACCGAAGAAAGAGATGCGGCGCTGATTTAGTGCAATTGCAGCCGTTGGCTGGATTCTATCACCGACTGTTTTTTTCCCTATTTCTTGCCACTCCGGGGAACATCGGCGTTTTCGAGATCCGTGCGCGCTGAAGTCCAATACCCGTTGACAACGTCATTCAGAAATAACGAATTGCCAATTCCGTACCGTGCGACCGTTCCAGAAGCTACCTCCGGCGCCTTTCTTGATCGCAATGGCGTTGACGATTATCAGCGCGCCCCGCCGAAGGTAAGGGATTTAAATACCCTATCCCACTGCGCTCTTTTCTCATAGGCGAGCGACGAACCTTTACCCGGCCAACATTGACGGACACTCGATTGTGGTTTTCTCTTCATAGGTGCCTTCTGCAACAACGGGCTAACGTTGGTATCGGCTGTCCGAACAATTTGAGCAAATTTCTGCCGGACGAAGTCGTCGATTTGTCTCCTTTTCTGGGGGCGATGGGGATTGGGTGCCGCGGGCCGGGCCAGCGGTTTGCCGCTTCCCAGCTTTTTAACTTCATGGAATGTGCCGCAACGGACTGAAATGCCCTCCAATGGCTAACGTTTCATTTCTGGCCAATTGCATTCACGTTTGGCTGTTATGTACCGATGATCGCTGTGCGCACCGATTTATTGCCAGTTAAATGCAATCAACCCGTCGATGGTTCGCACTACCACATCGCCGCCACGGACCGCCAGATGGGCCCACGAGTCGCTGGCAACATTGCGCCGATCAATTAGCTCAAACCGGTCAGTATTGGCGGCATACAAGACCAGATCGCCTGACGATGTCAGCGCCAGAATCCGGTTGTCATTGGCGATCAGGCTGGCATACTTGGCAAATTTTTCGCTGCTCCATTTGACTTCGCCAGTTTTCAACTCGATGCAGGCAAACCGCTGGTTCTGCAGAAAGGTATAGGCATGTCCATCAACCACCACCGGCGTCGTCATGTAGCCGCGCGCTTTATTTTTCCATCGCTCGGATAAGGTGAACCCCTGCCCCCGAGATTTCGTAACGGCAATCATCAAGGTTGGGTTTTGGTAGTTGTGAACCAGGAGACTGTTGTCAAAGACCGTCGGCGTAATGATGCTCATACCGCGAAAAGCAGGCGTGACTTGGCTCCAAACTTCTTCACCAGACTCTAAATTGACACCAATCATTTTGTCGCGCCCCTGAATCAGCAACTGCCGCTGGCCAGCGATGTTTGCAATCGCTGGCGAAGAAAATACGCTGCTGTTTTCTCCGGCCCCGTCCAAAGCGGTCTGCCAAACTAATTCGCCGCTGTCTTTGTTCAGTTTATGCATCGCGCCGCCGGCCTGCATGAAGACGAAATCACCATCCACCAAAGGCGAACACACGCAACCAAACATGGGGATCGGCGTCCCGTTGATCGCCGGAAAATCTTTCTGCCAAAGGATGTCCCCTGATTTGGTATCGATGCACACCAGTATGTCGCGGATGCCACCAACAAACAATTTACCATCAGAGCACGCGGGGGTTGAGCGAATCCAACTACCGTTGGCGGCGGCAAAAAACGGAACTTTCATCGAACCAGTCCAATTGACTTCCCATTTTTGAGCCCCCGTTTTGCGATCCAAGCAACGCACGAATTCGTCTTGTTGATCGACCGTTTCAGTGATGAAAACTGAGTCACCGACAACCAATGGACCGCTGTAACTGGGCCCCAATGGCGATCTCCACGATTCCACTAATCGATCTTTGGAAAGCGTGTCGGGCCATGGCGCAGCCTTTATTTTTCCATCGCGCTGCGGGCCACGCCACTGGGTCCAATCCAAGCCATGGGGCTCCGACGAATTCTGAGCGAAGGCTGAGTCATAACCGGTCAAAATCACCAGTAGGCAAGCACCGATCGTGAGACCACGGAATAACGTCAAATTCATCGTCTTATTTCCAAAGAGTTTTTTTACCTGAAAAGAACGGAAGTGCTTATATGCTAACAGTTCTTCGGCGTCTCAACCAACCAGCGCCGTTTTTGCACGACACCTCGGTTGTGGAAAAAACGGATAGAAAAAAGCAGAAGGAAAAACAACGGCCTCAAGGTTCGCGCTGAAATGTTTCCCCACTACCTGAGGTCAATCGTGCGAATGGTGACTTCGTCCAAGTATGCCGTGCCGAAACCAGTGAGGTCGAACCGAACGTTGAACTGCCCTTCTTTGTTGACGCTGCGATAGAGCGTGAACTCTTCCCAGCCTGCGGTGGATGTGACGCGTTCGGCCAACGACCGCCCCCCAAAAGAATCGGCAATCAGCAGACCATCCATATTACCTTGAATCGTTCGTGGAACATTGACCCAGCCGTGGACCTGTACCATTTGATGGGGCTGCACTTTCACCGATGGGCTGATGATCCATAGTGGCGATTCTTCGACCAAGCCCGCCCCCGAAGACGGCGTCACCGTCAGCTTCAGACTCTTGCGGCCCAAAACAACCTGATCATTGGAAAGCTCGACGCGCGTCGACAGGCTTGGCGAGTCTATACGATGATTTTCCCAGCCCGATCGTTGCATATGTTCAAGACTTTCAAAATCGCCAGCGGGCAATCCGTTTGGATCCCAACCGCCGGCGGCTTTCAACTGATCGGTCAATCGCCAGTGCAAGGGAATTAAACTGGCATGGGCCACAAAGGGTGTAGATGTTTTGGACTGAAACAGCCCCAAGGGGCCAACCGCCGTTTCACGCCGACTGAATCCCAATCGTTCTTCGGTTCGATCAAGAAACTTCGTCGCGGCGTCGCCACTATTCTTTAAAATCAGATCACTGGCAACACGATACGCAGTGACCGCCTCGTTGAGCGCGCCACCGAGTTCAGCCGAACCACGCCCCATGCGCGCCATTTGCTGATCGATCAATTGCATGATCGCGATCCACTGTTGAGAAAGTTCCGACCGCATCTGTTGAATTGGTTGTTTGCCAACGCGTTCAAAAGACTGCGATAGCTGGCTGACGACCAGTGGATCTTGGGTAAAAACGACAGCGGTTAAAAATGCGCAATCAGGTATTTGAATTTCGGTTCCGCCCATCGTGCGAACCGATGACAGCAGCTGCAACCGCGTATCGGTCAATTGATAGGCTCGATCGGTAAACGCCGAAGCGGTGTCGGAGAACGAGATATCTTTCAGCGGTACATCGCCGGCCCAGTATTGTTCGTGATGAGTCGGTCTTTGGATCAGCAGTAACCGCGAACGACTGGTGTTAAATGCCGTGATTTCCACCGTCGGATCATCGACAGGAATCTCACCCATCATCGCCCCGCCGACGGCCCACGGTTCGATCTGTTCAACAAATGCATTCACGAGTTCGATCGTCATCGTTCGCAACCGCGACGCGGGATCGGCTTCATCCAACCGATGCCTAGAACGAAACCGCAATCCTCGCGCTCCCCCGGTGATCGCTTCGACGACTAAAAATTTAAGCTGCTGAGGTTCGATCGGCGTGGGCGGTGTTTGCTGGGAGATCATACTGACCTGTTCCAATAGCGTTTGGGAAAGTTCCGTCTGGATATCCGCCCAAACGGGCTTGCTGGTGGCGATCGTTCGACCGCGTTGCCGAATCCAGTCGCTGTATTGACTGGCGATGAAACTCGTCCCCAACGGCTGGAGGCCAACCGAGAGAATGTCAACTTGCTGAGCCAACTGAGACCAGTTCGAGGCGACGTTGCCAACGATGGGGCGATTTTCACGCAAGTCAGATTCGCGTATTTCGCGTATCCGCTGGGCAACGGTGAGCACGTCGCGTCCAGCCAGTCGCTTCCCTACCGACCAAGCCAGCACGCGGTCGAACTCGAATCCGATATCAGTCACTCCAATGGACGCTGGCGGCGGACACACAATCCACATATCCAGTCGCTTGGCTTCGGTTAGCTGCGTCGGAGTCGCGGTGGCGGCAAGTTCGACCGTATTAAAACCAATCGCTTTAAGGAACGCAAAATCTTCTCCGTTATGCTCAATAACCAGCGGAAAAAAAGGCCGTTTGTTAATCAGCAAAACCGTGCCCTCACGATCGACCAATGAAGGACGTTTGGCAACCGAAGTGATCCCTGCGACGTGGCGAACGTAGGGATCGACAATAGGCGACAACGCATGTTTCGATCCAGCAACCTGTTTCACCGGTACAAGCCCATTGACTTTTAGGTCATCGATCTGAACGTCGTGATCGCCGGGACCGCTGTAAAGGTTGATTACAACCCGGTCGATGTAGGCTTCGCGCGGATCGACATGAGCCCCGTACTTGCGCCGCAAAAACCAGAGCTCTTTCTTCAAAAGCTCTGTTAGATCAAAATCGTCTCCGGGAAAACCAAGGGTTTGCCATTGGCCGGTGGTTCGATATCGTTCGCCACTGAGGGTTGTTGTCATCGGCCCACTTGCATCGGGCGCGATGGTGTGGGGCAAGACGACCCGTACTTGCACTTGGGCACCGGGGCGCGTCGACCTCATTCGCACCACGGGCTTAAGTTCGGGGATGATGTAAGCCTGCGGAACTTCACAGGACACATAGACGTTGGTGCCGCTGCCGCAACGGAACCGGATCCGTTCAAAGGTGGTAGCGGAACCGTCTTCGGTCTCTTGGTCGCGCGATTGAATCCACGTTCTGAAATCGATCGCACAATCGCTTTGGTGCCGCTTCAACACGGCGATACCTGCGTCGAAAGCCTCCTCAAACTGCGCAGCAGCAAAGTCCACCGCACCCGCAATCATTACAATCGCAACGATCACAGATGCGGCCCTGCACAAAATCCAAGTGGCGGCAGAGTTAGTCATTGATTCAGGAGCAAAACTTCGCAGAATGGGTTGTTCGGGTACCGGCAACCAGGGGAAAACTTCGTCCACGATGCTTTTATCAACATGCTGAATGTTTCGCTAGAGCAACATCTGTTGAATTCATACCGCATAACTCGTTTGAGGAAATCATTTGTTTGCCAATAACTCAACACTTTCATTCGGCAAAAACCGCATTTTGGCATTTTTCTTGTGTTCGCCGGCAGGCTTGGCATTGGCGTTGCAATTGCTTATCGATCGAGACATTGCCCAATCAAAACAAATGTGCCCCACTACTGAAATCTTCCCCAAGTCGCCCACGAGGAAAGCCAAGATGGACATCAAAACGAACTACGACAAAACAAAAAATGCCGACAACGATCAGCTACCGATTGATCTCAACGATCTTATTTCGGCGGTACAAAGTCTGCCCGAAGAGCATCGCAAAACGCTGCAAAATCCGCTCAACCGCGTCGTGGAATACACCAAACGCCGTCGCCGGATTCTGAATCTGATCCAAGAAGCGCTCAGCCAACTACGCATGGACATGAAGTACCTCATGTTCGACCTCGAAGCGACTCGTCGGGAACGCGATGCCTACAAAGACGGGTTTGAATCTGATTTTTAATTCGAGGCTCGCAGGGGCTTAAAAAGCCGCAGACGCATCCACAAATCCCTACGCCCCGCACAAGCGCTGTGTCTGCATTGAAGGGGTTTATTATTAAAGACACGTTTTCCAAAGCCGCGCGATTAAAAAACGCGCGGTGAATATCCGAAAGCTACCGTTACTGAAAGTACAGCACCAAGGAAGAACGTAAACGATTCCTGCGCCTGTTAAAATCGCCACTCGCGCCACCATTGCAGTTAGACCGGTGGACCAACACATCGCATTCGCATCCAACGGACCGCGCGGGAAAGATTGCCGTTTTGGCCTTCTGGTCGACATGGTGTCAGCCGTGCCTAAAATCAATTGAGCTCAATATCCAAATTCACCTAAGCTACCAAGACCGGGGCACGCAGGTGGTTGGCACCTGCACCGCTGACAGTTCCCAAGACATGTCGAAAATTCTTGGATCGACCGCCGTTAGTTATCCTGTGGCCATCGACGACGCCGGAGACAAATCAGTAACCGCATATGAAGTCCAATCGATCCCGACCTACTTTGTGATCGACCGTGCGGGTCGATTGCGGGTCGCCGACATCAAACCCAGCGTCTGGACGATGCGATCGAATACCTTCCGAGGCAACCCTGATTGTCAAAAAAGCGGTGTCCAGATTGCGATCTCTCATACCCGGTGGAGTTCGCAGCAGCGAAAGATAGTCACCAAGCCGACAGATTGATTTATCTGGTTCTTCGTGAGTCATTCGAAAGTTGTTTGATGATCGACCTTCGAATACTATAACAGCACGTTCCGCCTCTGAAATTGCCGCGCAATCAAATCAACCGACTAATTACTCCCACTTTAAACTAAACGACGAAGAACCCCCTAATGAGCGAAATCACAGCCGACCAACTTGCCCATCGAATCTACGAATGCCGTTTGATGGAACTTGATCAACTTCAGCAGATCCTTGGGGACGCATCGGTCGGCGGGGAAGCAGACCTTGCCACCTTCAAAGACCAATTACTGCGTCACGAGCACCTTACCAATTGGCAATTGCAGCGCGTGCTCGAAGGGAATCTCCAAGGTTACTTTTACGGCAACTGGAAAGTGTTGTATTTGATCGGCGCCGGTACCTTCGCGCGAGTCTATCGTAGCGTTCACACCAAAACCGGTGACGTTAAAGCCACCAAAGTTCTCCGCAGTCGCTACAGCGAAAACGAAGACATGCGGGAACAGTTTCTGCGCGAAGCGAAAATGGTAATGAAGTTGCGCCACCCCAACATCGTCCCCATCCAAGAAGTCGAAACAGAGCGCGGCCGGTTGTACATGGTGATGGACTTCGTCGAAGGCCAGAATCTGCGCGATTATGTAAGAGCCCATAAAAAACTTTCGCCCATCCGCAGCCTGAAAATTCTCAGCGACCTCGCCGCCGGTTTGGCTTACGCGGCCGAATTGGGCATCGGCCACCGCGACATGAAGCTTTCAAACGTTCTGCTCTCAGCCAAAGGTCAAGCGAAACTGGTCGACTTTGGATTGGCCACCGTCAGCGGCGACGACGAAGAAAGCGTCGGCGGAGCGGCACGCAGTATCGACTATGCCGGATTAGAACGCGCCACCGGAGCGAGCCGCGAAGACCCGCGCAGCGACATTTATTTTCTCGGCTGCATGATCTATCACATGGTCAGCGGCGAACCGGCGCTCGAGGAAACCAAAGAACGCATGAGACGTATCGCCTCGCAGCGCTACACCGATGTTATCCCCATTACCATTCACGACCCTGATTTGCCGCATCGTTTGGTCGTGTTCATCAACCGATTGATGGATCTCAATTACGAAACGCGCGTGCAAACGGCGAAGGACGTACACCGCGAATCCGAAACCGTGATGGCTCAATTGATCGCCGGTGACACTTCAAAATACGATGCTACGCTGACCGACCAAGAAGCCCACGCCTACGCACAGAAGGTTGCCGCTAAAGACGAAGGGGACGGCAAAACAATTTTGTTGATCGAATCCAATCTTAGATTGCAAGATACGCTGCGATCCAAACTCAAAGCTCTTGGCTATCGGGTGTTGATTACCTCAGATCCCGAGCGGGGATTGGAGCGGTTCGAAGATTTTGAACCCGGCGAACCCTTGCCGGTGGACTGTGTCATCTTTGGAACGGTGGGTCTTGGACGCCAAGGGCTCAAAGCGTATCGCGATTTCGTCCTTGCCGAAAACACCAAAGGTGTTCCTGCGTTGCTGGTGATCGTCGATCAACTGGAAAAGTTCGTACAGCCCGCATGGCTTGACGATCAACATATCGCATTCAAAATGCCACTGAAATTTAAACACGTCCAGCGCGCGTTGCGAAATTTACTTTCGATCGAGTTTGCTGATTAGGACGGCGTTTGACAAAAGTTTGCCTAACCATTTTTCAACGAAATGAATCTGCCATCGTCTTCGCACGGCATGACGTGGAATTTTGGTTTTAGATTGTTCCGATAGCAACCCGCGCGCTTTGTTAAGGCGCGCTTCATTGCAAAACCAGGTAAACCGAAGCCAGATTTTAAACCGCAAAATTTGCCGAACCACCAAAAACGATGGTGAGGTCGCTGTCCCAGTTACTTCGGCGGCAGTAACAGAGACGGTGAGAGTAATGTTTCCTCATCAAACGCGCGACTTCTGCAACGCGCAATCGCTCCGACGGCCCATCCTACAAACGATGCTTCCAATCGAATCGACTATCCAACAAAGAAAAAAACTTGCGACGGCTTGAATTCTGCTGAATCCAGGTACTCTAAAAATTAAGCAGTGATGAAATATGAAGCCCCATTTCATTCCCGGAAGAACCATTTTCTTCAACAAAAACTTCCATGGTACGACGCGTGCAACGGCGGTTTAAAATTGTTACACTTAATCGGTCACTAAATTCCTTTGATCGAGTGCTGCGATGGATTTTTCTCCCGCTTCGATGTCTCAATCGGCACCACCGCTAGCTGGCGGTGGCATATTGGCGAAACTCAAGACGTTCTCGCTGTTGGGTATCAAAGCGATGCCGGTCGAAGTCGAGGTCGACGTTTCAGCACGCGCGATGCCGAAAACAATCTTGGTTGGCTTACCCGAGGCCGCGGTGCGAGAAAGCACGCATCGCGTTGAACGCGCGATGGTGAACTCGGGATTTCAAAGGCCACAGGATCGGATCGTTATCAATCTTGCCCCAGCGGAACTCCCGAAACAAGCCGCTTCGTTTGATTTACCAATTTCCTTAGGCATCTTGATCGGCAGCGGACAAATAACATCTGACCGTATCAGAGACTACGCGGTTGTTGGAGAACTGGCCCTAGAAGGTCATACCCGGCCGGCCAAGGGCGTATTGTCGATGGCAATTGAGGCCCAAAAAATGGGCCATAGAGGGATCATTGTCCCTTACGAAAACGCCGGCGAGGCTGCCGTTGTTGAAGGGCTTGAGGTGATCGCGGTCAGTTCCTTGAGCGAAGCGGTTGGGTTCTTATCAGGCGCACTTGAAATTGAACCCACGCCCTCGAAAATCGAAACTCTGTTCGAAGAATTTTCAGAATACGGTTTTGATTTCTCTGACGTACGCGGGCAAGAGATGGCCAAACGCGCGATCACCGTTGCAGCCGCGGGGAACCACAATTTACTGATGGTCGGTCCGCCGGGATCTGGCAAAACGATGTTGGCCAAACGCATCCCCACGGTGCTGCCACAACTTTCACCACAAGAGTCCATTCAAACGACGCAAATTTATAGCGCCCTGGGACGCCTACAGGCCGGTCAACCTTTGATGGCAAAACGTCCGTTCCGCTCGCCTCATCACACCATCAGCGAAGCCGGTTTGGTCGGCGGCGGCAGCACACCGACGCCGGGTGAAATCTCGATGGCGCACAACGGCGTACTGTTCCTTGATGAACTGCCCGAATTCAATCGCAAGACCTTAGAAGTCCTTCGACAACCGCTCGAAGATGGTGTCGTCACCATTTCGCGCGCTCTTTCTTCGACGACGTTTCCGTCTGACTTCATGTTGGTGGCGGCGCTGAATCCGTGTCCCTGCGGATATCGAGGTGACCCGCGCCGTAAGTGTAACTGTTCGCCGCCGCAGGTTGAAAAGTATATGGGCAAAGTCAGCGGGCCGTTGCTGGATCGAATCGATATCCATGTCGAAGTCCCTGCCGCAGATTTTAATGAACTCAACAGAAAACAGCTGGGCACGTCCAGCGACACGATTCGCGAATCGGTAACCATCGCTCGCAAGGCCCAATTAGAACGATTCAACGGAATGCCGATCATGTACAACGCGCAAATGTCAAGCAAACAGATTCGGCAGTTTTGTATCCTCGATGCGCCGTCGGTCAATTCATTAAGACATAATGTGAATGAACTTGGCTTATCCGCGCGAGCCCATGACAAAGTGTTGCGGCTGGCCCGCACGATCGCGGACCTAGACGCCGCCACCGACATCACCTTGGACCATCTCAACGAAGCGATCAACTATCGGATGCTAGATCGCGACACGTACTAAAATCAACGCCGTCGGGGGTCAATGCGCGGTCGAGGTAGAGGTAGAGGTAGAGGTCGCGGCTAATAACGCTTTTAACGGGCTTTCATCGTCCAGATGAACAATCGCTGAAGTGAACATTGCCGCAATCAGCGGTATCGTATTAGTTTGGCACAGCGTTACGGTCGCATCACTTGACCACAAAAGAGCTAACCAGCATCAACAAACCAACCCCTGCTAAACTCAAGGTCCCGTAGGCGATGTATTTCAGAATTTCGCCTTGTATATTGCTTTTGACCAAATCGGGTTGAAAGTATTCGCCGATGGTGTCTTGCGAACTGTATTCAGCGGCAACTTGGTAGACTTCGGCATCGCTAAGCCCGTCGATGTCTGCTTTGTAGGCTTCCCAAGCGCCGTCGGTATCAATCTCACGTTGAATAGAATTAGCAAATTGGTAAACCCCAACACCTGCCGCTCCCAACAGTACCGTCATCGCCAGCCCGACGGTAAACAACCAGCGTTTGAGCATCGACGTCGAACCGTGCTCGGATTTGGCATCGTTGTGGATGGTGGATTGTTGCAAACGCTTAAATTCACCTAACCGCGGCGCTTCAAAGGGATGATCGCACTGAGGGCAACTAACGGTTTGACCTGCTTGCCGTTTTTGCAGTTCCAAGGCGTGCTGGCATTGAGGGCAAGGCAGAAGATAAATGATCGAAGCCATAAATGGGTATTAACAAGCTATAGAGAAACTTAGGATAATCGGTAAGTAATGAGTATAGCAGAGGCCATGCGCGATGATCGAACCTAACGGCGATCTCAAGGGGGTTTATTCAGATCTGGTATCTCAACGAGCTAACCAACGCTACCAACGCGCCTCCGATCGCCGTTCAACGACTGTCGCCGGTGGGCTGCCGATCGACAGATGACATGCGGGCGAATGAAAGACGCCCGTGCCCGGTTGCCGATTAGAACCCAATTGTCCACAGGTCGACGGCGAAACCGAAGAAGGAGCTAGCAGAGGTTTCGGTTGGTCGATCTTCTCAACGAACGCTGAATCGCGGTGACGATGTTTGACGTTGCCGGGCGTCACCCGACGCCGACCATCAACGGTAGCTGGTTAAACCTTCGCGAAAACAGTAGGCCACAGGATAAAGCGTGTGTTTCGTCGGAATTGTGTGGCAAATACTGTGCCGCGAGTTACTTTTTTCGGCACATCAATTTCCGATTTGATCGGTGAAAGCAACTGGACCGTGAAAGCGGTGCGAGTACAATTCAAGTATCAGAAACAAGCCGTTCGCTGTTACAACAGCCCACCCGAAATACACGCTCTCCCTTGCTCCGTTTGCGTTTCTGCGAACAGGGCATGCTCGGTCAGCATTTCAACCTAAGAGCGGAAAATTGATTCTGAGAAAACGATTGTCGAACCACCTCCCAAACCGGCAAAACATACTCGTTGGGTGACAACAGGGCTGTTGTTCAAATGCAATACAATCAAGATTTCTGTGGTGGGATGAGACGACCCACAGGATTCCCAACCGAACGGTGAAATCAGTGTCGCTTTCATGTCGACAAGCGCTTTGTTTGAAGCTGCTGTGATTGTGGACGATTTTCTCAATCGACGGACTTGATGGATTTTCAACGAGAGACCGAGGAACGCCCGCGTTCGGGTAATAAGCGTGCTAATTGGTAAGTTCTTCCAAATAGATTGCTTCTTAAAGTTTCCGTAAATTTAGGTGGTAGACTTCAAACCGTAGATGAGCCAGC
This sequence comes from uncultured Pirellulaceae bacterium, assembly GCA_937944405.1. Classification (GTDB taxonomy): domain Bacteria; phylum Planctomycetota; class Planctomycetia; order Pirellulales; family Pirellulaceae; genus Mariniblastus. The sequence continues at coordinate 48,856 of CALDYR010000013.1, forward strand.
GACGTATCCTCCGAGGTCGCTTGTTTCAGTTTTGATTCAACACACACACAAATTCCCCACTTGCAGGAGTACTCAACTTGTACGACGCAATGCTCGAAGACGAAGATTCAACCCGCACACGCGTTTCGGCTGGCAACTTTTCGTCGGTTGTCGAAGCCGGTGCTGATGGCCCCGTTTCCACCGGTGATGAAGTCGATCGTACCGCTGCGGCCAAAACTGCCGTGGTCCCCGGACTCGAAGAAACCGATGCATGGTCGGACGATCCGGTCCGCATGTATTTAACTCAGATGGGCGAAATCCCACTGCTGACACGCAAGGAAGAAATCGACTTAGCCAAACGCATCGAAGACACTCGCCGTGAGTTTCGTACAAAATTGCTGGAATGCGATTACGTGATTCGCGTGGCGTATAAAACTTTGGTGCGGGTTCATCGCGGCGAACTTCCGTTTGACCGCACCGTGCAAGTCTCTGTCACCGACCGGTTGGAGAAAGAACAAATCCTTGGCCGTATTCGGCACAATTTGACAACGCTGTCGGTATTGCTAAAACGCAACCATCACGACTTTAACACCGCGTTCTCGAAAAAGGCCACGAAAGCAAAACGCAAGCAGGCTTGGGTGGACCTCGGACGCCGTCGTCGTCGCGCCGTTCGGTTGATCGAAGAACTTGGACTGCGAACCCAACGGATTGAATCGATGATCCGCGTCATCGAGGATTTCAGCAATCGCGTTGATGATCTTTTGGAACGCATCCAACAACACAAAAAAGATCGCAAACCCGCACACGAGCGCGAAGGTTGGATCCAAGAGATGCGGACCATCCTGCAAGCCTGTCAGGAAAGCCCGACCAGCCTCCGCAACCGCGTGACTTACCTACGTGAAGTTTACACCCGCTACCAAAAAGCCAAACGTGAACTCTCCGAAGGGAACCTGCGACTGGTTGTCTCGATCGCCAAGAAGTACCGCAATCGAGGCTTGAGCTTCTTAGATCTAATCCAAGAAGGCAACGCCGGTCTGATGCGTGCGGTCGACAAATTTGAGTATCGTCGCGGGTTTAAATTCTGCACCTACGCAACGTGGTGGATTCGTCAAGCGATCACACGCGCCGTTGCCGATCAAAGCCGAACCATTCGCATCCCTGTTCACATGGTCGAAACCATGTCGCGTGTGCGAACCGTATCGAGACAACTGTTGCAGGAACTCGGCCGCGAACCCACGCTTGAAGAGGTCGCCCGCCGCAGCGAAACCACCGTCGAAGAAGCACGGCGCGTGTTAGCCATGAGCCGCTATCCAATCAGCCTCGATCGCCCCGTCGGCAACAGCGAAGACAGCCACTTTGGCGATCTTCTGCCCGACGGCGAAGCCGAAAGTCCATCCATCGGAGCGGGACAGGAAATGCTCAAAGGACGAATCCAAGACGTACTGAAAACGTTGAGCTACCGCGAGCGTGAGATTATCAAACTACGCTACGGTCTGGGAGACGGTTATAGTTACACACTCGAAGAGGTTGGCCACATCTTCAAAGTTACCCGCGAACGCATTCGTCAAATCGAAGCCAAAGCGGTTCGCAAACTTCAACAACCAAGCCGCAGCCAAGAACTCGTTGGTTTCTTGGACTAACGTCCCAACCGATTTCAACCAGTCGAACTCGAGATTCAAAAAAGCCTCAGCATCCAATCGCTGAGGCTTTTTTTGTGGTTCTTCTAGAATCAGGCGCAATGCCCAAGGAGCGACACAAAGGCCCCGAGGCACTACAAGTTAACATGCTGGCGGAGCAAGTAAAATCTCGAGCGGAGGTTCGATTTTCTCAAGTTAGCAAAAGTAAAAATCGCCAAGGCCGCCTGTTGAGTGAACTGTTTCTTCCCCGTTTTCGTAGACATTAACCTTAGCCAACGAATGGACATGGTAAGTTTTACAAACTCAAAGCAACACGGATCGTCGCTTTTGAAAACATTTTTTTTCAAGTTCACGCGGCGGTGCGACCAGAGGTGTCACTGCCCTTTGCGATACAGATACTGAAGACAGAAACTCATTATCTGGAGAGACCTAAATGGCGAAATTTTATATTGAATCTGGAAACGTTTCTTTTGTGGTCTGTGCCAACGATGCCGAGGGCGCCGCGCTCTGGGCAATGCACCGCACGATCGATGATAAAGTCTGTCAGTACGAAGACGAAGCAGAAGTGCGGGCTCAACTGGTCGACGATGCGATGTTATTTGAACCATCCGACCATGATAACCAAGACGTCCCCGGCAACGTCCCTTTAGAACCAATGCTGGAGGGCCTGTCTGAGTTTGGCGAAACGATCAAAATCAGCCAACGCGGTTTCGGTAGAGATGATCAAGGTTGCATCGACACCGAAGAAGTCTTTCGCCAATGGCGACAACTGATGACGGCGATGGATCGGCTATTTGATCAAATGGGATAAACCTCTACTCCGGGGCCTTTGAAACGTCCACGAAGTCTCCACAAGAACACGATTCTCTACAAAAACACGCGGGTGTGACGAAAGCTCGCACCCGCGTGTTTTTAATTCCTCCGCAACGCGCTGGTACCGTCGGCGATGCCTACAATTCCATGATCGGCCCGACACCGTCTCGGGCGGCCACGTAAATCGGAAAATCCTCGCCTAGGGTATCACGATGCGTCTGCACCGCTTTCTCGGGAGAATTATTATCCTCTGACAGATGACACAAACAGGCCCACCGCAAACGCGGGTTCTCTGTATCGACCGACTGCTGCAATGCGTCTTTTAGCAGCTTCGCCGAATCATCATTGGACAAATGCCCACCGTCGCCGCTGATGCGTTTTTTTAAGCGTTGTGGATAGGCTCCGTCTCGCAACATCCGATGATCATAGTTGCTTTCTATGATCACCGCATCAAGCGACCGCAGCACCTCTCGCAATCCATCAAACGCGTGGCCTAGGTCGGTCAAAATCCCGACGCGGTGTTGATCGTCTTCCACCACATAGGCTACTCCCTCGGCGCTGTCGTGCGGCGTAGGAATCGAATGCACAATCACGTCGCCAAAACTGAGGCTACTTCCGGCAGCGAAAATACGAACCCGCTCCATCTTCCCGACCTTTAGATACCGCTGCGACGCCGCCAACGTCCGCCGGGTCACATAAACGGGCATCCCGAATTTCCGTTGAAAGATACCCATCGATTTTGCATGATCGCTATGATCGTGCGTCACCAACAACGCATCGACCGAACGAATGTCTCGTTCGTGCTCCGCGAGCCGAAGTTCCGCCTGCCGAGCACTAATCCCAGCATCGATTAACAACCGAACGTTTCGGGTTTCCACGTAAAAGCAATTGCCATTACTTCCTGATTGCAGCGCGATAACTTTCATAGACCGCGATTGTAAGCCATTGCTTGGACGCGCCTATCAGACCTCGAAAGTTCTCCATACCCACCGCAAATCAACCAGACTACGACACAAACCTTAAAGAGTCAAAGAATCGCGTTGCTCCATCGGCGGTGACAGCGGCGAACGTTCCGACGGCAGTTGACGGCCAAGGCTAACCGCGGCGCTGATGATGTCGATCAGGGTCTGAGTCGGACAGGGCTTGCATAACACTTGGTGCGCTACGGCAAGCGCTTTCTCGAGCCGGGCGACCTCTAATTGCCCTGTCCACGCCAATCGGATCGTGTCCGGAAATCGCTCCGCCACCAACGTTAGAAACTCGACACCATCCATCTGCGGCATCCGCAAATCAGACAGCACCACATCGGCGGGACCGGCGTCCATCGATTCCAGCGCGTCGATCGCATTTTCAAAAAATAAAATTTCACAGTCCGGGATTTTGCGGTGCATCTGCCGCCGCGTGCTGGCTAACAGCATTGGGTCGTCGTCGACGCAAATCATGCGTACTGGTTTCGCGGTTGCCTTTAACATCATGTTTATTCCTGTAATCGAAAAGGTCGAAAATGTCCCCGAGCGGGGTCCCACAGAAAGACGCTCCATAAATACGTCCGGTGTTTCAATTCAAAATTCTGGCGAATGAATTGCTCGAATCGTGCACCTGGGTATTCCCAGCGCATATTTTTCCCCCGGGTGCGGAATTTTTCCCGATTGAGTAACACCCACACCCGCCGGCCTCGTGATATTTCGGCAATCAATTGGTCGACGTTACTGACAACTTCGCCGCCGCCGTTACGGTCGACCAAAATTCCATCTCGCATCACGGCAAAATCGTACAACAGCGGCAATGCGAGATCGTAATCACATTTACCGCTTTCGATGTGTGCGCAATGCGTGTGCGGTTCGGTAATCGCAATCCGGTCACCGGGCCGTTGTTGGCTTCTGACCCACCTGACCGCGCCAGTCGAATCGCCAAGTATTCGCAATTCATACGAACCTGGAATTCGCCACGGCGACCAACTGGCAATCAATGCGGCCATACAAACCATCACACCAACACCCATCGTCGCTGAGTAACGGTTGAGATTATCTGCTTTTGGATAAACAAGGTTGGTTAATGTCGACAACAGCAATCGCATCCCGTCAACTGACAGCAGAATCCAAATCGGCATCAGCCAGTAAAGATACCGAAAACTAATGTTGGTGACTAACAAATTCGTCATCACGATGCCCGAAACTAAAAACGACAACAGCGCTAGCGCGTTCCGATTTTTTTCGCGGTACATCAACGGCAACCCTGCCAAGAAAAAGAAACTGGGCACCACGTGCAGACGCGAATACCCCACCAGCATCGACAGCAGGTTCATGGGATACCAAAAATGGGGCTTCACCGCAGCTTCGATCGATGGAGAAACTCCTTCGGTTCGGGTCAGACAAAGCGTTTTGAACGCCACAAAATCCAATCCGATCAACGCCACCACGACGCAGGAAACCAGCATCAAGGTCACATTGCGTTTCCAACCAAGGTCTTTAGCAAACAATAAGTAACCGAACACCAGCGACGGCCCCATCGCGACGCTGATCTCTTGACTGAGCACCGCACAAAGAAACGCGATCAGTGTCGCCACGCGATGCCACTGGCATTGCCGCGTGACAAATCCAATACAAAACCAATAAACCGTCAGCAGCGCGAAGAACTGCTGCATCTGATAAAAACGGATCACATGCCCGGTAAAAATTTGAAACGGGTGGACGCTGACCAAGAGCATCGCCATGAACCCTACCCAACGATTGCCCAACAGCCGTGCGCCGCACAAATACGCCAACCACGCCGTTGCGGCCGACCACATAACCGATTGCAATCGCAAACTCCACATATTTCCACCCCACGGCCACGCCAGCGCCGCGGTGACGTAGTGAAACATGGGGCTGCGGGTGTAGTACACGTCGTCCGGTACAAAACCGGGGGCGCCCGTTTCTAAAATCGCCATGATCGCTTGGGTGGATGCATATTCGTCATCATCCAGTGGTTGCAGATCTAATTTATAAGCGCGTAAAAACACGCCCAACAGCAACACCCAAACACAAGCGTGAAACCAGACGCGGGTGTGGGGTAAATTACGCAATCCCCCGATCACATCGTGACCATTTTTCCGTAAGTCCTTCAATCCGATGCGGCCCACGGCGTCGGTCAAACCGACCATCAACGCCGCTCCCAACGCGATCCAAAAAATAATTCGCCACATGCTACCGTCCATCATCCATAATACCTCGTGACGCTCGGTCCACGAACATTCCAATAGCAATCCGGCTGTGACGGTGACGGTGGCGGTTAACAGCATCGCGTAAATCTGCTGACAGGTCGTCAACCACAGCCGATCGGTACCGATTGCCGATGATGAAATTTTGCGTCTGCGGTCCAAACCCACTGCGACCATCAAAAAGATGCAAATCGACACCAACGTCAACAACCCAACCTGAATGAGCGTTTCGGGCAGCAAAGCGTCCAATTGTTGAGGGCTAAGCGCGTTACCGCGGTACTGCATTGACGGAATCGATTTTCCAGAACTCAGCACCGGCCCCAGCATTCTTACCGGCGTTGGTTCATCGGCTGGTGATGATGATTTGGCAACTTGGGCCCGCCAAAGGTCACTGGCGACAAAACCAATGTTGCTTGCGTCTTTGCCTGTCGCGGCACCGTCGACGGCGATTTGGGTGGGCCAGTTCGCATTGGATTTATCAAGGCAAATGATTTCCAATCGATTGCTGCCGGGGCGTAATAAATTGGCGATACTGTAACTCAAATACCCACCTTCGGCGGTGTCGTGTTTGAGCGAATTAGGTTGACGGCGTTCGGGAAATAGGTCGGGTGTTTTGGGAGTTCGACGGGCCTCGGCCAGCGTCCGTTTAGGATCCCACACCCCTGGAGCCTGCGCCCGGTTGTAGGTGCGAATGTACCGAAACGGCGTCAGTTTGGGTGAAAACGGGTTGCGGAACTCTGCCAAATTCCCGTGACCCTTGCGTGGGGATTCGAACCGTTTACCGATGAAATTGGTGTCCACTTCGTCGGGGTCCAACAGTTCCGGTTTAGTCGTCGGATCAAACGAAGAGGCCCGTCCAAAAACCCAATCACCATTGTCTAAATCCGGCGCCTTGGTGGATTTAACGCGCACCAACTGCCCGTTGATGTGCATTTCATATTGCCGGTTGGCCAGTACACGAATCCATGCTTCATCAACCGGACGGTCGATTTTCCAATCGGCGCTAAACCTCACACCGGATTTACTGGGCGCCGTGGGGTGCCGCATCCACGACCCGGAAAACGCCTTGGTGTAAATTTCTTCAGGATGCGATCGGTATCCGCCACTGGCCGGACCATCAGTTGTCGTGGCTTGCCGCCATTGCTTATCCCAATAGTGCAACTGGGTCCAGTCCTTCAATTGCGGGCCGAGGGGCGCTGGTTCGGCACGCCAGGTGGTGTCGCTACGAAGTGGAATCACGCGACCGTCATACAATTGAATTTCGCCAACGAAGCTAACCCGAGCAGGAGCCGACCGGGATTCGAGCTCGATCGCGATCACGTTTTTGCCTACTTCCAGCGCTGACGTTAATTCGATGTAACTGGGAAGACGCCACGAATCGTGCCCGTCCCATTGATATTCACGAGGAAAATTGAGCGCCATCGCCGGCTCTTGCGGCAGCAAAACCTGGCCTTTTTCACTGGTGCCATTTTGGAAGGGGCGCGTCGGACGCCACAGAAAAAAACGTCCCAAGGGGTTCTGATTAACACTGATCTCGAATGCGTCGGCGGCCACGATCTTGATCCAAGCGTGCTTGACGTCCGACGTAAGATCAAATCGTTTGCGAAAATAGCCAGCATGCGATGCGGGACCGGGGGCGCAAATCCAATCGGCCGGGTAAGCCGTCGGCCGTAGGGGATGGTTGGCCTGCAATCGGTAACGCGCTGTCGCGTACCCGATCGTCACCACAAACGCGACCATCATCAGTAAAAAGAAACTGATGTTCAGACCAATTCTATTTTTTTCATGTTCGCCGGTCATGGATTCTTCGCACGTGTTTGAGCAGCCCAAATGGCGTTAGCGTCGGCGGTAAGGCCAGTCGCAGTGGCAGAGTGCTGCTGGGCGACGGCCCGTAAAATCTTTTTCGTGCCAAAATTGTAATAATTCGACGCACTGTACATCCAGTCTCGCATGGTGTTGACGCGCTCAACGCGCGATTGCCGCAGGCAGGATAACTGCATTAAATAAATCAGTTTGACATCGCAGGGTGTCCGCCGCAGGACGTATGTGAATCTTCGCGTAGCGCGTTCAAACCGCGCCGAATTAAAATCTTGAATCGCAAACCGCAGTACCCCACGTAGCGCTTCACGGCCGATGGCGGGATCGGTGGAAGCGGTCAACGGTTTATAAATCGCGAACGCCTCGTCATAACGGGCGCCGGTTTCCAAACCACGCGCCCGTTGCAATGCGGCGTAAGGACTGTCGATGCCCAACCGCCGGTCCAACACTCCACGTTGAGAAATGTAATGAGTATCCTGGCCCAACACCGGCAGCAGTTCTACGGCGCGATCTAAATGTTTTTTTGATTGAGCATAATCGTGTTGGCTGGAGGATTGCGCCGCAGATCGAATTTCTTGGCTGGCGTGGAATGGTCGCGCCCAACCTCCACACACCGCTACCACTGCGACTATCCCCATCAAGGTAATAGCGCCGCTGACACGTTCGAAGGCCAACCGGCCATCGTGTTGAAACGTCGACAGAACCAACAAAAAAGATCCGACGATCGACAATGACCATCCACGTCCAACGAACTGACAAAAGGCATTCGAATAACCCAACCATAGCAACAAATCCTTGGTCCGGTGCAGACCAATCTCCCATGGTGACCACGAAGGTAAATTCACAACCGCCAGATGACGAGGCGTGTCGACAAAATACGTTTTCGTTCGCCATCCCTTCGAACCGAATTCCGCGTTCAAAAAGATATCCCCCCCCAGCCAGGTAAGATTATTGTGCTGCATTTGTAACCACGTCGCGTCGGCGGAGATTTGCGGGCTGCGGATCATAACGAAGTAGGGATACGTCAACGGCAGCAACAGCATCAGGCTGGTGATGAAAGCGCTGCCGGTAGACCAACGGCGTTTCCAAACCCACGATGCCAACGCTACGATCAAACCAACGGCCACGGCGGCTTTAAAAAACGGCGTGCAACCGGGCGTCGATAACACAATGTCCGCTGGCGACGACGCGCCGATTGCCGGCGAAACCGGGACACCGAACCAAGGTCCAGTGACTCCGCATACGACCGCTGCGATTCCCGCGCACGTGGTCAAACAATACAGCAATTGATTCAACGACCGAAACGGATTCACCGGGACGCCTCCGTCGTGGCGACATCGCCATCGGGGTTGACTTTGCGTTGCTGGAATTCCGAAATCAACCGATCGTGTTGCTTGGCTGGCAGGGGCGACTGACCGATTGCCGTTGAAGTTTCAGTCGTTGGCTGTGGGCCGCGGACGATAGCAATTAAGTCATCTGGTTCTAAGACTTGATAACCGTCGGCGATCACGAATTCGCCGGGACGCAGGCCGTCGCGGATTTCGACAAATTGGTCGTCACGAATTCCCACCACAACATTGCGTGGTTCAAAGCGATTGCCGTTTTCATCGATCACAAACACGATCCCTCGGTTTCCGGAAACCGCGCTAACACACCCGCGTGGAATGGCCAGCGTATGACGTTGTTGAATCACGGTGGCATAACCGGTCAAACCGGGAACAACCATTTCGTCGCTGGGGTCCAGTTTGACTCTAATTGAGAATGTTGCCGGCCACTCAGGAGCTCCCGTACCCAGCGGACGGATCGGGCGATTGGTCTCAGGCCCCCCCAAAGCAAAATTTACCAGCGGGCGGATGCGTTCGATGTGACCGGTAAAAATTCTGTCCTGATAGGCACTCAATCGGACTTCGACACGGTCATTGACTTTGATTCGCCCCAACGCCGTCTGATCCAGATAACACTCAAACCATAAATCACAGGCCAGCAACACAGCAGGACGACCGGGGTCTTGATTGAATTCGCCATCGTGGACCAATACGCGTTCGACAATTCCGTCTTGGGGTGCAAAGGACTGGTAGTCCTCCATTTGTTTTAGACGGTGAGCGAGCGTCAATTCGGCTTCGGTGATGGCCGACTGGCCAATTTCAACGCTGTTAGTGCGACCGGCATTGGCCATATCAAAGGCCAACTGCAATTCTTGTAATTCCAGCTGATTGCGGGTTACCGAAAGTTCATTTTCAGTGACCACGTTGAAACTGATCGAACCTTTTTTATGCAGTCGCGTGTTACGTTGGAGTAACTCCTCGGCCATTTTCAATTTGGCTTTGGCGATATCGATTCGCACGGCTAAAATATCCGGGCGTTCTTGCTGCAGCACGTTCACGGTACCCACGTGGACGCGTTCCAGTTCGGCCTTGGCGGTGGCGATGGCGGCGCGAGCCGAATCGATTTTCATTTGCAAACGCGACGAATCGAGGTCGACCACAAGATCGCCTTTTTTTACACGCTGGCCTTCGGTGACGTGGACTTTATCTATGCCGGCCATCGCGACCATCGGGACCTGCACCGGTTCGCTTTGCATAAGCCCTTCGCCGATAAACTTGCCGACGATATGGCGACGTTGTGCTTTGGCCGACGTAACTGGAAAGGCCCCGCCCGTTTTTCGAATTACGGTCGAATACCCTATCTTCGATGTGTACATCCGGGCGATCGGATTCTGGTAGGCCGGCCATACTATTTTGTAGACCACCACCGCGCAGACGACCGCAGTGACGGCACACAACAGCAGCGCCCATGCCTGCGAACGAACAAAGCACTGAACCATATTGATCAGTTTGCGAACCATTATTTGGCGTCCCTTTCTAAGGCTAACCCGGTCAAAACGCTCAGTTCAACAATTAACCGGTCAATGTCATCAAAGATCGCGTCGGCAATGGGGGATAGGTATTCAGGGGTGTTATTCACCGCCATCGATTCAAGGTATTGCACCCGATTGCGGACCGTCGTGGCACCAAAATAGCTGACGCGACTTTTGAGCTGATGTGCGGCCGATTTAATCGACCCGGCATCGCCGTTGATCAATCCAAGCCGCACACGTGACTCGATTTCGGGTAGGAGCTTAACGAACATGACCGAAAGGTCGGCCAGTAATTCGTCGTCGCCAGCGGTCATCTGGTCCAGTTGAATTGGGTCAATCAATGGCATGTTCAACTCCTTGCTGCGATACGGAGATGTTCAATCGTTTTATTTTGTTGTAGATGCTTTTTTCACTGATGCCCAACGTCCGAGCCGATTTGGCTTTGTTTCCGCCAAGCATTTTTAAGGTCGCGATGATCGCATCGCGTTCTATTTGCTGCAACGTTTTTCCAGCCAGATCGTACCCACCGTTAGGTTGGGAACGGTCGCGGTCGCGGAAACCGGGGGCATCGTAAGCGGTATGATTGGCATCCACGACGGGCACCAGTGCAGCGTCGGGGGTGCGGCCCGTCGATGGGATTCCACCAGTGGGTGACACCCAAGGCACCCCCGCATCGCGGGATTGGGGCGCGTCGAGAGCCCGCTGGTCGAGCGAGAGGTTTGAAAATAGCAGGTCGCTGGGTTCGATGGTGTCGGATTTTGAAAACGCAATCGCGCGTTCGAGTACGTTTTCAAGTTCGCGAATATTACCCGGCCAAGCGTGCTGTTGTAGTAGCTCCAGCACACGCGCCGACAACTGTTTTACCGGTATCGATTGACGATCACACACCGAGGCGAGGATGCTGTTGGCGATGTTAGCCAATTCGCTGCTGCGAAACCGCAACGCCGGCAGCGAAAGATTCAGGACTAACAACCGAAAATATAAATCTTGACGGAACGCCCCCGTTCGGCACAGGGTCGCAAGATCATGATGGGTCGCGGTGATCAGGCGGACGTCGACTTTTCTGGATTCAGTTGCCCCTAGACGTCGAACGGTTCTGTCCTGCAGAAAGGTTAACAGTTTGGGTTGCAGGTCAAGTGGCAGGTCACCGATTTCATCCAAGAACAACGTTCCGCCATCGGCGACTTCAGCATGGCCAATTCGATCGGTGATCGCCCCTGTGAATGAACCTTTAATGTGCCCGAACAACTCCGATTGAATGAGGTCTCTGGGGAGGGCGGCGCAGTTAATCGTGACAAACGGACCATCAGCGCGCCGGCTTTTTTGATGGATCATACGCGCGATCGTCGATTTGCCGGTGCCGGTTTCCCCGCCAATGAACACCGAAGCGTCCAGCGACGCGATTTGTTCGACTTGCTGCATCAATTGGCTGTGGATGTCGCCAGTGGAGTCAATCTCGCGAACAGCAACGTTTTGGCGGTGGGTCGTTTTGAGAGATTGATTTTCACCGGACATTCGCCACGCCGCGATCGCTTTTTCGACGGACACCAAAAATTGATCGGGCACGAAGGGCTTGCTAACGAATTGGAACGCGCCAGCCCGCATTGCGGCGACAGCATCGTTGACGTTATCCGAACCGGTCAAAACGACAACCTGGACGTTAGGATGATGCTGCTGGAGGTATTCCAAAATATGAAAACCGCTTAAGTCAGGCAACTCCAAGTCGACCACTACGACGGCGGTATTGCCGTCGACCAACTCCAGCCCTTGGGTGCCGGTGAGCGCAGTAAAATGCGCCAACCCGGATTTCGTCAGATGCGCCGATACTAACCGCAGCGTTAGCGGATCGTCGTCGATCGCGACGATGCCGCCGGCCGACTTGTGATCGACGGCGCCGTTGGGGACCACCAAAGGTCGGCGCGATCGATCAGAAACATTAATAACACTAGCGGACATAGAAAAAGCTCATCCGGAGGCAGGCATGCGAGGCGGGAAAGGTGTAGGGCTGTAAAAAGGTAGGTCACGGGTACGCTAACGCTGGAAAAAATGCGGAATGATTTTACAGTGGCCCAAAAACCCTGTAAAAAGAGGCCGGTCGACGTTGCGAAAAAACAACACCGGTCGCTGAGGCCTGAACGATTGGGCACAATTACCTGGGTTAGTTTTTTCCGTGCACGACCAGTGGTTAGAGTGTTCTTTTTAAAAAAAGGTTGTTATGAAGGGAGTCATTTTCACGGCGTAGCGTTGTCGAAGATCAATTTGGTCTTTCGGTGGCGGATCATGTGATTACGACAGCCAGTCCAGAATCTGGCGGTGCGTACACATCGGTTGGCACTTACGACGCCGGCGAATTGGTCGCGATGGTGGTTGCCTTGGGCGCCCATTGCGGAACACCGGCGCCGGAGGTAACAAAGTCGTTCGGTGTCCACTTATTCAATCACTTCGTTGAATCTCACGCGGACACTCTTGGCAATGTAAAAATGAC
>CALDYR010000014.1 GCA_937944405.1 uncultured Pirellulaceae bacterium
GAAGACAATGGCGCTGATGCCAAAACGGGTCAAGCATCGAAAGGTCCAAAGAGGTCATATAAAAGGTAATGCGACTCGCGGCAACAGAGTTGTCTTTGGAGATTTCGGATTACAGGCCTTGGAGCCAGGTTGGCTTAAGACGCAGACAATTGAAGCGGGCCGTATTGCTGCTCAACAGTACATTCGCGGCACAGGTAAACTTTATATTCGCGTTTTCCCGCACCGAAGTGTTACTTCGACTCCTCTGGAAACACGGATGGGAAAAGGTAAGGGTGAGCCAGAATTCTGGGTTGCTACAATTCGACCTGGCACAATTCTTTACGAGTTGTCTGGTGTAAACGAACAACAGGCGAAGGTCTGTTTCGCACGTTTGGCGCACAAGATGCCTTTCAAGGTGCGTATGGTTAGGCGCAAAACAATGTAGTTGCGTCGCATGTGGCGCCGCTGCTGACTCAGTGTCGTTGCAATGTAAACTGTTTGCATGCTTGGTTTATGGGTGCATTGGACTCCGTTTGGACTTAATGTGCGAGCCAACCGTGCCGATGGCCGCGGCGCGACGCCTAGGTAAACAAGTAGATTTTAAGCGAAATTTGATTGGGACATTTAACTATGGCGTCGATGCACGAACTACGCGACATGAGCGATGAGCAGTTGGCAGCTACTTTGAAAGAAGCTTGCAAAACCTTGTTTACAATGCGGGTTAAGTCGCAAACCGATCGTTTGGAAGTTCCGTCGGAGCTAAATCGCAATCGTAAGTTGATCGCGCGTATTAAGACTTTGCAGACAGAACGAGTGAAAATTACGGCAGCGGGCTAAGGTCTTGCTGTAAACACACTCCGTTCAAAGCAGTCGCTCGAGCTTGAGTTCCATTGCGTCGGGTGCGGTACAGTGAAAGCCATTGAACACCTACAATCCAGAGATAAGAGATATGCCAAAACGAATGTTAACTGGTCGCGTGAAGAGCGACAAAATGTCAAAGACTCGCGTTGTTGAGATAGCGCGACTGGTCAAGCACCCTAAGTATAAAAAGTTTTATCGTGATCGGACGACTTGTTATGTTCACGATGAAGGTAACGAATCGGGTGAGGGTGATACGGTTCAGATTATTGAGTCGGCCCCTGTATCGAAGAAGAAGCGTTGGACTCTGGTGAAGGTCGTCGAAAAGAGCAGCGAGGTTGATGTTGCGGCAATGCGTGCATCTCGTCGTTTGGAAGACGCCCGTAAGGCAGACATTGCTGATGCGGCTGCCAAGACGGCAAAGGTAGAAACTGCCGGCGCGGCGGGCGGTTCTGTTGCCGATATTTCCGCTGCAGAGTAGACGTTGTAGACACTAGTGATAGATTTTGACACCGACGATTCCCACGTCAAGGCAAGTGCGGTTTGTTCAGCTTGCTTTGGCTGGTCCATTTTTTAAAGTTTTCCAGACATGATTCAACAAGAAACAAGACTTGAAGTTGCTGACAACACCGGTGCCCGCGAAGTGATGTGCATCAAGGTTCTCGGCGGTTCACGTCGACGTACCGCGGGGCTTGGTGATGTGATTGTTTGTTCGGTCAAAAGCGTTATCCCTGGCAGCGACGTGAAAAAGAAGTCAGTTGTCCAAGCAGTTGTTGTCCGCTGTAAGAAGGAGACGCGGCGCGAGGACGGCAGTTACATCAAGTTTGACACCAACGCAGCGGTTTTGATTGATAAGGATCGCAATCCACGTGGGACACGGATCTTTGGTGCGGTTGCTCGCGAGTTGCGTGGTAAGAACTTCATGAAGATTGTTTCTCTCGCCAACGAAGTTATTTAGTCGATTGCAATCACCACATTCGGGGTTTCAAAGAACTAGTTGTGGAACCGTAAAATCATTAGACACCGCTGTACTTAACCAGCCTACATTATATGAGGAGTTAGCAACCAAGATGGCTGCTCGATTAAAAGAAAAATTTGACAAGGAAATTCGTCCTTCATTGGGTGAAAAGTTCGGTCGTAAGAATGTGAACTCACTCCCGAGGCTCGAAAAGATCGTGCTTAACATGGGTGTTGGTTCAGCGACGCAAGACAAGAAGGATTTAGCGGATGCGAGTGAGGCGATGGGTTTGATCGCGGGACAAAAGCCGGTGATCACTAAAGCTCGTAAGTCGATCGCTGGATTCCGTCTTCGTGAAGGTCAGGCAATCGGGTGTAAGGTTACCCTTCGTGGTGATCGAATGTATGAATTCATGGATCGATTGTTTACACTGGTTTTACCACGTGTTCGTGACTTTCGCGGTGTTAGTTCCAAAGCCTTCGATGGCAAAGGGAATTACAGCCTTGGACTGAACGAGTACCTAGTGTTTCCAGAGCTTAACCCGGACAAATTCGTTCGGTCGCAGGGTATGAACATCGTGTTCGTTACAACTGCGGAAAGCAACGAAGAGGGGCGCGAACTGCTGCGTGCGTTTGGCATGCCCTTCAAAGAGAACTCAAAGCAAGGTGTTTAAGGTTAACGTACTCACTTTTGGGTGCTGAATTCCTAATCGCCGCGAACCAAGATCAAGAAAAACTTTTTTAACGGGCTACTGCTGTGGCAAGAAAATCAAAAATCGCCAAAGCGAATCGACAGCCGAAGTATTCGGTTCGACGCGAACGACGCTGTAAACTGTGCGGCCGACCTCGTGGCGTCTATCGTAAATTTGGAATCTGTCGTATTTGCTTTCGCAACCTTGCTGACCAAGGGTTAATCCCTGGTGTTCGCAAGGCAAGTTGGTAAAGGCAAGGTAAGGGGAACTATAACACGATGATGACTGACCCGATTGCCGATATGCTTACTCGCATCCGCAACGCTGTAAGTGTAGAACGGCTGAATGTTGATATGCCGATTTCGAAAATGAAATCGGGAGTCGCTGACGTGCTAAAGCGCGAAGGCTTCATTTGGGACTGGAAGGCTGAGGAAGCCGCTCCGGTAGGCCAGCTACATATTGATCTTAAATATGGACCTAGTGGTGAAAAAGTAATTCGCCACGTAAAACGGGTTAGCAAACCTGGTTGCCGCGTTTATCGCAGTGCCAAAGATTTGCGACCTGTCCTCAACGGGCTGGGGATTTCAATCCTCAGCACCAGCAAGGGACTAATGAGTGATCGCGAAGCCAGACAGGCCAAAGTCGGTGGTGAAGTCATTTGCGAGATCTGGTAACTTTGCCATCCGGTGAAGTATCCTTGGTTATAATTCGCTTCGAGCTTCCTGTGCTTTCGGTGAATCTAGTACAAACGAATCAAAGCTGTTAGGCCTTCGTTGGCCTTCATTGTGGGAAAGTAAATTAATGTCACGTATTGGCAATAAACCGGTTTCGATGGTTGATGGCGTTAGGATTGACGTCACTTCCGACACCATCAACGTGGAAGGCCCAAAAGGAAAGCTCCATTTTCCTCTTGATCCGGTTATCACCGTCAAAGTTGATGAAGAAGCGAAAGAGATTAACGTTTCTCGTAATACCGACATCCGTCATGCCCGGGCGATGCACGGACTCACGCGGGCCGTCATCAGCAACATGATTGTTGGCGTTAAGGACGGTTATGAAAAGAAACTTGAGCTTCAGGGCGTCGGTTACGTTTGCCAGCTAAAGGGGAAGACACTTTCTCTTAGAGTCGGTCTGGCGAATGAACTGAGCAAGGATATTCCCGAGGGGTTAGAGGTGACATGTCCGGATCAAACCCATATTGACGTAAAGGGGTGTGACAAGCAGAAGGTTGGTCAGTTTGCGGCCGAAGTGAGAGCCCTTCGGAAGCCAGAACCTTACAAGGGAAAAGGGATTCGGTATCTCGGAGAACAAGTGAAGATCAAGCCAGGTAAGTCCGCGAAGGCGTAACCAATGCTTCTTCCTAGTTGAAGCGTGGTTGGCATCGTTGATGAGAGAATCAATCTGTCTGTTTGCGGAATCGATGCACCGATAACAGTTCAGAACTATGACATTTAAGCGAGTGATACGGTGAAACAACAGAAAATAGCGAATAAGCAAAAATGGCGTCGCGCCAACCGGGTTCGGAAAACGGTCCGTGGCGACGCGGTTCGTCCTCGTTTGAGCGTTCACCGCAGCAATAAGCACATCTACTGCCAAGTCATTGATGATGAAGCGGGGAAGACTATTGCTTCGGCAAGTACACGTGACAAAGATTTGGCGTCGCAAGTTAAATACGGCGGTAACTGTGAAGCCGCGAAGTTGATCGGGCAAACGATCGCCGAACGAGCAACCGCCGCCGGCGTCAAACAGATACAGTTTGATCGCGGCAGTTTCCGTTATCACGGGCGTTTGGCCGAATTGGCTGATGCGGCGCGCGAAGGCGGTCTTGAGTTTTAATTCAGTTAAAGAGATAAAAGTTATCCCATCCAAAGGTCAACCCGGCTGGTAATTCCGACGGCTCAATCCTTTGGCGATTCATTAAGAGGTTATTGTGGCACAAGACAATCAACAATCCGGCACGATCGAGCGTACGGTCAAAATCAAGCGTTGTGCAGCGGTTGTCAAAGGAGGACGTCGTTTCAGTTTCGCAGCGATGGTCGTCTGTGGGGATGGCGAGGGTAAAGTTGGCTGGGGCTACGGCAAAGCCAACGAAGTCCAACCGTCAGTAGAGAAGGCAACGAAACAGGCAATGCGTTCGATGGTAAAGGTTCCGCTTGTTGATGGTGCGATCCCTCACCGGGTGGATGGCCAATTCGGTGCCGCTAGGGTAGTGTTGCTGCCAGCCGGTCCCGGTACCGGTATTATCGCTGGGGCCGCCGTGCGAGCGGTTTGCGAGGCAGCGGGCCTGAAAAACATCCTGACAAAAAGTTTTGGCAGTAATAACCCTGTCACGCTGGTTAAGGCAACGATCGATGGATTGACGCACCTGCGTACGAAAGAAGACATCGAGAACTTACGAGGAGTCGAACTGTGAACATTAACGACGTCCATGAAGGCATTGTAAAATTCAAAAAACGTAAGCGACTTGGTCGTGGTACTGGTTCGGGATTGGGTAAGACCTCCGGGCGCGGTCACAAGGGCCAGAGATCGCGTGCTGGACACTCCCAGCATCCTACCTTTCAAGGTGGGGCGATGCCGATGATCCGCAGAGTCGCAAAACGAGGCTTCAATAATAAATACGGCTTGAAAGTCGGTGAGGTGAACGTTGGCGAACTTGAGACTCGGTTTGAGGCCGGTACAGAGGTGACGCCAGAATTGCTGAAGACCAAGAACTTGGCGAATTACAACTACGGGGTTCTGAAGGTTTTGGGCACTGGGGAAATCACCAAAGCGTTAACCGTTTCGGCTCACAAGTTCAGCGCATCGGCCAAAGAGAAGATCGAAAAGGCTGGCGGTAAAATCGTCGTCCTTGAACTGGCCAAACCGGTTGTTAAGAATAAGATGAAAGTTCCAACGAAGTAGTTTGAAAGCTTTCTCGGTAACAAGGGCGGACTTCATACGAAGTTCGCTTTTTTGCTTAGTGAGTCAGCAATCTCTCGGATCGAAACAACACCTGTGGTGCTTACGGGGTGGGACTAGACCGGATTTAAGTTGCGAAAATGCTCGAGAAGCGACCTCGGACTTGCTTGACCGGTATTGCCGAAGACGACAAATCATTGGACAATCCAACCTCAATTCAAAACATATTACGCTATTAGATTGCCGCAAAGCTGACACAATGCCTTCGGCGGTTTTAGGAACTAGACGATGCTTGAAAAGTTACGTGTCATCTTCACCATCCCGGAACTCCGCCGAAAAATCTTTCTAACGATTTTTCTGTTGGCGATCTATCGTATCGGTTGGCAGATTCCATTGCCGGTCATCGATCAACAACAAGTCGCAGCGTTTTCGGAGAACATGGATTCGACGCTCTCGAATTTCTTCGCGAAGGTTGCGATCTTCAGCGCCAGTTCATTAACCAGCGCCACAATCTTTGGGCTCGGCATCATGCCATACATTTCGGCATCGATTATTTTGCAGCTTTTAGGGACCGTTTATCCACCGCTGGAAGAACTGAAAAAAGAGGGGGAAGCGGGCCGTAAAAAGATCACCGAGTACACGCGTTACCTTACGGTGGTTCTGTGTTTGGTCCAAAGCTCGGGCTACCTCTGGTTTATAATGAGTAACAACGAGGGTGGGCAAAATATGATTGCCGAACAGTTCGAGAATGCGAATGGGCAACTCACGTTCATGTGGGGGCTGACGTCGATCATGATCATGACCTGCGGCAGCGTGTTTTTGATGTGGTTGGGGGAACAGATTGACGAATACGGAATTGGAAACGGTATTAGTCTATTGATCATGGCGGGAATTGTTGCCCAGATGCCACCGGCGTTGAACAACTTCTTGAGCAACGCGTCGCTTTCGCTGCAGGGTACATCCAGTGGAAGTGTTGGTTTGGAGAAGATCATCATGTTGATCGGGATGTTTGTTGCGGTCGTCTTCGGCGTAGTGTTCATCACGCTGGCTCAACGCCGTATCCCCACACAAAGTGCAAAGCATGTACGCGGACGGAAAATGTACGGAGGCACCCGACAATACATGCCTTTGAAAATTAACCAGGCCGGTGTAATGCCGATCATCTTTGCTCAAAGTCTGTTGATGTTGCCGCCATTGGTTTTGACGTACTTGGGAAAAAGTATGGGGACCGGATTTGTCGCTCGTCAGTTTGAAAACTTGGGGTCTGCGTTCCAAAGTCCAGCGTCGGTGATTTATAACCTTGTCTATATTGCGATGATTTACTTCTTTTGTTACTTCTGGACTGCTATCATCTTTAACCCCAAAGAGATCAGTGACAACATGAAGGATTCAGGTACTTTTATTCCTGGGCACCGACCGGGACGCCGCACCGAAGAATACATCAATGCGGTGATGGAACGAATTACCTATGTCGGTGCAGGATTCCTTGCTTTGATTGCGATTGTACCGACTTTGATCTCGACATTAATGTCCGTCGATTTTATGGTCGCCAGTTTTTACGGCGGTACTGGACTGTTGATCGCAGTGAGTGTTGCTTTTGATCTGGTACAGAAAATTGACAGCCATCTGGTAATGAGAAATTACAGCGCATTGCTGGATTGATTGTTTGCGTTGTGTGGGGCGTCGGTGTCGAGTTTCGTGTTGTTTTGGCGGGTTCGATCGAAGATCAATTCCGCCACAATGGGCCGCGCGTCATACGATCTGGAGGCAGTGGTTCTGCGGCTTTCGCCAGACAGAAGCGCTGTCCATATGACAGCAAACACATTCTGTTGGTGTAGGTAACACACGAGCGTTATCAGCGGACATTTCCGACATAAATAACCGGATTTTTCGCGCAGGGCGTTTCGTTAGGAACGTTTTGATGGTGCACAGATAAGGCGTTATGCTGTAGCGGGGTAACTGCGTCTTTCTTCGGCTATCAGAGTGATCAAGTCACAGTTGTTCGTGCGATTACCCGCCAGCATTCGATGTGGACATCGTCGCGTTGTGCTTGGACTGCTGTCCGAGCATGCGGCATTCGATTCTGCCCGTAGTTAACCCCACCGAATATGGGTCGGCCCTATTTGCGGATGACCAAATCAGCCCCTTCGCCTGACGACCATACCTAGCGTTCTTCATGGGTTGGTTTTAGTTTTTGTTGAGCAGATAGATCCGGCGCTCCGCGCTCTTACCCAATCAAAATGGATAACCAGGGCACAAAGGCGTCGCCGAAGACAATCAAATTGGCGCGTTGTCGTGCGGCTTGTCCGATCATATCTTGGATTTTTGCCAATCCGCGACCGCGTGATAACTAGCCCGGATATTTCATCGCTTTACTTTTAGCCATCTATAAAAAAACCTTTTGCCTTGTAAAACGTTGGTTCCGACACACATAAGGCCCACAAAAGCAAGAGGCTTTATCGTGAAAGGGTGTACCAGTAAGTCGATGTCTTTTTCAAGCATAGGTCGCCGCGAAGATATACCCGACTTCCTTGGTGGCCGCCTAACCAGCGACTCCGGCATTCTGCTGCTGAGGGAGGTCGACCAGAAGATTGGCTTGCCGACGATATTTATGCGATGCGAGGCAACATGAAGAATCGAATCAAGAGCACCTGTTGATGTTGTGCGCTGACCGAGTGAACTGCCATGACTTTCTGGCCAACCAATTTCGGTTGCTGCTTTCGACTTTCGACTTGCGCTTACGTGCTGATGGACGCTTTGCGGCGGGACTATCGCGCGGGCACCGAACTTGAACGGGCCCAGTGCGGCACGATTCGGTAAAACTGTTCAAGAGCGCAGCGCGCGTTAAAGTCACAGTGCGCCGAGTGTGGCTGCACTTATCCAGCAGCGATCCTCGCCAAGGGTTATTCCAAACGCTTTCTTCCCGACTGATGCCGGACACAGGTTGACATTCTGACAACCTGAACTGCAAGTGACTCAGCTTTGGGGTAAGGGAGGCCTTGCGCTCGCGACGCCAAAAAATTGAAAATTTGGGCTGCGAAAACAGGTCGCGCGGAAATTTTACAGAAACAACAGCCCCCTGAAATATTCGGGCTAGGAAATCTCAACAGGGAATCAATTAAAGAGGTTGCCAATGAGCTCAACAGGGACACTGAAATACTGACCTTCCCGGCAGCTTCTTACATGGTGTCCGTTTCTGTGTCACTTCGAAAGTATTTTTACCTTTTGTATGCTGAGGGGGGGCCGCCATTTTTCACCAATACCATGCTGACTGATGGAAACGCCAAGCAAGGGTGAAGCAACAATTCCTCAGCCGACTGCCACCTGATAGCCGAATCCGGTGTGCGTCGCGGTTGCCAGTGGGCATGCAATTTACCGGCGACCGCCATGAAAAATTACGCCCCGCTTCGCAAGCAAGATTTTATAGATGCAGGGGGCAAAAGCTGACGCCCAATCCGACGCTATACCGGCAAGCTCCCCAAAGCACCGGGGACAGACAAACACGGTAAAAACCGAGGAAAACAAAAAAGGTGCGATTTTCCCCGCATTAAAAAACACGGGGAAAATGCACCTGATAGGCCAGGCAGGACTCGAACCCGCGACAAAGGGATTATGAGTCCCCTGCTCTAACCAACTGAGCTACTGGCCCGCAAGTAATTTGCAGAACAACACTATAAAATAAAATTCGCCGAAAAACTACCGATCCAACGATGTTTCGTTCGCGCCCCCCCGTTTTTACAATACGCCAAATGCCTAATCCCGAAATTAACGTTGCCAAGTACAATCGTAAAGCCTGGGATCATGTTGCCGATCAGGGCGATGCGCTCTACCACGCGATGACGCCCGAACAAATTCAGCAGGCCAAGGCCGGGAAATGGCGAATCCGAGTCACTCCAACGGTCGCTGTTCCCCATGAGTGGATCCTGCCGGTCGCCGGGAAGAAAGTTCTATGTTTGGCCGCTGGCGGGGGACAACAAGCCCCAATCCTTGCCGCGATCGGGGCCGATGTGACCGTCGTTGATCTAAGTCAAAAACAGTTGCGGCGGGATCAAGAGATCGCCAAACGTGAACGACTGACGATCAATACGATCGTGGCGGATATGGCGTCGATGCCGCAAGTGGAAGAGGCGTCCTTCGATTTAGTTATCAATCCCTGTAGCGTGATCTTCTGCGCCGATGTGCGACCGGTTTGGGCCGAAGCTTACCGAGTGTTAAAACCGGGAGGACGCTTTATTACCGGTTTCATCAATCCGATATATTACCTTTTTGATGCCGCGAAAATGGATCGAGGCAAATTGAAAGCCCGCAACAAAATCCCTTATTCGGATCTTCAGTTAAGTGAGGAAGAACGTACAAAACTGATAGGTCCCAATCGCCCGCTGGAATTTGGTCATTCACTGTCTGAATTGATTGCCGGACAATTGGAATGTGGTTTTCAAATGACCGGGTTCTATGAAGACCGTTGGGGAGATGACGATCGGCTTAGTACGTTGATCGATGTGTTTATCGCAACTTGTGCGATTAAGCGTCGCTGACAACAACGAGCTCAAGGGATGGCAATGGACTAACAGTTGACGACGAACTAACAGGTAACAGCGTTCATTAGAAAAAGTGTAACCGTTCACGGGTTTGGGAAAATTGGCCAAAAACTACGGTCTTTTGAAATGGCACGACAGGTACCTGTGGCGTCAATAGACGAGATGTGCCGGCTCGTGTTATCGAACCGTCCATATGCAGCCCCGCCTTTAAAACCCGTGAACGGTTACGAAAAAGTTGACCACTGCACGCAAGTTTTGAACTTGGGTTAGGCAGGGATGGGCTTGAAAATTCGTCAAAGAACTTTGCGGCTACAAACGCTCCGGTGGTTTGTCAGTTCCTATCGATGTCGTGGGATTCGCCCGAATTCCGGTAAACACAGCCATCGTGAATTTTGGCCAATCCTACTAAATCCCACTACGATCTGGGAGCTTGCCACTAAAAATCCAGAAAGCGCTTGTTCCAAAGCACCATTTTTAGATGCCCGCACCATGTGGAACTTTGTAAGGCCAAACAGCGCCACCGAGGGCCGCGCTACGATCTGGTGGTTTGATGTGATCTGGTTGGGGCGACCGTGACTTTCGGCTTATGGGGTAATGTGTACCATCGCCTTGAGCACCTTTGATGCGGGGTCTAAAAAGGTTGGGAAATCGGCGGCAAGGTCATCCATCGTCGTGCGATGAGTAATCCAGGCATCGGTGTCGATTCTGCCAGCCTTCATCAGTTCGATGATCTCGGTGAAGTCTTCGGCGAGCGCGTTGCGCGATCCCATGATTGTCATTTCCCGGCGATGCATTAACGGATGCGGGAATTCAACATTATCCGAGGTGACCCCAACATATACTAATTTGCCGGCGAAGGCCACGAATTCCAGCGCCCGCGACATGCTGAATTTGTTGCCGGTGGCGTCGATGACGGCTTCGCAGAAGTTACCGTCGGTTAAATCCGAAAGCGCTTGTAATTCGGAACCGTCTTTTTGGACTTGGACGGTGGCGTCGACGCCCATTTCATTTTTTGCGAAATCCAAACGGTCTTGGTTCATATCCATCATGATCACGCGGCAGCCTCGGATCTTGAGGAATTCTACAACCGTCAAACCGATCGGTCCACAGCCGATCACCAGCACATTCTCCCCGGCTTCGGTGGCGGCGCGGTTGACCGCGTGGCAGCCGATGGCCAGTGTTTCGACCAACGCGAGCTGTTCGAATTTAAGCCCGTTGCCGACGTGCAGTTTATGCGCCGGCAGAATGAATTCTTCGCACATGCCGCCGTTACTGTGGACGCCGATGACTTGGAGGTCGTCGCAACAATTTGGGCGTCCGCGTTTGCTGGAGTAGCTGTTGGGATTGTTCATGTACGGTTCGACGCTACATCGATCGCCGACCTTCACATTAGATACGCCTTCGCCAATTTCGATCACTTCCACGCCAAGTTCATGGCCGGGAGTGCGTGGAAACTGAAAGAACGGGAATTTTCCTAAGTACGCTGAGGTGTCGGTGCCGCAGATGCCCACGCGATGAACTTTAACTTTGGCTTGGCCAGCCAAGGGGATTCCGGGGGCTTGCACATCAATAACGGCGATAGACTGTTTGGCGTCGAAAGAAATGGCTTTCACGAGTGACCTACAACAAATAGGGGGAATGTGACGGGGCAGTGTTCTGGTTGATTTGGAATTTTTTGCTTGAAAATGCGACTTTCTGAGCTTCGCATGAGGAGCAGAAAACACGAATCAGTGACCTGAAATTTTTGTAAACAATGCACTATAGTCTTACACAAGCAAATTGAACACTTACCCCTTCAGCTTCCAGAATTTCTGCTAGGTATTTTAAATGGCTCTTATCATCGAAAAGTTTTCCTTTGGCGTCGGCGATCGTTTTGCTCATCAGGCTAAAGCACAGTTAGCGGCGGTCAAAAACGCCGCTGAACAAGGCGTTGAAGTTGTGCCGGTGTGGAATAAGTCCAACCGCGAACATACGACCATCGGTTCGGTGCCACAGAGCACACGCGATGCAGCAGACGCCGCGTGCAGGGCGCTCGATTGGCAGTCTTCGCACTACGTTGACGCCGATCACATCAATTTGAAATTGGTCGATGGTTTTCTCTCCAGCAGCGATTTTTTCACTTTGGACGTGGCCGACGCTATTGGTTCTCCGGCGTCCGAAGAAGACGTCGCGGCCTTCACCGCCAGCGTCAGCGATTTGGTGGGGAGGCTGAAAATCGAGGGGATCGAGGGGGAGTTAGAGATCACCGAAGAACTCGTCACCGCCACCGCCAATAAATTTCTCAAAGCGGTCCAGTCCGCCGGCGAAATTTACCGACATATCGTCCAAGCGAAAGGGGAAGGAAATTTCGTGACAGAAGTTTCCATGGACGAAACCGACAGCCCGCAAACTCCGCCGGAGCTGTTGGTGATTTTGGCGGCGTTGGCCAAAGAGGAAATCCCATTACAAACCATTGCTCCTAAGTTCACCGGTCGATTCAACAAGGGCGTCGACTATGTTGGCGACGTAGCGCAGTTTGAAAAAGAGTTCTCTGACGATTTGGCGGTGATTGCCTACGCGGTAAAGAAATACGGGTTGCCGGAAAATCTGAAGCTTTCGGTGCATTCGGGAAGCGATAAATTTTCAATCTACGGCCCCATTCGACGGTGCTTGGAAAAAACAGGTGCCGGTTTGCACATTAAAACCGCAGGCACGACGTGGTTGGAAGAGCTGATTGGTTTGGCAGAAGCCGATGGCGAAGGTTTGCAGTTGGCCAAAGACGTTTATGCCCAAGCGTTCGAGCACAAAGATGCGTTGTGCGAGCCTTACGCGTCGGTGATCGATATTGACTACGGCCAACTGCCATCGCCTGAAGAGGTTAACGAATGGTCGGCAACACAATACGTCAATGCATTACGTCACGATCCCAACCACCCTGAGTTTAACGCTTCGGTCAGGCAACTGCTGCATGTGGGGTACAAGATCGCGGCAAAGATGGGCGACCGCTATTTGAACATGCTGGTTCAGTGTGAAGATTCGATCAGCCGCAACGTCACCGAGAACCTTTACCAACGCCATTTAAAGCCTCTGTTTCTCTCCTAACCGGCAACCCGTGGCCCGATCGTGGGGAAGGAGATGACAGCGGCGAATTGACGGGCACAAGGACCAACGTGCAACGGACCGCCGAACCTTATGGCCCCCCGTCGCCCGCGGTCACTACCCCATCAGTCGTTTGGCGCGGTTGGCTTCTTGCATCACATTTCGGATCAGCATGCCCCCGATCAGCAAAGGGATCGCGCTGGCGATGGCGGCCATGGTCCAAGAATAAGCCCACTCCGTGGGGATCGTACTTTGGGTGTCGCCAGCTTCCGCGTTGGTTGCCGACAAGTGGGTTTTCAGTTGTAAAGAAAAATTGATCACTCCCCACATCATCAGCAAACACCCCGACAGGACGGTGCTGATGTAGCGGACGATCAGAGTCAAACGAACGGCCATGAAAAATGTTGGGCGAAAGAGAGTTGGGTTGATTGGAACGAGCGGTTAATTTAATTCCTCGACCATTTTTCCGCTATGCCACCCCGTGACCGCCGCGTACCCCAAAGTAGCAAATGACAACACGATCGCTCCAAATGCCGAGGTTATGATATTGAGATAGGAGAGCGCAATGGCCATCAACAGCCCCGAAAAGAACGCAAGGCCGGCTAAAACGAAGACGGCCAACCCGACGGATTTCCACTGGGACCGTCGGCGGTGATAGTTCCCAAATGCGTCAACGCAGATGATGTGAAATGGCGATTGGGTGTGCCAGACCGACACCAACATCGGTAACGCCAAAACGAAACGCAGCGGAGCGCTAAGCCATGTGGCCCCGAACATCATCAGCGGTGCCCCGGCCACGGCGAAGCTGAACGCGATCATTAAAAAAGTGCTGGTCCATTCGCTCGATGGCCCTATTTGCCAGGTTTCGATTTGTTGCACTCCGGTGGCCGTTTTTCGAAACACCACCCCGGCACAGTACCACAAAAACAAAGTCCCCAAACCGAACAGTGCCCATCCGACACCGATTCGCCAAAACGCCATGACGGCTGTGTCGCCCAGCGTGGGAGCGTCGATCGCCACGTAGTCGGCAACGGCAACGTGGCTGACGACATTACCCGTGGCCAACAGAATCGCCGCCGCAATACAACGCACCACAACGCCGGTTTGGGTCACCAAATTTGTCATCGCGCTCAGTAGGCTATCAAATTCGAATTCCGGGAATTCGGATAGCGTTTCCGATCGACCTGAATTCTTCTGGCGATTGCTTCGTTTTTTCTGTTTGGCAACCTGGACCGATTGAGGACGATAGGTGGGGATCCAAGGTTGCTTGAGTTCTTCAGCGCTGTGACGTGATGACGTAGGGCCCTTCGCCGGCAGCGTTTGGGGAAGGGCGTCTATCGGTAGGTCAGTGATCGGTTGGAGCCTTAAACCGTCGGAAGCGGCAAAGGCACCGGATTCGGTTTTGCCGGTGCCCGCAATCGGCGCTAATAGATCGCGCGAATCGGGAGCTAAACCGAATGAAGGATCGACTTCAATTGCGCTGGTTAGTTGTTCGTTTGAAGTTTGGTGTGGGAGTGTTTGGGAAAAGTTTGATTCTTGTTTCGCGCTACTTTCGATTTGTTTCTCAGTTGGTTTGGGAACGGTGATCTTCGAAAAACAGTCAGCACATTTAACTTTCGTACCGACCGCGTGGGTGGCCACAAACAAGTGCGATCCGCACACCGGACATTTCAACGCGCAAGTCTCCGGTGCCGATAGCACGTCGGTGCCCCCGTCGATCTCCAGACGTTCATCGTGGTTGACTTTGAACGAGGCTTGCTCTTGATTCAAGTTCATGGTTGCGTCAAGCGGTTGGTGGGAGGGAACGATATCTGATGCTCGTGGCTGGTCTTGAGTGTCAGGAAAGTGCAAGTTCTCGAAAACAGCAGATGAATTATTTAAATTGTTTCCGCCGAGTATCGATTCCGATTCTGCGGCGAAACTCCGAACCTGTTCGGCACGGCGGTCGTCTGTACTTTCATCAATCCGTTGATTGGAGATTGTCGGCGGATTGTCTTCGGCGATAGGGCGGTCGGCAGGCGAGTCGAAAAAGGGGACGGATTGTTCATCACGGCCATCGATTTTGTGATCGGCATTGTCGGTGATGTTGGAACTGCCAAATA
This sequence comes from uncultured Pirellulaceae bacterium, assembly GCA_937944405.1. Taxonomy (GTDB): domain Bacteria; phylum Planctomycetota; class Planctomycetia; order Pirellulales; family Pirellulaceae; genus Mariniblastus. Next base: position 15,103 of record CALDYR010000014.1, read on the forward strand.
AGTCGTCCAAGGGCCCTACCGCTGGCGAAGGGACTAAAAGTGTAACCGAGCACCCCGGGCAGTCGATGCTTTGCCCGGGCTGTTGATCCCGCGCGTTGATTTGCTGCAAACACTTTGGACAATCAAATTCAATCATGCGGGCCGTTATCAACGAAATAGATGGACCGGTTTCCAGATAGCCGCGTTACGGTAAAAATCATGTTTGAGGATTACTTGCCGCTGACGCTATCTTAGTCGGTTATACATTGCATTGAAAGATTCAGGCTGAGTATGAAATTAGTCAAAGTCGCCGCCGGTGTGCTAAACCAAACTCCAATCCACTGGCGTAATAACCTGCACAACATAAGTGCTGCTATCGCACAAGCGCAGCAAGAGGGAGCGTCCTTGCTTTGCTTGCCGGAACTGTGCATCACCGGGTATGGCTGTGAAGATGCCTTTCACGCTGCTGGGATACGCCAAAGGGCGGTGGAAGTTTTGATGGAAGTTCTCCCGATGACCGAGGGGATGGTCGTTTCGGTAGGCCTGCCGTTAATGTATGCCGGCGGGATTTTCAACACCGCGGCGTTGATTGTTGATCGCGCTTTGATCGGTTTTGTCGCCAAACAACACTTGGCCGGTGATGGCATCCATTACGAACCGCGCTGGTTCAAGGCTTGGCCGGCCGGGGTTCAGGGCGAAATCGAAATTGCTGGCGTCGAGTATCCCATCGGAGATTTAGTTTTTGATGTGGGCGGAATTCGAATTGGATTTGAAATCTGCGAAGACGCTTGGGTGGGGATAAGGCCGGGGGGAAGTTTGGCGGCGCGGGGCACCGATATCATTCTCAATCCAAGCGCCAGTCACTTCGCGTTTGGCAAACACGAGGTCCGTAAGCGTTTTGTTTTAGAGGGCAGTCGCGCTTTCAATGTGACGTACGTCTATTCCAACTTAGTGGGGAACGAATCGGGCCGAGCGATCTATGATGGCGACGCGATGATCGCTTCGGGGGGGCAGTTGCTGGCGACGGGAAACCGATTGTTTTTTGACACTCACCGGTTAACGACTGCCACGGTGAACATCGAAGCCACACGGATGGCGCGCGCCCGTACCGGCAGTTTCGAACCATCGGTCGATGGCGATGAAACCGATGTGATCGACGTTAGTTTTCGTTGGCCCGAGAGCCCCTTGATACGTGGGTTGGTGATCGATGAAGACTGGGAGATCGACACCGATTTAAAGGCTGAGGAGTTTTGCCGGGCCGTCGCCCTGGGGTTGTTTGACTATATGCGAAAAAGTTTTTCGCGCGGGTTTGTGGTTTCATTGAGTGGCGGTTGTGATTCGGCCAGCGTCGTGGCAATTGTGTATGCGATGTTTCGATTGGCGGAGCATGAATTGGGATTCGAACAAGTGCTTCAGCGCATCGGTCATTGCCTACCCGATGACGTCGTGCCTCAAGACGTTCGGCAACTGACGGAGGTGTTATTGACGACCGCTTACCAAGCCACAGAAAACAGCGGCGACGTGACTCGTCAGGCGGCCGCTGGGATCGCCGCGGAGATTGGCGCGACTCACTATTTGTTTGACGTTCAGCCGATGGTGGATGATTATCGGACGGCTGTTTCCAAAGCGATTGGCTATCCCTTGACTTGGGAAAAACATGATATTACGCTGCAAAACATCCAAGCCCGAGTCCGTTCGCCCAGCGTCTGGATGTTGGCGAACTTGAACAGGGCGTTGCTATTGTCAACCAGCAACCGCAGCGAAGCGGCCGTGGGGTATGCCACGATGGATGGCGACACCTCCGGTGGCGTCAGCCCGATTGCCGGAATTGATAAAGCGTATTTACGGCAGTGGTTGATTTGGATGGAACGTACAGGCCCGCTGCATATTGGCCCGTTGCCGGTCCTGAAGTTGGTCAACGATCAACAACCGACCGCTGAACTACGCCCGCCAAGCGAACATCAAACTGACGAAGCCGATCTCATGCCCTACGAGATACTCGACGCGATCGAGGGCTATGCGATCGGTGATAAACTCGTTCCGGTCGAGGTCTTTGAACATATGCGGGTCGAATTTCCGGAAATCGCGCCACAACAAATGGGACAGTGGACAATTCGATTTTTTACCCTCTGGTGTCGAAATCAATGGAAACGTGAACGTTACGCGCCATCGTTCCATTTAGATGACAAAAACTTGGACCCAAAAACGTGGTGTCGGTTTCCTATTTTGTCAGGCGGGTTTGAACGCGAACTTCAAGACCTAAGGGGGCGTATGAAATCAGAACCTGTTTAAGATTCGCAGGAAAGCTGGGCCAAGACGTTGGGATTGGATTACGATATAGTGAATTATACCGCTGCAAAAAACGGAACGCCGTTTGTTGATACCAGCGATCCATCCTACAATATTTCTAATTTGGATTTTGCATGAACACTTTCTCTCGTTGTCTTACCGGCTGTTTTTTATTCGCGACGTTGGCCGTTGCGAACATGGATGGTCCGCGCTGCGTGATGGCGCAAACAGATTCACCGATGATCGCGCCGGCTGAGACGGGCGACTTTCAATCCATCTTTAACGGAGTTGATCTCACCGGTTGGACCGGTGATGATCGATTGTGGAAGGTAGAAAACGGTGTGATTCACGGTGAAACAACGAAGGAGACACCTTCCAAAGGCAACACGTTTTTGATTTGGGAATCGGGTGCCACTGCTGATTTTGAGTTGCGATTAAGCTTCCGCGTTTCGTCGGTAAACAATTCTGGGATTCAATACCGTTCGGCTCACATTACCGATCCATCCCAAAAACCGAAAAACGATTTTGTATTGCGTGGCTATCAACACGAGATCCGTAATTCGGGAGACATGCCTGATGTTCCCGGTTTCATTTACGACGAAGGTGGAAAGCGTCGCCGCCTCTGTCTTGCTGGCGAAAAAGCCACTTACAAAGATGGTGAAAAAGTAGTGGATGCTACCCTCATCACTGGCGAAGAGTTTAAGTCGTTATTCAAGGTTGATCAATTTAACGACGTCGTGATCATCGCCAAAGGCAAACACATTCAGCACTTTCTTAACGATCGTTTGATTCTCGACTTCACTGATTCTGATGACGAAGCGCGGCTGTCGGGGGTGCTGGGATTGCAATTGCACGGTGGCAAACCGATGTGGTGCGAATTCAAAGACATTCGGATTAAGGATCTAAGCGATCAGTAAACGAAAGCGATCAGTAAACGATGATCGGCAGGTACCCAAGGGCGTTAGTATTGAATCAATGAAAGCTCGGAGAGCAACGCAATTTTCTTGCGCCGCCCGCCGGGCTGGTTTTTCCCTTGGTTACGGTTTCGGCGACGGCCCCCCCAAGCATTTTTGAACTCGTTCGCGGCTTGTGTGGGAGGGCAATTGCTTCGACCGTTCTCAATCTCGATTACGCAAAAGTTCTGCGGTTGGTACTTCGGCGGTCTCCCCGATTCGTGAATCACCGTTTTTCCAACTACCGAGCCCAAAGGATGTTTCCGCGTGGACGAGGGGCAATGCCCGTGCGCTCGGTGCGCTGTTGTTCTTGGCGAATAACAAAGTTGCGGTGCAGGTTAGTGCCGTACCCCGTCACTGGCCGGGCGGTGGCTTTGGGAGTAACGTTGCGTGGTTGAGCCCACACGTTTTGGTGGTTGATGGTCCGACCGGCGATTCGGTTGCGTAGCCATTGGGCGTGGGCCGATTGTGCCGAAAGAAATACGACCAAAACAGCCATCGATCCAATGAGCATAAATTTGACGTTCATAATTGTGTTTTTTCTAAAAAGGATGAAAACCGTTTACTGAAGTGACATTAAGAATTCTGTCATTTCCCCTGACGCGTGAGCGTTGCCTTGTTCGTTGGCCTGTTGGATGCCTTGTTTGAGAATTTCTTGGGCCTCTGGAATGCGATCAAGCCCCGCGAGTTGCTGTCCCGCCATGAAGAATGCCGGGACGTGGGGCGGTTTTGCAGCCATCAGGTCGCCGAACAATTTCAGGCTCTCTTCGTGCTCGCCTTCGCTACGGAGTTCCATGGCCAAAGCGTATTGGAGAAAGGTGTCGCCGGGAGCGTCCTTGAGCATGGATTCGATTTCTGCGCGTCGTGACATTGAGTAAAACGGTCCGTATCAAAATAGTTGCAAAAGAGAAAACCAAGCAGGCTTTGACGATTTAGGGGGGCGTGATCTTTCGACCAACTTGGGGCGAGTTAAATGAAAAGCGGATTGAGGTGTAGGTATAGGCGTGGGGTGATACCACCTTTGACCGTGGGCAACCGTACACCGCGCGAAGACAAAACAGCCGGTCGCAACCCGAATTAGAAATTCGACTTCGTCTTGGTCAGTGTGACCTTATTGCCGCATTCGTTGAATTCTAAGGAATCGACGAACTCTTTCATCAGCATAACCCCCCGTCCGGAGGTCTTGCCAAGATTTTCATCTGCTGTGGGATCGGGGATTTGTTCTGGATCAAAGCCACCCCCACTGTCGGTAACGACCGCCTCGAACCGGTCATCGTTAAATCCAATTTCGATTCCCACCGTCTTGCTGGGGTCGCAATCGTTGCCGTGTTTGATGGCGTTCATGATCGCTTCTTCTAATGCCATGCGAATTGCGAATTGATCTTCGGAATTCCAGTTATGCTGTTCAAGGGCGTTTAAAACTTTCGCGATCAGCGGTGCACAAAGGTCGGCCTGAGCCGGAATTTTGCGGACCAACGACCAGATCCATGAAAAGCGAGTCATGATGAGAGCGTGCTCTTGTAATCCGATTTAGTTTGCGTGTTTGCATCAGTCGGGTGATTGTTCTTCACCCGACTGCCGATTTATTTTGCCAGTGAATCAATTGCGGCGGTTTGGTCATCCCGAATTTGAAAGACTTGGTCCAAATGGGTGTAGCTGAACAAATCCCTGACCTCTGGCCGAAGGTTGCTCAACCGGATCTCCCCGCCGCGCGCGGTGACGTGCTTTTCCAGCACAATCAACTTATTGATCGCCGCGCTGGAAAAGAAACTTACATTTTCAAAGTTCACAACCACATTTTCGCTGGCCGCGTATTCCAAAAGGGATAGTAGTTCTTGTCCCATTTTTTCAATGCGACTGGGATCCATGACTTTGGGGTCTATAAACTTTACGACCGCGATTTGGTCAAAAACGTCAATCTCAAGACATTCTAAATTTTCCATTTTTGGCCCTTTAAAATCGGGGAACCTGAATGAGGTACTCCAGCGCGGCTGTTCGCTGGCGTAATTGCCATGATATTATAGACAAAGCCAAAGCAAGTTTGTGAATTTTCGTTTCCTTTGTTGGGCGGTTGGATCAACAAACGGAATGGTGCTGTCTGCACGCAAATTTTATGTCGATTCTGGCGAACGGGTGGTCAAATAGGCGACTGCTTTTAAAAAAACAGCGGCAGAATAAAAAACACTAGCCAAAACATCAGCAGATGATAGACCAGACACCCATCCGCTTGCGCTTCGAACTAATGTTTTTTAATCTCGCCGCCGTCGATTCTCGATTGCCTAAATTGACTTAAACAGATTTGACTTAAACGGATTTAAGTTCTTAACAGACCTTGTAAAATCATGACCGCCCCCAAAAACAGCACCGGCCAGCAAATCCAGCGCGGTGGCTGGAGGGTTCGATTCTCTGCTGAGAAGGTCGTGGCCGACGCTGTGGGTTGAATTTGAACTACGCTGTTCGTATAGGATGCTTGGTAGTACGGTGAATTGTAGTTTTGGTCGTTGGCGCCAAACTGAGGTAGGTTGGACCGTGCTGCGGCAGCAATCGTACCCTCATCCCCCGGGAAATTATCGGTTAAAAAATTGCTGACACGCCGAGTCATCGTAAAGGATTCGACAACGTGTAGTTGAATCCCCATAAATAGCAGGAAAAATCCGATCGACATCAATGAAGTGCGACTCATGGTGTGGTCCGTGATGGAAAAATAGCAGGGGGATGTGTAAACCAAGACGCCTTCCCATGTCATACACACCGACAATTAGCTTATCGTGTCGGTGCGCGAAAAATCTTGAGCCAGTCACGCTCAAATTGCTATCACGTTTCTGGTATCTTTGTGTTCAACTGTCAGGACCGACATACGCGCTACCGACGGTACAGACGGGACAGATTATGCTGACGATCGTTTCTTTTAACCAACCAATGGCCCTTCGTTTGCCCCATGAATCCTGATAATCCTGCTATTGCAGTCAAAAAAACAAACGGACTTTCTTCGCCAAGCTTTCAAGGGCTTTTGTGGACCAATTGGTTGACCGCGATCAACGATAATGCGTTTCGTTGGTTTGTGATCGGCGCCGGTAAGACCTACTTCCCGGTAGGCGAAGAAGGCACGGTGCTGATGTTGGCAACGATTTCGTTTGTCATCCCCTATATTCTTCTGGCGTCCCCGGCAGGATGGTTGGCCGATCGCTTCGCCAAACGTGACGTCATTGTCGGCTGTAAGGTGCTCGAAATCATCGTGATGATCATCGGCATCGCGTCCTTATTACTTGGCAGCATTACGTTGTTAATGTCGTCGGTGTTTTTGATGGGAGCTCAAAGCGCGCTCTTTGCGCCCGCTAAAATTGGCACGATCCCGGAACTGCTGGACGAATCGGAAATTTCCACCGGCAACGGGATTTTCAATTTAGCCACCCTTTCGGCGGTGATCATCGGCATGGGCATCGGCGGCTATCTGGCGGATAAATCGGGTTTGCTGGGGCAAGAGAACATTGGACTGACCGGTTCAGTTTTAATTGGGATCGCCGTGGTTGGGACGATCGTTAGTTTATTGATCACGCCCCATCGTGCCGCCAATCCAACCGCCAGATTTCCCTACAACGTCCCGGTGGAAACGGCACGCAACATCGGTCAACTGGTTTCATTCAGTCGTTTGTTTCGCGTCGGTTTGGGGATTATTTTCTTTTGGTCGATTGCCAGCATTTCTCAATTGAACATCGATATTTTCGCTTCCGAGAGCGGGAGCGTGAACGAAGTCGAAAAACTACCGTTGCTGATTTCACTGGTGCTTGGTTTAGGCGTGGGCAGCGTGGCGGCGGGAATCGCTTCGGGCGGCAAGATCGAACTGGGGCTTGTCCCTTGGGGGGCTTTAGGGATCGGGGTCTTTAGCATGTTGTTGTTTTTCACACCGGCCGACTTTATTACCGGCGGTTTCAATTTCAAACTGGTCATTGCCTGCGGCCTGCTGGCGGCCCTAGGAGCCAGCGCCGGGTTCTTCGATGTCCCGCTGACATCCTATTTGCAAAAGCACAGTCCACCCGAACGATTAGGAGAGATCCTTTCGGCGGTGAACTGTTTGGCGTTTGCTGGGATTGCGTTTGTTTCGTTGTTGTTGATGCTGCTGACGGTGGGAGTCAGGCAAGGATCGTTTGAAAATTTACCGGTCACGATGCGCGGCGCGAGTCTCAATCCCGTTCAACGTGAGGCGCTCGAAACGGCGGTTGCGCAGTATCAATCTGCCCTCCGCACGGCCGAGAATTGGGATGAAGTCGATTTGCTGGAGTTTGCCCCCCCCGTCGACAGCCTGCAACGTTCGCAAGCAATCAATGAATTGGTAAACGCCGAAATCAACTTTCGCAAAGAGAAAGACGAAATCACATCGATCGTGCGTTATCAAGACGCCGACCGGTTTCCCAAACAACAGCAACGTCAGATAAAGAAAATCCTGCAACAATCGGGGCAGTTGCCCTTATTTTCGGCGCGCAGCGTATTTTTGATTTTCGGATTGTTGACGTTGCCGGTGTTTGGTTACGCCTTTTGGAGGCTACCGCACGCGATGGTGCGGATGGGGTGGGTGTTGATGCTGCGGTTTTTCTATCGCGTTAAAATTCATGGGTTAGAAAACATTCCCGAAACCGGCGGTGGGGTGATCGTGGTTAATCATTCGACGTGGCTTGATGGAGTGATTTTCCGCGTGTTCGCACCACGGACAGTACGCATCATTGCTTACGCTGGGAACTTCAGTAATCCTATTATGAAAAAATGGGCTAGTTTTTGCGGTGTAATTTTGATTTCAGGTGGCCCCAAAAGCATCGCCAAAGCCTTCAAAGACGCCCGCCAAGCACTTGATGATGGCGAATTGCTGGGGCTGTTTCCTGAAGGCGGTATTTCGCGCAGTCAGCAAGTCCGTTCGTTTAAACCGGGTCTGATGAAGATTCTTAAAGGACGCACAGTCCCAATCGTCCCCATGTATTTCGATGAACTATGGGGCAGTTTGTTCAGTTTTTCTGGCGGCCGCGCGTTCACTAAAATCCCAAATTCAATCCGGCGGCCTATCTCCATCCATATTGGCCCGCCGATCAAACCGCACCCCGGTTCAATGGTTCCTATTCAAACCGCAGTCCAAAGATTGAGCTCGACGACCATGAAAAATTACATTGGAAAGTTCGTTTCGCCCGTTTCTGAATTTGTTTACTCCTGTAAGCGGCAGAAGTTTAAATCGAAGTGTGTCGACTCTTTAAAGTCAGAAGAAAAAGGCGGCACATTGCTGCTGCGGTCGCTGGTGCTGAGGCGGTTGCTAAAACGAGAAATCTTGGCTGAAGATGAAACCACCGTAGGCGTCTTGATTCCGCCGACGGTGGGAGGAGCGATCGTTAATTTAGCGTTGGGGTTGGATCAACGAACTGTTGTCAATTTGAACTATTCTTTGTCGCAGGACTTAATCAATCACTGTATCAGAGAAGCCAACATCAAGCGTGTTTTGACCACAAGAAAGGTCATGGAAAAGTTCAATTTCGAACTCGACTGTGAAGTCGCCTTTCTTGACGATCTCAAAGCCAAAGTGACTTCAGTCGATAAAGCGGTTGCTGCGACCCAAAGTTTCCTTGTGCCCGGCGTTTTGCTTAATCGGATGCTTGGCCTGCATAAGATCAAATCTGACGACGTGATGACGGTCGTGTTCACTTCGGGGTCAACCGGTGTCCCCAAAGGTGTGATGCTGACGCATGAGAATATACTTTTTGACGTCCGCGGTTTTGAGAAAGCGGCCGCTTTCAAAACATCGGACACAATCATCGGCGTGCTGCCGTTCTTTCATTCTTTCGGTTACACCATCACGCTGTGGGGGCCGATGATGTGTGATGTGCGCGGTGCCTATCACCTGAACCCGCTGGACGCCAAACAGATTGGCAAACTGGTCGAAAACTATGCCGGCACAATCCTCATGGCGACGCCCACGTTCCTGAGAACTTACATGCGGCGTTGCACCCCAGAGCAATTCAAAACGCTTGACGCGGTGGTGACCGGTGCCGAACGGCTTCCGCCAGAATTGGCTCAACAGTACCAAGAAAAATTCGGCGTGACGCCGGTCGAAGGTTATGGGGTCACCGAACTTTCGCCCGCGGTCGCGGCAAATATCCCGCATTCCCGCCAAACGGGTGATTTTCAGGTCGATGACAAAGCAGGAACCGTGGGCCGCCCGATCGCCAACGTGGCGGTGAAAGTCTGCGATCTGGAAACGGGTACAGAATTGCCGTGCAACGAACCAGGGATGTTGTGGGTATCCGGGCCGATCGTAATGAAGGGGTATCTCAATAACCCCCAAGCCACCGATGAAGTTATCGTTGACCGTTGGTATAAAACGGGTGACGTTGCGAAAATTGACGAAGATGGCTTCATCACCATTACCGGCCGTATCAGTCGGTTTTCCAAAATTGGTGGCGAAATGGTGCCGCATTTGAAGATTGAAGAAGTGCTCAGTCAGTTTCTTGATTGCACTCCTGAGGATGATTCTGACGATCATCTGGCGGTAGCGGTGACCGCGGTGCCGTGCGAGAAAAAGGGCGAACGTTTGATCGTGTTGTACGCCTGCGATCACAAAACGATCGACCAAATGAAGGCGGCCTTGGCAGAAGCAGGGCTGCCTAACGTGTTCATCCCGGCAACCGACAGTTTCTTCAAAGTGAACGAATTGCCGATTCTTGGCACCGGTAAAATTGACCTCAAAGGCATTAAAGACAAAGCCCAAGCGCTGGTCGCCGGGTGAGCCGAGTTAGCCGTCGCCTAAGTTATGCCTCTGGAATCGTAAAACATCTGTCCGCGCTATTGGAACCAACCGCCATCGGCACAGGCGGTTGCCTTATCAGCATTGCCTTATCAGCATTGCCTTAGCAGCATTGCCTTAATCGGGGCCCCTTAATCGAGTCCACTCTGGAACGATGGAAAAAACAACTTGGGAATTGGGCGACGTTGCTTTTTTGCGAGCGTTTTAAAGTTTAACCGTTAAACGAAAGAGATTCCTTGGTTTTAAATTCCGAACCTATAAATCCCAGAATCCTTTTTTGCGTCCCCTTGGGCTGCGAAAAAAATGTTTAATGGCCCTCGGTCGACGGTTCCATGTTTTCAGCCCCGATCAAGCGCTTTGCCAAACTGCCAACGGTCAGCCCTTGGGCGATAATTGAAAAGATCACAACAATGTAAGTGACCGTGAGAAAAGGGGCGCGGCACTCTTGGGGAAGAATCAGAGCCAGGGCGATCGAGATGCCGCCACGTAACCCGCCCCATGTCATGATCGTTGTTGTGTGCGGTACAAACTTTAAACGCTTTGCGAAGAACGCGACCGGCAAAACCAGCGACAAAAAGCGCGAAACCAATACGATCACGATTGCGGCCAAACCCGCGACGATAAATTTCTGTTCAACTTCCAGAATCAAAATCTCTAATCCGATCAGCACGAATAGAATCGCGTTTAACAAAATGTCAATCAGTTCCCAGAACTTATCGACGTAGGTTTCTGTCTGTTTCGACATCGCGGTGCCTCGGACGGTATCGTTGCCGACGATCAACCCTGCGACAACCATCGCGAGGGGGGCTGACAGATGTAGGCACTGAGCCAATGAGCATCCGCCCATCACACACGCTAGGGTGATCATGACTTCAATTTCGTAGTCGTCGATTGACCGCAAAAGCAGATAGGTGCCGTATCCCAAGAGTAATCCCATCACAATTCCGCCGCCAACTTCAACCACAAATAGCTCGACCACCGACCAGACGTCGGCCCCGCCGTGATGTTCTACTGGCGTTTTATCGTTGGAATTGTTGTCGCCGAAATTGTCGTTGTGGGGAGGTGGCCCCTCGGATGCTGCGTTGTAACTGACCCAATTAACACTTGCCGATGAAGCGATCGAACTGACCGAAACGCCGTGATTGTCAGCGCTGTGATCGTCAGTGATGTGATCGTCAGTGCTGTGGGCGATAGCGGCGTGATCGTGATTGGGGGGGCCGTGGCCGGGATCTGCTCCTCCGGTCGCGATGCTGAAAATCGTCAGAAATACGACCACCCCGACGCCGTCGTTGAAGAGCGATTCGCCGACGATTTTTGTTTCCAGTTTTTTAGGTACGCCTGCTTGTTTGAGAATCCCCAAAACGGCGATAGGGTCGGTCGGAGAAATCAGTGCTCCGAACAAAAGACAATGAATAAACGTTATCGATAGTCCTAGATACCCCAACGTATAATAGGAGATTGTCCCCACCAAAAAGGTGGATGAAAGGACTCCCAAGGTGGCGAAAACCAGCACCGGCCAACGCTGCACGCGCAGTTGATCAAAATTAGTGTGCATCGCACCGGCGAACAGAAGAAAACCCAACATCACATCCATCAGAACTTCTTCGAAATTGATGGCTTGAATCAGGGCTTTGGCCGATTCAATAGGGATCGGCGAAAACAGGCTGCTGATAAACAACGTCGCCGTAAAAAGGATGGCGATGATCATCAGCCCGATCGTGTTGGGCAGCTTCAGCAGGCGGACGTTGATATAGCCAAACAGCGCTGATAAAGCGATGATAATGGAACTGATTTCAAAAAGGCTCATCGTGCGTTGGCTCGCAGAGGTCGTAGAAATTCACTACGACGAATCTTATCCTATCCAATGGATCTATTGGAGTGACCTAAAACTGCGGCGTCGTTTGTTTCTTAACAAACGGCTGATTACGGGGACAGTCTGACTTTTTTCCATCTTTGAGGCCCGGCGCTGGTGTACACGATCCGGTCGTGCAGTCGGTCCAACCTGCCCTGCCAAAATTCAAAACGATTGGGTTTCACCAGATAGCCTCCCCAGTTCTCTGGCAGCGGGATTGTTTGGCCTTCAAATTTTTGTTCCAACTGGTCGCGGTATTGTTCCAGTTGGCCGCGCGATTGAAGAGGGTGGGATTGGCGTGACACCATCGCACCGATTTGCGAACCGCGTGGGCGCGAATGGAAATACGCTTCGGAGTCGGCACGGGAAGTTTTCTGCGCGTTTCCTTCGATTCTTAGTTGCCGGCCAAGATAGGGCCAATGGAAGGCTAACGCGACATTCGAGTTCGCAGCGATTTGTTGCCCTTTGTCGGATTCAAAGTTGGTGTAAAACCGAAAGCCATCAGCATCGACGCCCTTTAGCAGCACCCAACGGCTAGATACGCGCCCTGACGGCAAACTGGTTGACAGGGCCATCGCGTTGGGTTCGAACCAATCTCCGGGCGACTGATCGGTTGCTTCAGCGAACCAATGTTCGAAGGCTGTGATAGGGTTATCCGCAAGGTCTTCGGGGCCAAATCCCGAAGTTTCGTATTCTTTGCGAAGTGTTTTAAAGTCCATGGTTCGAAGTTCTTTTTAAGGTTTGCCGAGCGTTATCATTCAAATTAGCCTTACGCAGTGCTACTTGCTACGCAGTGCTACTTGCATCCGGCAAGCATCCTTAAAATTAACACAAATTAAAGCCGTAGCGCAGTGCCGCAGTGCATCATTATGAATTTCGGCGCTGCGTTGGTTGCCACGATTTTCTACTATCGGTTGCCAAACCAATCTTCACAGTGAAACTATTGCTATGCCATTGTTTAAGCTAAAACCGAGTATCGCCGATGGCGAAAAATCCAGAATTGAATTCTACCTTCAACAAATCAGCCAATGTATCGGCGGCGGTCGTTTTCAATTGGACGTTTTGAACTCAGAAGCCCTGCTGTATCACGATGTCGAAAACTCAACGCTGCTCGAAGTGGAGGCTCTAGCGCTAAAAATTGGCAAACACTTGTCGCATGACGTTGGTAATATCGCCATTGCGAAACAGATCCAGTCATTGGAAAAGTGCGGCGGTGGAGGTGGCTGAGGCGGCGGATCCTGCGAAGGGCTCGGCGGTCTGCCGGGGACATATGACGCACATCAACGTTTAATAACACTGCACACGGAGATGAAATCGGAACCCGGTCTAACGGCTGCGGCGCTGATTCACCATGTTGTTGCCGATCTTCTTCATCAGCAAAAGTTTCCTTACGCCCATTTCCCAGAACTGGTCGATCTGGCGGTCGTGATGACGGGACTGGGGGCGATTCGAAGCGGTTTTGAGTTTGTCAAACGGGCTGATATTTTTTGGGATTCGACCTATTGGGGTGTCTTCCCGCGCCCGTTTCTTGATTCGCCGACGCTCAGTTACGCCCACGCGATGGCCGCGTGGATGCGTGATGAACGAAATCCCGACTGGTTTGCGGAACTGCCGGCAACGCTAAAAGGTGGAATTAAGAAGTCGCTTAAATTTCTTAACAAAACGAATGACTCGTTTTTCACCCCCACAACGGCCAATCAACCTTTGCTTGACCAGGACCAATCGCAATGGTTGGCGATGGCGATGGATCATTCCGTCGCCAAACAAATCATCGCCTTGCGCCATTTCAAAGCCGACGATTCACACACCCACCAGCAGCAGAAAATTTTGCTGGCGAAATTGCGGACCGCAAACGGTCCGTTGTTATTACATGCGCTCTCGACAGTCGAATCGCTGAAGTTGAAAGACGATCAGATCGTAGATCAACTTTCAGTTTTAACGGAGAGTCAAAATGATGAAGTGCGAGCCAAAGCGCTCATTGCGTTAACGAAGCTCGGCGCGGTGGACGAACAAACCGTTGTTACCGCCACCAAGATGATCGATAGCACTGCCAAACACGTTATTTATGCGGCAATGTTCGCGCTCAGTTCTCGACCGCGAGTCGATGCGGCGACCTTAAAGCGAGTTGATCGAGGGTTTCTGTCGGCATTGCAAACCTGCGACTACGCATTCATTCAGCTTTACACAGCCGCGTACGCGCATTGGATAGATGATCCTCAAGCGTATTTTGATCAATTGCTTGGTGACGCTCAGGAGTATCTTGAGATTGCGACCGATTCATTAAAATCGGCGCGTCAACAGGAGGTTGCACTGGGAGAGGATTGACCTCGGATCTTAAAAAGCCAAGTTGTCAATCGAACCAAATTGAAAGGAATCGACACTCGTTACAGGTGTTCACCGGTAATGCTGGTTAGATCATGCTGGGTAAATCATGCCGGGTAAATCATGCGCATGTCAAACGTACTTATAATAATGGACGGTGTAAAAAAAGGCGGCACAGTCATTACAATCCGCCACATCGCAATTAATTGTCGCCCATCCAGCATTTCCCGAATTCATTCAACCGCAGCGGTGCTTTTTGCCTGGATTGCCGATTGTTTCTTTAGATCAGATTCATTAACCACGCGATTAGCAATTGCTGAGCCGAGAGTCCCGCTATGTCTAACACAATGGAAAACGTAAAAACGATTAACAGTGCCGTCCGCACGGTAATGATGTTGGTGATCGCCGGAGTTTTGGGCTACGGTGGGTACACCGGGTACACAGAATTTATCGAACCCGGCATCCAGGCCAAACAAGCCATGGCCGATCTTGAAGAGATGAAACGGGTTAACCAAACGCAAGCCCAACGACTGCGCGAATCGGAAGAGGAAAATGACCGGCTCGCGACAATCAATAAGCTGATGCGGGTCGAGGGCCGTGTCGCGAATTTACAGGTTTTGGAGAAAGGCGTCGACGAAGACGGACAAGATTATCTCGAAGTTCGTTTCACCGAAGTCGATGAAGGTGGTTACCCAATCGGCACGGCTCGTGATTTTACGCTTGCCGGTGACACATTCTTTATCGATTGTTGGGTTGCCAAATTTGAAGATAAATACATCGAACAGGTGGACGATCTGCGCGGCCAATCGTTGGTGATGTTCAAAAGCATTTTCGGTAACGATCAAAAACCCAGCGAAGCTTTTTCGCTTGATGATTCTTCGCAGCGAGTCCCCAAACGCTATCAGACGGAGCGGCAGAGCACATTTGAGACAAAAATCTGGGCCGATTTCAATACGGTCTGTAACGATCGTGAAAAACAAAAAGAGCTTGGCATTCGCGCGATTCATGGCCAAGCGAATTATCTTCCGCCAGAAGAAGGAAGGACTTACCAAGTCAATTTACGGTCGACCGGCGATGTGAGCTTAACACCGCTGGCAAGAAAAGACGATCAAAACCAAGGCGGCCAAGACGACTGAAGCTGCGTATTCGCCCCAAGCACTTCTTTCGTATTTTAAATTTTGATAACGCGCTGAGAGCATTCTACCCGGGAATCGAAAGTCGTTCCACAAATCCATTGCCAAGGAACCAGATCAACGCCAACATTATAGGGTTGGTTGAATTGTCGTCTTTTGGTTTGTTGCAGGCACGCAAAAATATACCCAAGCGCTACCGAGGACCGGACTTCGAATTTCGTTTTTGAAGTCCGGTGGTCGGACGCCTCAGTAACATATTTCTTTCGCCAACAAGATTTAAGCTGGGCCGGTATCCTAGCAAAATTTTGAAATTCAGACGGCCACGCGCGCTGCCAATCGGTTTAGTAATGTCGAAAACGATAGGCTCAGCGTTTTCTATCACCGCGACTGCATCAACCCACCCCAAAGACCCGTCACGCAATTTTCTGCAGAACCAATTGACGGTGTAATTTGGGAAACGATCGCGTTATTGGTGTTGGATTCGAGAACACCTACAATGTTTGGAGCGTAATTGAATATCTATACTAAAAGTAAACTGGATGATTTCACCAACACGATTTTTGGACGACCCCCATATGCCGTATCAGAGCTTGTTGCGCCTTAAATACGATACTTGCAGCGCATTATTGTTCGGTGCGCTGTTGCTGTTTTTGGGAGGTTGCGACCAGAAAAAGGTTCAGCGTCTGGAAATCGACAATCAAGAATCGACGCCCGCGACGGTTCGCGCCTATCCCTGTACGGTGTTGGTCGTGGGGCAAGAATCCATCAAAGAATCACTGGAACGCCAGTGGTCGGCGCGGCATGATTCTGAATTCAGTGTTCAAACGATATCCGAATCGGATTTTGCAGCGACCGATTTTCAGATTCAGCAAGGCGTCGACGTTGTCGTGTACCCCGCTGGGATGATGATCGAATTGATTCACCGAGGATCCATTGTGGAACTTAAACCCACGATCTACCAAGGTGATTCGTTTAACAAAAGCGATTTACTGAAACACTTTCGAAAAAGTGGAATTCGGTACGACAGCAAAACGTGGGCAGTGCCTTGCGGGGGCGTTTTGTTCGGCCTGCTGTATCAGCCAGATGCTTTGGCGATAACAGACTCTGAATTGCCTGAAACGTGGAGCCAGTTGATTCGGTGGGGCGAAAAACTGGCAGCCAGGTCTCAAGAAAACGCTGGCCAGCAAACTAGAAACAGGCAACCAACGCCAACCAAAATTGCGCTCCCGTTGTCGAAGGGATGGGCGGCGAATTCCTTCGTTGCTGTTGCTGCGGCTTATGCCCGTCAGAAGGGGCGACTGTCGGTTCTATTTGAACGACGAACGATGAAACCGCTGATCACCTCCGAATCTTTCGTGCGCGCTTTGGATGAAATTAAAGCGCTGGCGAGTTTGAATCCGGATTGCTTGAAAATGACGCCGGAAGACGTTTTGCAGTCTTTGGTTGATGGAAGGCTTGCCGCCGGTATCACTTGGCCGACCGTTTCGGTGGCGGCCGTTTCTGATAACGACGCGGTTGGTACTTTGTTGGTTAGCGCGTTGCCCGGTAGTGACAGGTACTTCGACGAATCGACTCAGGCTTGGGGGACCCGTGCGCGTCGTGAATCGCGCGTGGTGAATCTGCATGGTATCGGAAGCCTGTTGGCATCGCAGACAAAAATTAGTCGCCGTGCTCAGTCGGCGGTGGAATTTTTGAATTGGTTACCGGAATCAACCATCAGTCAAACGTTGTTTGCCCAGGATCCATTGCGTGGGCCGTTTCGCGTCACGCACTTGGGAGACGTGGAAACTTGGATCGGCGATGATTACGGACTGGAGTTTGAAACGTCTTTCGCCAGCCACTTAAAAGAAGCTCACGACCAGACATTGATCATGGCGCTGCCGAGCATCCTACGGCAGGGGGCCTATATGAAGATTTTAGACGATGAAATCGGCGATTGTCTCAAGTCCGATCTTGGGTCGAAGGCGACTCTTGAGAAGGTCGCCAAATCATGGGAGGCGTTAACTGATTCGATCGGGAGAAAAACACAGTCCAACATCCTGAGAAGGAACTCAAACTTCTAAATGATGGCGATCAGTGATGGCGATTTCCTTATCGCGCTCGATTACGTGCGGCTTCGTATTTCTGGCGTTGCTTAACGTAGTACGGTTTCTCGGGCTCGATCGATGCAGCGCGGTTGATCGTTTGGATCGCGGCATCGAAATTGCCCGCCGCGTAGTAGCTTTCGGCTAAGGTGTCGATAAACCCGGGGCTGTTTGGCCGGCGGTCGACCGCAATTTTTGCGTGGCGAATTGCCGCATCGGCATACCGTTTGCCACATGCCAACGCCCAGGCGTAATTGTTGCAGTGAGTAGAACTGGTGGGATATTTGGCCAACAAACGATGGTAGAAACTGGCCAACTGATCAATCACTCGGTTGGCCATTTCGGTTTGGCCGGCCATGTCAAGTTGCACAACCGTTTTTTCGGCCACCGATGGAGTGCCGCGCGAAAAATCAAGCAGCCGATTGAGTAATGTATCGGCCAGTTCATATTCGCCTCTTATTACCGCAGCGGTCGCGTCAATCGTGTGAACCGAAATACCCAACCACATCAACTGCAACGCGGCGTTGCTGCTGGCGTTGGAAAGAATTTGAATTTTGATACAGTTTGCTGCGACCTCGGGATGAGCGTCTTCTAAGAGGCGCCCGCCGTAACGGATTAAGAATCTTTGGTCGGAAATTTCACTGGTCGCGAGCCGATATAGAATTTGATCGGCGATCAAGTCGGATCGTTCTTCATCTAAATAGGTTCCGTAAGTGGCCAGAAAATTGTTGTCGTAAATAAAATCAGGCAACACATAGGCGTGGAATTTCAGGCGTCGTTCTGTCAACGCATCTCCTGTCAAACCGTACGCTTCTGCGGCGCGCGAAAGAGGCAGCGGGCTTTTGGTGTGTTGGTGTTCCTGTTCAAACATCAACGCCGCAGCAAGATAATCCCCAGTATCGAACAGTTCGTTGGCGATTTGTTTGATTGCGCGGGTGTCGCCGTTAATCGCGGCGCGCTGTCGCCATTGTTCGAACTCAGGACGTTGGTGATAGGCGTAAATTTGGCTGATGTTCCAGCATTCATCGGAGCCAAAACTATGCTCAATTGACGCCACCGCAGCGTCTAAACTGAAAGGGGGGGCGGCGACTGTGGCATCGTTGGGGGAAGCCAAATCTTTCGGTTTTAGTTGGTAGTTCACCACGTGTGCGACGTGTTTCAAAAGTTTAATTTGGTCGACGATCTGCGGAGAAAGCTTTTGATAAACGAACAACGCGACATCGTGTTTGAAGCCGAACAGCGCGTATTTTTTGTCATCCGTCAGTCCGCCTAGAGGCCGACTGGTATCGACCAACCATTTCATTTGGGCGTTCGTAAGGCCCGCGTTTTCAATAAAATCCCATAACGCATCAGCATCGCCATAGTCAGCGACGCGGCCAATCAGATCCAACCGACTGGTGGCCATTTCTTGAACCGGGTACATCACCTGATACATTTGCCGCACAAACAGGATGGCTTCGTCTTCCAATCCTAATTCTGCCAGCAGGTCGCAGATCTCCAGATAGAGTTCCAGTTCGCCGTTGACCTTTTTAATGAGTTTGTTGCGTTCTTGGCGGTTGCGGGTCCCGCTGGGTGAAAACTTGCGAGTCAATTTTTTGACAGCGGATTGCTTTTCAGCGGCCCATTTCTGATGGCTTTCAAAGTCGGTGCCAATTTCGAGTTCGTCCAACAACAGATCGTATTGATTGACGATGCTCAACAGGGAAATGGTGTTCCGATCGTCGGTAAACGCCAGCCCTTTCTGTGCTTCCTTCCAATTCAATGTTAACAGGTAAATCTGTTGTAGAATTGGATCGACGGCTAGGGGGTCCGTTTCTTCCGCTTCGTCGTCTGCTATCGATTTAACGGTGACCTTTTCTAAAGCCTTCTGGAAATCGGCTGCCGAACCGCCCCAGTATTTAATCATTGGGTAGGTCATGCGGTTACAGGGGTAATAGCGGTCTGATTCGATTGGTTCGTCGTTGAGAACTGCTCGATTGGCCAGTTCCCGCCAATTTCCAGACGCCATTAGAATTTGGTTTTCATAAGTGTTCACCAAATCAGCGCTGCCGAATCGTTGGGCATATTGCATCGCGAGCTGATATTCTTTTTCCGATTGAAACAAACCGATCAAGGTTGCTAATTGAATTCGGTCAGGGAATTCCGCGTTGTCAATAGATCGTTTCATTTTGTCGATATAGATATTCAGCGTTCCCATGGTCTTGTGATACAACCCGCAAAGATTGGGTTCGTATTTCCAAGTTAATGGGTGCGACAAGATCGTGTCGACGTCATCCCACCGCTTCTTTTCACACAACACGGGGATCAGTTGTCGCAGACGGTTTTCGCTGAAGATGTCTTCGGCTTGATCTGCGGGCAGGCTTTCGATCAAGCGAAAGTACATTTCGTACTGCTGACCGCTGAGAAGTTTTTCTAACAGTTGTTTTCGAGTCTCCTTTTCGGCGTGCTCAAAGTTTAAAACCGCATCATAAGTTTCCTTACTTTGGATCGCGTCGGGAGCGACCGCGAGTAGCTTTTTCAGGTCGCTGACGCGCTGGTTGAGTTCAGGATTCGAAGAAAGCTCAACGGCTTCAAGTTCTGGGAGGATGCTGGGGCCTTTTTCGAACAACAACTTGGACGCGCGTTGGCGTTGAATAAAGTCTGGCGATCCGAGACGTTTTACCAACGTCCCCACCGGCGTTAAGTCATTGGACGGTTGCTGGGAGCATACTGGAGCGATAGCACCGGCATACAGTATCGTGAAAACAATCACACGCGCGAAAAGGATATTCGAACTCACTTTGTTTACCGATAGGTTTGACCGAAGGAGACGGTAAGGCCGAGGACCGATCAAGCGGTCCTCGGCGATGCAAAAAATTATTTACAGATTATAGATCGGCGAAAGTTTTTCGCGCAGGTGTGACATCAAATGGTTTTGCGAAAGTGTGGCCCCGGTTACTTTTTCACAAAGTTGGTTAGAAGAATAGCGTCTTCCGTATTGGTGAACTTGCGTGTTTAACCAGTCTTTGAGCGTGTTAAACTCACCTTGGGCAAATTGTTGGTTTAAATCCCCTAATTGCCGACTGGCGGCGTCGAACAGTTGGCTGGCATATAGATTTCCTAAAGAGTAAGTTGGGAAATAACCAATCAACCCCGCGCTCCAGTGAACGTCTTGTAGGACCCCATCGACATTGTCGGGCGCGACCACGCCTAAGCTTTCGCGGTACTTGTCATTCCACGCTTGGGGGAGATCGTCGACCGATAGGGTGCCCTGGATCAGTTCCTGTTCCAATTGAAATCGAATGATGATGTGGAGGTTGTAGGTCGCTTCATCGGCTTCGACGCGGATCAACGATGGGGTGACCCGGTTGACCGCGGCGTAAAATTGTTCCATCGGAACGTCGGCCAAAGCGGCGGGAAAATGTTCGACCGCGGGTTGATAGAAGTGCTCCCAGAAGCTCTTGCTGCGACCGACTAAGTTTTCCCACAATCGCGATTGGGATTCGTGAATTCCCAAACTGCAATATTGCCCCGCCGGCAGCCCGTATTGTTCCACCGGCAGGCCCTGTTCATAAATCCCGTGCCCGGCTTCGTGGAGCGTTCCAAAAAACGCGGAACTGAAAAACGTTTCGTCGTAGCGTGTAGTGATACGACAGTCGTTGGGCCCCACCTCGGTGCAAAACGGGTGATGCGTTACGTCCAATCGCCCCCGGTCATAGTCAAAACCAATTTTCGCCGACGCATGTTTGGCGAATCGTTTTTGGGCATCAATTGGGTAGGTGCGGTTGAGAATGTTTTCCGGTGGTTGTACGCCGCTGGATTGGATAGACTTGACCAAGGGAACCAGCGCGCATCGTAAATCCTCCAAAATCTGGGCCACCTCTGCCGTTTGCGCTCCAGGTTCAAATTCGTCCAGCAGCGCATCGTAGCGACAGTCAGCAAATCCGATCGCATCGGCCTGTTCTTGTTTGAGTTGGATGATGGTTTTTAATGCCGGAGCAAATTGCGCCCAATCATTGTTTCGCCGCGCGTCGACCCAAATCTGATGGCCTTTGGAGCAGGCGCGAGCCAATTCCTCTACCAGCGCTGCGGGTAATTTAATTTGCCGATCGTAGTCTCTTTTTACCTGCGCGATTGTGCCGCCGATCACGGAGTGTGGATCGGCGGTTTGTTGGGAATCGGAAAGTTCTTCGATCCATTGGCTCAACTGTGGGCTCGTGCGGAGCCGATGGACTTCGCCGGCGAAAAAAGTGATCTGCTCACTTCGATAGGCTCCGGCGCCACGGGGAAGCTTGGTTTGTTGATCCCACTCTAATAAAGCTGCGGTCGATTGCACAATCGCGATTTTTTTTAGGTGCGAACAAAGGTGATCGTACGCAGGTGGGGGGGAGGTCGAACTGGTCATGGGATTCTCGATGGCAATGGTTGCAATGGTTCGAATCGGAAATTGTATCCGTGGTAGAAACAGCGCCGCTGGCGAACGTCCGATCGTTGATTATTCGCGTTTTCGATTCTGATCGATCAGTTCCTTCACACGATCGGGTTGGGGGATACCGGTGACCTGTATTTCTAATCCGCCTTGTCCGGCACTTGAGATTCCGATGGTGCCGACATCGAAGATCCGTTGAAAAAAAGTTTGGTCCAATTGCACGTTGCGAATATCTTGATGCCAAACTTCGGTGATCGACTTTGAAAGTAACCCTCGACGGAGGCGTGTGCGCTCCTCGGTCACCGTCAGCGTGGTCGCTTTACATTTAATTAACCAAACGACAAAAATGATGATCCCTACCCCGACTAGGCAGAGAATAATGGTTAAAACAAATAACATCGGAGAATTGCGAAACATCGAAGTATGGGCTTCGTAGAGCACTTTTTCCGCATTTACCGAGGCGTGATCAGGGGCGTCTGTGTTTGCGTTCATGGTGCGTAGGCATAAGTTGAATTTGTTTTAGAATAAAGCCGAAGAAGAGACTCAGACGACGTTACTAATTTGGCACCTTTGAGTGCTTCCATCAAGCCCGCTATTTTATGGATCAACCTTTAAAAGACGCTTTGCATATGCAGCGCGCGATTGCGATTTCGTGGCACGGGCAAGGGTTCGTTGAGCCCAATCCGATGGTCGGGTGCGTGATCGTGCAGGGCGCTGACGTAATTGGGGAAGGCTGGCATGCGCACTTTGGTCAACCCCATGCGGAGGTCAATGCGCTCAAGGACGCCACCGACAAAGGCGCAGATTTGGTGGGTGCCACCGCTTACGTGACGCTGGAGCCTTGTTCGCATCACGGAAAAACCGGGCCCTGTGCCGATGCGTTGATCGCGGCGAAGGTCGCGCGAGTCGTCGTCGGGGTGTTGGACCCTAACCCTGAAGTTTCCGGGAAGGGGGTAAAACGGTTGGAGGCTGCGGGGATTGAAGTCACCACCGGCGTGGAGGCGGCCGAAGCCCGCAATAGCTTGGCGCCGTACCTTAAACGAACCCAACGCCAGTTGCCTTGGGTAATCGCGAAATGGGCGATGACCGTCGATGGGAAAATTGCGACCGTTCACGGTGACAGCCAATGGATCTCCAATGAACATTCGCGCGAAATTGTGCAGAAAATCCGAGGCCGTGTTGACGGTATTATGGTGGGGACGCGCACGGCGCTTCAGGATGATCCGGCGTTGACCGCACGTGGCGAAAAATCGCGCACCCCGACGCGGATTGTGGTCGATTCCAACGTGCGTCTGCGTTTAAATTCAAATTTAGTGACAACCGCGTTAGAAGTGCCCACGGTGTTGGTGGCGGGGCCCTTTCACGATTATCAACACGCGAAAAAAATAGGCGAACTCGGGGTGGAAATATGGGTGAGCCAACAATCCGATCCTTGCGAACGTTTGCTTTTGTTTATGAAAGAATTCGTCAGTCGTGGCGGCACCAATCTTTTGGTCGAAGGGGGCGGTGAACTGTTAGGTTCGCTCCACCGGATGAAACAAATTGACGAAGCCCACGTTTTCATCGGACCCAAAATCTTGGGCGGGCGCAATTCAATAACGCCTGTCGAAGGTCAAAATCCTATCTTCATGGAAACCGCCGATCAACTCGCGTTACGGTCGGTGCGGCGTTTAGATGACGATGTGTATATGCAGTATCGCCGTGTTGCCCAAGGAGCGTCTTAACATGTGGGCAAAGATTCGCAAAACGGGGGTGCTTTACTCCGTCGGCATCGTGATAAATCGTATCAATCCGGTGTGGTTATTCCGGTTTCGGCATTTTCTGGTCTACCAAATGGACGTGGACAGTTTCACCGACCAACGGAAATCAGAGTCACCGATCGACGTTTCGTGGTGTGCGCAAGCCGATCAGATTCAAGCCGTCGAGAACCTCACTTATGTCGAGGCGCGTAATTTGAATCCGAAACACACTGCTGCGCAGGCAAAATCCGGAGAACATCTTGCCGGTGCATTGTGGGCGGTGAAGCACGAACTCGCGGAAGTTGATCTGGGGATAAGGTTTGAGCTGGATCCGGATCAGGTCTGGTTGTTCGCGGCTTTAGTGGACGCCAAGTTTCGCCGCCAAGGCGTCTACCGGAGGGTGCTTAGTTTTGTGTGCCGGCGTTGCGATGCTGATTTTGCAGACAACGAGAACGGCCCTGCGCAGTTGCTGCTGTGCGTGAACCCTCATAATATCGCCTCCAATCGCGTCCATCAAAAACACGCTCAAGAAACCTTAGGCCGCGTCGTTTGCTTTCGTTTTTTCAATGTCGGAGTTTGCCTTTGCCAAGGCAAGCGGTTGGTTGCGGGGGCGATGATCACATGGGACGCTAAAAATCAGCCTATTTCGATTCGGTTCCGAAGTTTATGAAACACTCCGCCCCTCCAAGGCGGTAGGAAAAAAGGGGAGAGGTCCACTGAGGTAAGCCAATTTCGGTATGCCATACACTGCGATCGAGTTTGAAACCATGAAGCGATCCAACGACATTCGATTTATCGGCGGCATGCTGATTTGGGTTGGTTTGTTCGCCGGCGGCGTGATGTTGTTGAAGCAATCAAGTTCCACCTCGCCGGTCGCGACGCGGCAGGTTGTCAGTTATTTCGGTTCACAAACAGGAACGCTAGAAGTTCACGCCCCTGCCCCTGTCGTGTTGGGCGTAGGAGACCCCGTTTTCATCGAATCGGGCGAAGGTCAGACCGAACCGGTGGGAATGATTTCTCAATTGGACTACCCCGTCGAAGCCGGAAGGGATCCGGTAAAGTTAGCTTGGGTCAACCGAGCCACTATCACCTTTCGCAGCGGCCTTCCGCCAATATCAAAACACGACCACATTGAGTATCACACAACCAGCGAATCTTTAGGCTGGGTCGGTAAGACAATGCTCAGCCCCAGAAAACGGGCGGAAATTGCCAATTTGATTCTCAACGCTTACTCCGATCATCAAGACGAGTTGCTGGAAACGTTTCAACCTTTGATTCAGCAAACGATTGCCCAGAGCGCAAAGATCATTCGGGCTGAAGTCGAAATTGAGATTGGCAAACACCAATCCCAGATCCAAGAGATCGGCCGCCGGTATCAATCGGAGGTGTTGGAAAAAAACATCTTGCCGATGATTGAAAAGGAGATCTGGCCGGTGCTCCAACAGCAAAGCGAACCGTTGGCCAAACAAATTGGAATGGAGATTTGGCGCGAAGTTTCGGTTTGGCGGTTCGGGTGGCGGTACCTTTATGATGTTACCCCGTTGCCAGAAAAGAATCTTTCGCAGCGCGAATTCGATCGTTTTTTAGAAAGTAAAGCCGTACCGATTTTAAAATCGCATCTCCCCGACGCACTGAAGTTGCAGAAACTGTTGCTAACGAAGATTTCAAAGAACGAACAACTCAGGCAAACCTTGGTGGATGTTGGCCATCAAGTTTTCAACGATGAAGAAATGAAATTGGTGATGCAAGAAATCTTTCAAAACGCGATTCTAAACAATGAAAATTTGAAACAATCCATCGAATCGACTTGGCGTTCGGACGCGGCGGTTGCGGCGATGAGGATCGCCAACCAGCGTCTGGAACCGACGGTGACCGAAATTGGAAAAACGCTGTTTGGCTCACCGTTGGAAGGCATTACGCCAGAATTCGCTCGGGTGCTACGGAATCGAGTGCTACATAAAGACCAACGCTGGTTAGTCCTGAAAATTAAATCGGATTCAGACAACCGCCCATCCCAGCAATCGGTTAAGTCGTTGTCGCTGAGGTTATCGGTCTCCGATGCCGAGATCCCCTACTTCCATGCCCGGGGCGTTGATGAATAAAAGTTTGAGCCAAGAGACTGCGGACCCGGTTGGGGTACAGTTGGCCAATGTTTGCGTTACCGCCGGGGGACGCGAATTATTGAAAAATGTTTCGACCCATTTCCAGCCCGGCGAGATCACGCTGATTGTCGGGCCCAGTGGCGTGGGGAAGTCAATTTTATTGAAATTGATCGCGGGATTACATTCGAGTTTTGAATCCGCGATCGCTTATACCGGGGACATCAGAATCGGCGATGCCCCTGCCTACGGTGGTTTGGCGGGGGTCGTGTTTCAAAACTTTGCATTGTTTGATGAAATGTCGCCGTTGGAAAATCTGAATTTTGCGGCATCCAATGCACCGCAACCGGCGAACATCAAACCGCAGCAGATGCTGGAACAATTGCGTGTCCCGGTCAATGTACCCACCGCGCGATTGAGCGGCGGACAACGCCAACGATTGGCAATCGCACGGACGTTGATGTACAACCCGTCGGTGATCCTTTACGACGAACCGACGTCGGGGTTAGACCCTATGACGGGCAGTCACGTCGCGAACCTTATTCGGCAAACGCACGACCAACATGGGAAGACTTCAGTCATTGTGACTCACGATTACCATTCGCTAATCCCGATCGCCGACCGGGTCTTCCTGCTTGACCCCGACCAAAAATACTTGGTCGAAGCACCTCGGCAACAGTGGCACACGATTGAGGGAATGCTGCTGCCGATGACTCAGCAGGTCCGTTCTCAAGAAGAAGTGGACAGCTACCCGATTGCGCGGATGTTGCAGGGGAAATTGAATCGATTTTTTGTTTCGACCACCAACGTGTTTGTGCGTTTGGCAACCGGGACTGCCAGTTTGATTCCGATGTGGAAAAACCCGTTGTGGGGCGTTCGTTTTTTTGGGCATTTCCTGATGCTTGTGGGGGGGCCGGCAGCGTTTTTATATCTGATCGCTGCAGGGCTGATATCGGGATTTGTGACAACCTATTTCACGTTCAAATTTTTACCCTATACCAATTACACCGAACCGCTGTTGGTTGAAGACTTGCTCACCGCGCTGGGGTTTGCAACGTATCGAATTTTTATACCGGTACTGGGCTGTGTTTTGGTCGCTGCCCGTTGCGGCGCGGCGGTGACAGCAGATATCGGCGGTCGACAATACGGAAATCAAATCGACGCTTTAAAAACCTTTGGGACGTCACCACGCTGTTACCTGTTGACGCCAATCATCTGGACGTTTTTGATCGCGACGCCGTTGCTGATTGGGGCGGCGTTTTGGGCGGCGAAATTCATCAGTTTGCTGGTTTTTGTGTATTCCCACCCCCAACGCGGAGCCAATTTTTGGCACTTTCATTTTCACCGTGGATTGGAACTGCCAGCAGAATATCTCTATCGCGGATTTTGGTGGTTAATGGCAAAATTACTATGCAGTGGATTTGGAATTGCAATCATCGCATACTATCAAGGGCTGTCGCCGAAGTACTCGTCTTCCGACGTCAGTCGCAGCGTGACGACGACGATCTTGTGGGCGACGTTGTGTGTGTTGACCATTCATTTTGTGTTTGCGTTATTTGAATTTGAAAACGTGGTACCCGGCAGCCGTTGATATGCGGCCGTAATAAAAATTATGAATCCAAGAAACGCGTTATTGGCTGGTACGGCGGTTGCCGTAGCAGGATTGATCAGTTATTGCATAATTGGTCTACCAGGCTGCGATAGCGGGGCAATCGCGCCGGCCAGCGGGTTCACCCGCACCGGGCTCAAAGCAGGACTCCAAGCACCGAATATCACGGGCCCAGATCTTGAAGGCAACCTGATGGCCTTGGCAGAGTTTAAAGGCAAGGTCGTTGTGTTAGAGTTTTGGTCACCTACCTGACCACCCTGCATCGAGATGTTCAAACACGGGCGGTCGCTCGTGAAACAGTACGAAAACTATCCCTTTGCCTTGGTTGGAGTTTGTTGCAGCCCTGACGCCAAATTTGGTTTGGCGACGCAGGAAGAACATGAACTCAATTGGCGATCGTTCAACGATGCCAATGCCACAATCGAACGCTACTACGGGCTAATGGCTTATCCCACGGTGCTCGTGATCGATCATCAAGGCAAGATTCAGTGGATCGGCCACGAGATCAACGAGGCCCTGGTGGCTAAATTGGTTTATGACATTAAGTAACCCCCAGCCCCAGATTGCTAATCTTTGTCGGATTTCGCCCAACCTTTGTTGGTTTCAGAGAATCTACTGGTTTCTGCCAATTGTTCGGGCCACAACGGTCAACAATCACCGTGAGTGATAGGAACCGCCTACAACAAAAATAAAATCACCAGCGTCACCATCGAATTGTTGAAGGCATGCATCAGGATCGATGTCCAGAGTGAGTCACGCCACTCGCGCACAAACGAAAACCCAATCGCGAGAGTCGTCAGCAGCGGCACGGCCAAAATTCCTTGCGGATGCAATGACGCAAAGATAACTCCATTGACCAACGCGGATATCAGGATGCTGAAGGTTTTACCGTACTTCATACTCAGTCCCCGCAGGTGCCGGTAAAGCACGCCCCGAAACATCGTTTCTTCAACGATCGGGGCGGCAACACATGCGGCGATCACCATCGTAGCCCAAGTCAACGTATCGCCGCCAGAAAGAATTTTCTGAATTGGGTGGCCGGGCGTCGACGGTACTGCGAATTCCCCTACCGCGGTGGGCAGCGGAGCGGCTAACATCAGCATAAACACGATGAAAAAACCGACCATTACCGCTGGTAACCAAGCCGCATAAGAGGGGATGCTGAGGAGGGTGTTGCGGAACGTTTGCTTCGGCGTCCAGCCGATATCAGCAAACACTTTAGCGGCTCCGATGCCCCGTAACACGGGCCATCCCAACACCAGCAGCGAAACAAAAAAGAAGATTGGATTTGCAATCATTCGCTGCGCGTCGGTTTTTAACAGATTGAAATACCCAACCAAGAATTGGGAACCGAAAAATGAGACCAACCAAAGCGCGAACGTTTCCGCATAAACATTGTGTGCGTCGTTTTGAGCAACAAATTGACTGGGCGAACTGCCGGTCAACACATAGGTCAAAATGAATAAAAGCGATACGATTCCAAATAGGAAAAACAAAACGGCTAATATCAGACCTACCACCGCCGCAACCGCAGCGGTCTGAGATTGAAGTTCAAGTTTTTCGCGTTCCGGCGATTCCGCGTTCGGCGGGTTGAGCAAAAGTTCCGCACTAAACCCAAGCCGATCTTGCAGACGTTGCTGTTGTTGGGCGTCAATGACATCGGGCGTCGAATTCCCCGCGCGATAATTTTCCATGAGGCGGCGAACCGATGCCTCCATTGCCACTTGATCGTCGGAACGCTGAAAATCGTGTTTTGAAACTTTTGCGTCCAGTTCGTCTAAATAATCTAAGGCCGTTTGCGGCCCCTGGACTTCGTGAAGGATCGCAGCGTTGCATAATCTCTGTTCATAACTTCCGGTGTCCAACGCCGATAGGTTGGGCGGCGGCACGTTTACCGCTGGGGCCGCAGCAGGGGCCTGGTTTCCTAAATCACCGCTGACTGAAGCGTCGCCGTCAACAGTATCGGCGCTGACATCGGCATCGTTCGGGCCACTGTCATCTTCTTTTTTAACTTCCTGCGCGAACGCGGAAAATGCTTTTTGGCCAACGATCATTTTGGCCTGTAAATTGATTTGCATCAGGTCGCTTTGAGAAGCTACCGTTTTGGAATCTCGTTTGCCAAACTGTTGCAGTGTCGTGTTGGCCAAAACGAAGACCGTAAACGCACCGATCACCAACCAACTGATCCAACCGCTGACACTCAAATGGGCAGGGTCTCTCTGGCCAAGCGACTGTGCGCTGAACGAATCGTACTGGGGGGGCTGGTGAGGATCGACGGATTCAGTAGAAACGGGATCTTCGAGTGGTTCTTGAGTCAAATTTCAGACCGAAAAAAAAGAGCGCGGCAACTGGTAAACGTTAACCTATTGGAGCAAAGTTTTTCGATTTGTAAATGTAAATGAAAGCGCCATTTTCATAGCGCGGATCAACGGTGTGCCAGTGCACAACGGACAACGACGGGCAACGACGGGGCTGGCCGACGAAAACACATCGTCCAAACTACGGCGTTTACGCAATAACCAGTCCTAAATAATCTTTTGCGTTTTGGTAACAGATGCGACTGACCAAATCGCCAATCAATTCCATGTCGTTGGGTAATTCCCCGTTTTCTACATCGGTTCCGATCAAATCGCAGAGAATGCGGCGGAAGTATTCATGACGTATGAACGATAGAAAACTTCTTGAATCGGTCAACATCCCGATGAAACGTGACAGCAGCCCCGTGTTGGACAGCGTATTGATCTGCCATTGCATGCCCTCTTTTTGGTCCAGATACCACCACCCGGAACCAAATTGCATTTTGCCGGGGACATCCCGTTGAAAGTTTCCGACCATCGAACTGAGCAGATAATTATCAGTTGGGTTGAGGTTGTAGACAATGGTTTTGGGAAGCGCGTTTTCTTGGTCAAGTTTGTCTAGGAAGTTCCTCAGCGATTTCCCTTGAGGAGTGTCCCCCATTGAATCGCAACCCAGATCACGACCGAATTGGTTGAATAAGCGCGTGTTGTTGTTTCGCCAAACACCGGTGTGGAACTGATTGGTCCACCCTTTTTCCGCGTCCAGTTTAGCCAGGTAGATCAACATGAAGGTAGAAAATTGATCGAACTGAAGCGCCGTTGCCTTTTGGCCATTTCGTGCCGCGTCGAAAATTTGGGCTGCGGTTTGCTGCGCACAGAATTGGTCGGGCACATACTCCATTCCATGATCCGACAGCCGCGCGCCGCACTGGTGGAAGAAGTCATGCCGCCGACGCAGGGCGTTGAGGAAATCTTCAAAGCTTTCGATACTGAGGTCGGCGGCGGTCGCTAATTTTTCCACCCACTGATTGAACTCGTTGACGCGGTCGACGAATAACGCCCAATCTGGACGGAATGCGGGAAAGACTCCCGTCGCGATCGATTCGTCTTGGGCGATGGCTTGGTGATGCCGAAGGTCGTCGGTTGGGTCATCAGTGGTACAAAGCGCTGTGACGTTGAATTTTTTTAAAATACCACGCACGGTCAGATCATCAGAAGTGGCAATTTTATGGTTGGCCGCTTCCCAAATTGCCTCCGCCGTCTTGGGGGATAACAAATCGTCGATGTCAAAGAACCGTTTTAGTTCCAAATGAGTCCAATGATAAAGCGGATTTCTCAACGTGTGTGGGACTGTCGCGGCGAACGCCAAATACTTTGCTTTCTCATCGCCGGGGCCGGTGACTAAGTCCTCAGAAACGCCGTTGGCCCGCATGGCACGCCATTTGTAATGGTCGCTGTCCATCCAGATGTCAAATAAATTGCGAAACCTACGGTCCTCCGCGATGTCCCGCGGAGAAAGATGGTTGTGGTAATCAATGATGGGCTGATCAGCGGCGTAGGTATGGTAGAGTTCGCGCGCGGCCTTATTGGTCAGCATGAAGTCATCATGAATAAAGTTTGCCGTCATCAATTCGCTACTTTCTGTTGCTGGGGGAAAACAAAAGCAATTGCCTTCGGCATTTAGAAGCAAATCGCATCGTGAATGACGACGTTAGATCGTCATCGCAGCGTAACCGCCATCAACGATGGTTTCGGTTCCTGTCATGAACGAACCGGCATCGCTGGCCAACAGAATCGTAGCCCCAATGAGCTCGTCGGCGGCACCGAACCGATTCATCGGTGTGTGCCCCATGATCTGCCCAACTCGTTCGGGTGTCAGGACTTTTTTGTTTTGTTCGGCGGGGAAAAAACCTGGCACTAAGGTGTTGACGCGAATGTTCTTTTCGGCCCATTCACGAGCGAGATTTTTGGAAAGGTTGTGAACGGCCGCTTTCGTTGTCGAATACGTAAACACGCGCGACAATGGAATGACGCCGGACATCGAACCAACATTGATAATCGAACCGCCCTGATTTCGATCGACGAAATACTTCCCGAAGACCTGGCAGGCAAGGAACACGCCTTTAGTGTTGACTTCGTAGATTCGATCCCATTCACTTTCGGGAATTTCCAAGAACGGAGTGGCGCTGTTCATGCCGGCTCCGTTGATCAAAACATCAACCTTGCCTGATTGGGCTAAAACGTCGCCTAATAGTTTTTCCAACTGCTCACGTTGATCGACTTCGCAGGAAAGAAAATAAGCTTTTCCGCCGTTGGCATGGATTTTCGCCAGCCGTGATTGAGCCTTTTCGGCGCTCCGTCCGACCAGCACCACTTCAGCGCCCGCCCCGGCAAGCCCTTCGGCCATCGCCCCGCACAGTTCGCCGGTGCCGCCGATGACGACGGCTGTCTTTCCATTCAGAGAGAAGAGTTTGTTGAGATAATCGGACATCGTGGTAACGGGGGATTGAGTGTGATTGTTGAATAAACGGACGAAGCGCTTTTGTTGCTGCGGTTAAAAAAGAAAAAGTGATAACAAGCGAAACGCGCTAAAATGACGGGGCCGTTGAAAGCGTTGAGGTTATCAGTGAAGCGCGGGGAGCACGGATAGCTTCGGTCGCGACGGTCAAGTCACTTAGTCGCCCGGGACGCTTAGGTCGCTACCGTCAAATCCTCAACATTCCAAGGCGCTTGACCGCACTGGGTGGCGATCGAGTTGAACTCTTCGATTTCTGCTTTGGTGAATAACAACCCGCCGTTGGCATCGCTGCGTTTGGCTGCGTCGGATTCCATTTGGCCCGGCAACAGGCAGTTGTCGTTTCCATGTCCCAGAATGTCATCCAAAACGGTCTTAATGTTGTCCGCCTGCGATTTGCCCCTGGCAAAATTATTACCGTTGATAGCATCGGGATGGATGACTTGGAAGTAAAACGCGCAGGTGTGTTTGTCACCGTCGTCGGCCCAGCGCGAGCGGAGGGTCGGGGTGCTGCCGCCGATAAACCCGGCCATGATTTCGTTAATCAGCGACAATCCATAGCCTTTATGGCGCCCGAATGTCGTCAATGCGGCAACTTGATTCGGATCGGTCGTTTCATTTCCGTCTTTGTCGACCGCAGCCCCCGGCGGAATGGATTTCCCTTCGCGTTTGAGTTGCTGCACCCGTCCCATCGCGACCACCGACGTTGCCCAGTCGATCACGATCGGGTAACCAACGGCGTCGGTTGTGGGAAACCCCCACGAATGTGGGTTGGTTCCCAAGGTGGGGAAACTACCGCCAAAGGGAACTACCTCGGCAAGCGCCGCAGTGCAGTTGGTGTATGCCAGATACCCCCGTGACGCCGCGTCCATGACGTAACCACCGCCCCATAGATAGTGAAATGCATTATCCACCGAGACCTGCCCGATTCCAAATTTATCGGCCAACGCAATCGCTTCTTCCATCGCAGCATACGCGGTCGCCTGGCCCAGTTTTTTATTGGCGTTCCAAACCTGCGACGCTTCGAACCGGGTTTCCATTTTTTCGATCTCTGCGTTGGGCACACACCCCCCCGCCTCCGATCCGAACAGGTGATCTAAATGCAACGCCTTGAGGGCGTTATGCGTGCGGATTCCGTGACGACTGGCATGAGCCGCGAATCTTGCCGCGGCGGCTCCTTCGGCGGCGCTGTATTTTCGATTCACGTAAGCCGCTTCGACCAGCGTATCGTGTTTTTCAGGATCGACGACGTAGAAAGTTTCAGACATGGATTTCTATATTGGGCAATGATGTTTTTTTAAGAAAGTGAAGAACCGCTGGGGTAAATCGCTGAGCAAATCACAGGGTTAAACCGCTGGGATTGGAACGTCGTTGACCTGAGCCAAAGGTTTTTCACCTTTGAGCATCAACAAGAGGTTTTCTGTGGCCATGACGGCCTGGCGTTCGACCGATTCGTACGTGCGCGAACCAATGTGAGGAGTCACCACGCAATTGGGGGCCGAAAGCAGCGGATGATCGGCAGGTGGTGGCTCTTGATCGAGCACATCTGTGCCCAGTCCACCGACTTGGCCTGAATGTAGCGCTGCGGCGATGTCGGCGGTGTTGATCATTTCCCCACGCGCACAATTGATGATTACGACTCCCTTTTTCATGGTCGCGATAGAATTGGAGTTGATCATGTCGCGCGTTTCATCGGTCAGATTCGTGTGCAGCGTGACGATGTCGCTGTTCGTAAAAATCTCTTGGATATTTTCGGCCCGATTGATGCCATGTAGGGCTGCAAAATCGTTGGGCCAATAAACATCGTACCCCAGCACATTCAAACCAAACGCACGTGCCCGGGTTGCGACTTCTTTTCCAATCCGCCCAAGCCCGATGATGCCGATGGTTTTCCCCATGATTTCATGCCCGGTGTAGCGCTTCCATTGCCCTGTCCGAACGACGTTGACTTGATCCACGAAGTTGCGAAACAATGACATCGTCAACAGCATCGTGTGCTCAGCGACGGTCGTATGATTTACCCCCGGGCAGAAACTAAGCGGAATTCCTTTGGCGGTGCATTCGGCGACATCGATTTTGTCAACGCCGATGCCGTATTTGGCGATCAGTTTTAAACGCGGCAACGATTTTTCGATGACGGCTTGAGAGATAACATCATCACCGCAGAGGAATGCATCAAAATCGCCCGCCAGTTCCAGCATTTGCGATTCCGAAAGCGGTCCACGTTCGCAATGAATTTCGGCGCCCGAAGAGGCCAATAAATCGTGATGCGGGCCGGGGGTGTCTTGGTAAGAAGTCGTTGTCAGCAGAATCTTTGTCATGGGTCAGTGGGATTGGGGAGGAACAAAATTCTTCGCCATACTCTAACCAATAACTCAACCAGCATCGAGTATGCAATCTGCAACTTTTAAGTGCGTTTTGAATTCGTCCGAAGTTCAGCCGGCGTCTCTTTTGAACAATGGCGCGACATCCGCGACCACCCATGAAACTACAGCTTCTTAACAAGGCGCTGCTTAACAAATAACGGCTTAACAAGTAACGGCTTAACAAGTGGCACCTTGAAAGTCCTCCGCGGCGGGCATGTGTTCGGTTGTGGTGATACGATCTTGGAGTTGTTAGAGTATTTAGTAAAAAAACGCGCGCCGCGACCGTGATTGCGAATTCGACTCAACCACCTCTTCTTGTCTATCGGATACTTTATGTCAAACGTGCCCCCTACTGATAACCCTTACGCTTCGCCGCTTTTTTCGTCGCGCGCGGCGGTTGATCTAAGCAGTCCCGATGCGGTCAGAAATAAATACTTGAAACACGAAGCCTCTGTGAAATCGGTTGGGCTTTTGTATTTGCTCGGCGGTACCGTCTCCCTGATTCTCAGCCTCGTTTACATTGGCATGGGGGCAGGGGTGGTGACGCTATCAGGTGCTGAGCTCTCCCGACGGATGCTAATTGTTGTGGGCATCGTTTTTTTTGCGATGTCGATTGTGCAATTGTATAGCGGTATCTCTATCAGGAAGCTGGGATCGACCGGACGGATCATCATCACCGTTTTTTCGGTAATTGGTCTATTGGGGGTTCCAGTGGGAACGTTGATCAGTGGATTTATTCTGTATCTTCTTTGGTCGCAAAAAGGAAACTTCGTCTTCACAACCGAGTACCAAGAAGTTATCAAAGCCACCCCTCACATCAAATACAAAACATCAATCGTTGTGTGGATCTTGCTGGGATTGCTGCTTCTGTTTCTTGGAGTTGGGTTGTTCGCCACACTGGCCGATAGTAATTATTGATTCTGCTGAAGGCCTTGTTTCCTAACTCCACAAGGACAAAAGCATTCCGAGCATGACAAACATGTTCAGGATTTTGCATCGGGGTATCAGTTTCGGTTTTCTGGTTTTCCATTTTCCTGTTTTTCAAGCGATCTCCGAAGGCGCCTTTGAGTCGCGACATTGCGGTTTCAGCGTTGGAGCGGCGATGATAACCAACATGCTCCTTCCACGCTTTGCGACCGTCGCGGCGAATGTGTCGATCTCGCAGCCCGATTGCTTCACCAAATCCAAGGCTGGAGCCCTGGCATGAACATCATTACCGGTGATGACTTGAGCAACAATCTGATGGGTGTCCGAAAATTTCACAGGCCACGTTGATAGCTAGTATCCGATCTTTGGGGCGACCGTGGCTTGTCGAAGCGGCATCAAACCGCGCCAGTCGTTTGTTGATCGCTTTGACTGCGAGAGCTAACAGGATTGCTTCGCGATTGGGAAAATGGTTGTAAACCGTTCCTTTGGCGGTATCGAGATCACTGGCCAACCGTTCCATCGACAGC
Source organism: uncultured Pirellulaceae bacterium (assembly GCA_937944405.1). GTDB lineage: Bacteria > Planctomycetota > Planctomycetia > Pirellulales > Pirellulaceae > Mariniblastus. The sequence goes on from CALDYR010000014.1 coordinate 50,980, forward strand.
TCACTGAGGGCTTCGGCCAATAAGATTTTACCCGCGTTGTCCAATAAACGGGCCTCACGGATCTCGATTTGCTGCATCTTTGTCGTTTACATACATGTAATAGCGACTACGAGTCAACTTTCTTGCCGTGATATATTTCTGAGTTTAATCTTTTCCGTTGAAAAATGACTTTTTATCAACAAGTTTCGTGAGGTGCGAAGCCTGACAGCCTGCGTTAAGATGGTTTGCTTAAACCACGGACTTCCGGCATAAATGAAGGCTCTTGATGAACGTCGCCCACCTCATCGCCCAAAAACGCGATGGCCAAACATTGACTGAAAAAGACATTCATCACTTAATCGATGGCTTCACCGCCGGCGAAGTCCCGGAGTACCAGATGTCGGCTTTTTCGATGGCCGTTTTCTTCCAAGGCATGACATTGGAAGAAACAACGTGCCTGACTCAAGCGATGGTCGCATCGGGGGAGATTTTAAAGTGGCGCGGTAGCAAACCGTCGGTCGACAAACACTCCACTGGAGGAATTGGCGATAAAATTTCCATTCCTTTGGCACCGTTGTTGGCCTGTTGCGACGTTGAAGTGCCGATGATTTCGGGGCGTGGGCTGGGCATGACAGGCGGTACCTTGGATAAACTCGAATCGATCCTCGGCTACCGTGCGGATCTTTCGGTCGATGAATTTACCAGCGTGGTCAATTGGAACGGTTGCTCTATCGCGTCGGCGTCAGAAACAATCGCGCCCGCCGACCGGAAGCTCTACGCGCTGCGCGATGTCACCGGCACGGTGCCTTCGATTCCGTTGATCACCGCCAGTATTTTGTCCAAAAAGATTGCCGAAGGCGTCGACGCGCTGATATTGGACGTGAAGTGGGGCAGCGGTGCTTTCATGAAAACACGTGACGATGCCCGCGCCCTAGCACGTTCGTTGGTCGACGTGGGAAAACTTCTGGGGGTAAAATCAAAAGCCCTCATCACCGACATGAATCAGCCCTTGGGGCGGATGATCGGCAACGCCGTTGAAGTGGACGAAAGCGTGGATATACTCAGCGGAAACGGGCCACAAGACGCTGTCGAATTGACATTGTCCTTGGGGGCCGAACTGTTAGTGTTGGCGAACGTGGATGCGGATGTAGGTTCCGCCAAGGCCAAACTTCAAGACAAAATTGATTCTGGTGACGGGCTGAAACGGTTGCGTGAAATGATCAGCAGCCATGGCGGCGATTTGAATGCGCCGCGCGAACGGGCATTAGAATCAAGCGTGAAAGCCAACCAGTCGGGATACGTGTCGCGCGTCAACACCCAACGGATTGGTTTGGCCGTGATTGAAATGGGCGGCGGCAGAAAAAAAATGGGGGACCCGATCAATCATACCACTGGAATCGAGTTCCTGGTTCGGATCGGCGATAAGATCGAAGCAGGGCAGGAAATTGCCAAACTATTTTGTGAGTCTCCGGTTCGGCAATACGCTGCGGAATTGGTCGGCGCTTCGGTTGGAGTCTCCCCAACCCCGACTGAACCACAGACGTTGATTGTTGAAACCGTTCAATAGATAAACCGTTCAATAGATAAATCCAGAAAACGAAATCGTGAACAAAGTTGCGGCCCCGCAAATTGATACGCTTGTTGACCGCGCGATCGCGGTGCGCGGCAATGCCTATGCCCCCTATTCGAACTTTCATGTCGGGGCGGCGGTGCTGCTGTCGGATGGGAAAACGATCATCACCGGCTGCAACGTTGAAAACGCGTCTTACGGCCTGAGTATCTGTGCCGAACGATCCGCTATTTGCCAAACGATCGCGGCGCACCCAATCGGTGGTGAGCTAAGTATTGTCGCCATTGCGATTGCCGCTGAACCTTTAGCGACTCCGTGTGGGGCATGCCGCCAGTTCATCGCTGAATTTGGATTAGGCATACTAACAATCTGTGTCGCGCCCAGCGATCGGTCGACGCGCAGCACGTTTTTGGCCAAAGATTTGCTGCCCCACGGATTCTCCAAAAACGTAATGGACGACTGATTTTACAGCCCTGTTACCTTCTGGACGAAGCTCAAAATCGTCACCATCTGTAAACGCTGTGTAACAAACTGAGCTTCTGTGGCCCGAATTGTCTCCGGAAGCCGCACAAAGTTGTAGGTTTTTAGGTGCCTCTCCCCAGCGTCTTAGGGCACGTTTTAGCCCTCCGATGTTTGCGAGCTCCCCCCCGATGTTGCCCCAACCCATCTCTCAGCCCATCCCCCAGCCCATCACCTCATTCGACCCCGTCAGCCACGATTTGTTGGTTGCGGCGGTGAATCAACATTGCGCGATCGTCGACGCTTCTGTTGAGATGCGTTTGGGGCTTCCTTTGCCGGAACCGGTAGCCTCCCATTTGAGACGTTTAAGCGATAACGGGACGCGCTTTAACACGGACCGCAACAGTATGCAAAACGCATTTGAAAAACGTAAGCGCGAATTTTCTGTTGGAAGATTATGCGCCCAACATGCTCTAAGACAGCTCTCTATCACCGCCGAAGTGCCGGTTGACCATGATCGCAAGCCGATCTGGCCCGAGGGAGTCGTCGGTTCGATCTCACACAGCGACCGTTACGCGTGGGCGGTTGCGGCACGCCAAAGTTGTGTTCGTCACGTTGGTATCGATACCGAAATTATTGTCGATGACGAAACGTTCGAAAATGTTGTTGATGAAATCGCGGTCGAAGCCGAGATGAAATTGCTGTCGAAGATTCACCGGCATCCTACCACCGCTTTCACCATTTTGTTTTCGGCCAAAGAGTCGATTTACAAATGTCTCTACCCAAGCAATGAACAATACTTCGGATTTCATGACGTTCGGTTGATCGACGCGACTGAAACGTCTGTCACTTTCGCGCAGCAACCTTCCAACCCTAACTTCGCCACGGCCCCCAAGCATCTGACGGTGCGATATCTAGTCGTTCAACGCGATGTCTTCACCTCGATCTGGGTTTAAACATGAACACCATTCGAAAAAAAAATCCCGCCGCCCAATGCAACTATCCGGTTGGTGTGACGCTGCATCAAATAATCTCAGTGTCGGCGGAACGCTGGCCGGAAAATGTGGCGGTTCAATTTGAAGACGATTCGCTGACGTATCGACAATTGGACCAACGTTCAAACCAATTAGCGCACCATCTGATATCTCAAGGCGTTGAAGCCGGAACGTTGGTAGGTTTGTGTTGTCAGAGGAACATTGACACCGCGGTAATGATTCTTGGGATACTCAAAACGGGAGCCGGTTATGTGCCGCTGGATCCTGAATATCCTTTGGATCGAATTCAATTTATGGCTTCAGATTCAGATCTAGCATACGTCTTGGGGCACACCCAACAACGGCAGTTGATCGAATCGCTGGGGCCAGATTTTACACTCGTTGATGACAATCGCCAACAGATAGATCTTTGCCAAACGACCGTGCCGGCCCGGTCGGTGGACCCTGCCCGAAGCATTGCTTATGTGATTTATACCTCCGGTTCGACAGGGCTCCCGAAAGGTTGCTTGGTTCCGCACGCCCCTGCGGTGAATCAAACGTTTGCAATGGGCAGTCGTTTAGGATTCGCTCAGACCGATAGCTTGTTGGCCACGACGACGTTGGCGTTTGATTTCTCGATCATGGAAATGTTTGTTCCGTTGTTTCATGGTGGGACGTTGGTAATTGCTGACCGTCAAACCGCGAAAGACAACGACGCGCTGGTAGCGGCGATTGAAAAACACCAGGTCACCTTTATGCAGGGGACTCCTGCGATGTGGCGATTGATCTGCCAAACGGATTTTGTTGGCGGCCCAGAGATGACCTTTGTCGCCGGTGGCGAAGCGTTGCCGCGCGATCTATTACAGCCTTTGCTTGACCGCTGTGGTCGGTTGTTTAATCTCTACGGACCAACCGAAACCTGTGTTGGTTCGAACATGGGGCAGATCAAAACCGCCCAGGATCGTATCACGGTCGGGCCGACATTTGACAATTACAACGTTTACATTGTCGACCAAGCACGTAACATTTGCCCGCCTGAGACAACTGGCGAAGTTTGGATTGGTGGTGCCGGGGTCACCGCAGGCTACCAGAATCGTCCTGAACTTACGGCTGAAAAATTTGTGGTCTTCGGTGGCGAACGTGTTTACCGCAGCGGCGATTTGGGAAAAATTACTGACGATGGGTTACTGGAGATTGTCGGCCGAATCGACAACCAAGTCAAAATTGCCGGCCACCGAATCGAACTTGGAGAAATCGATGCCGCGATGGCGGCGTGCGATAACGTGCGATTGGCCGCGACGGTTGTCCAAGAGTTGGCGCCCGGTGATGTGCGGTTGATTGGCTACCTGATTGCACAAGACGATTCGCAAATCGACCTGGGAGAGATAAAGGACACAATCGCACAAACGCTGCCAGAATACATGATTCCCGCTTTGCTGACCGAAGTGGACGAATTCCCTTACACGCCCAGCGGTAAGCTTGACCGAAACGCCTTCCCTGATCCATCGTCCGATCGGCCAGATTTACCATCCGCTTACGTAGCGCCCAAAACGGACAATGAACTGGCCCTGTGTCGCATTTTTGAAGAGGTTTTGGGAATCAAAGGGGTCGGTGTTAACGATAACTTTTTTGAAATGGGTGGCAATTCCATTCGCGCGATCAAGGTCGTGTCGACTGCCAATGACCGTATGGATATCGCGTTAACAGCGGCTCAGTTTTACGATGCCCCTTCGATCGGTCAGATTCTGTCAGTCGGAAAAGACGAACAAAAGTTTGCCGGCAGTCAACCGCAAACCCAGCAGCAAAAAAACGATGGCAAGTCGCGGTTTGCGATCATCGGGATGGCGGCTCGCCTGCCGGGGGCGGATACGGTTGATCAGTTTTGGGACAATTTGCTTCAGGGTAAAGAGTCGATTCGCGTTTTCACGCCAGGGGAATTGGACCCGCTGATTGTGCCGTCTGTTCAAGAATCCGAAAACTACGTGCCTGCGCGGGGCATCATCGAAGACGCTGATCATTTTGACGCTCGGTTCTTTGGTATCCCCCCCCGAGAAGCCGAAATGATCGATCCGCAGCAACGGATCATGCTGGAGATGGTGTGGACAGCGTTGGAGGACGCGGGCTGCGTGCCCGATAATTTCGCCGGTTCGATTGGTATTTGGGCCGGGACCTACGCGACCAGTTATTATTCGCAAATTCTTCTGCGCAACCCCGACGCGATCGCTCGGTTTGGTGAATTCCCGACCTTGGTTGCCAACGAGAAGGATTTCATTGCAACTCGGGTCGCGCATCGTCTGAACCTCACCGGTCCCGCGATCAACGTGAACACCGCCTGTAGCACGTCCTTAGTTGCGATCATTGAAGCCTGCACGGCTTTGGCGGCAGGGCTCTGTGACGCGGCGATTGCCGGTGGAACGTCTGTTCAATTTCCGCAAAACCAAGGCCACTTGCATCAGCAAGGTAACATCTTCACCCCCGATGGGCACTGCCGTCCGTTTGACGCCGCCGCTGCGGGCACACTGTTTAGTGATGGAGCGGGCGCGATCGTGATCAAGCGGTTAGAAGACGCGATCGACCAAGGCGATCATATTTACGCCGTCATCGGTGGGTACGGTATCAACAACGATGGCGGAAGAAAAGCCAGCTTTTCTGCGCCCAGCATCGATGGACAGGCCGGTGCGATCGCGATGGCGTTGGATCATGCGGGATTCGATGCCGAAAGTATTGGTTACATTGAGGCCCATGGAACGGCGACGTTGATCGGCGACCCGATCGAAGTTTCGGCGCTGAACAAAGTTTTCACCGCCCGCACCGACAAACGCCAGTTCTGCAAAATCGGTTCGGTCAAAAGCAACGTCGGTCACACCGTTGCTGCCGCCGGTGTGACGGGATTGATTAAAACGGTACTCTCCCTGCACCACGAACAAATTCCCAAAACTCTACATTTCGAGAACCCGAATCCGCAGATCGATTTTGCTAACAGCCCGTTTTCGGTCACCGACCAGTGCACCGATTGGCCCCGTACCGATGTCCCTCGCCGGGCAGGGGTAAGTGCTTTTGGTGTCGGTGGCACCAACGCTCACATCGTGTTGGAAGAATCCCCGCGAATTTCAGCTCAATCCAACACCGATACTGATACTGATACTGAGCAACCGTTGCAGATATTTCCGGTCAGTGCAAAAACGAAAACGGCATTAGAAAGCCGCATGATTCAGATAACCGATGTGCTCAGCGATCGGCAGATCTTTCACGACATCGCGACCACGTTACAGTTGGGCCGGGAACACCAGAGCTATCGGGCGTTTGTGGTTGCTGAAACTGCGGGCGAAGCCGCTCAAAAGTTTTCGTCAAAAAAGATGCCTGATGTGGTCTCGGGCAAATCGCGCAGCGACCAAAGAGCGACCGCGTTTATGTTCCCCGGCCAAGGGGCGCAGTACGTCCGGATGGGACAAAACCTCTATCAATTCAACGACGTATTTAAAAACGCACTTGACCGTTGCAGCGACATTCTTCAGCCGCTGCTGGGTCGGGATTTGCGTGATGTTCTGTTTCCCACCGATGGCGGAGAGGCAGCATCCGAAGAAATTCTCAAAAACACACGCTTCACACAGCCCGCGCTGTTCGCCCTCGGTTACAGTTTGGCCCAAGTTTGGGTTGATTGGGGAGTTACGCCTGACCGATTGATTGGACATTCGATCGGTGAATTTGCGGCCGCGTGCGTTGCTGGCGTTTTCTCGTTAGAGGACGGTTTGGCGATGATCGCTAAACGTGGCGAACTGATGGCGGCACTGCCGGGCGGCAGTATGGTCAGCGTTCGCAAAAACGGACGCGCAATCGAACCCTTAATCAGCGGGGATTTGGCCGTCGCAGCCTACAACGGCCCTGAGTTATGCGTGGTCGCCGGTCCGGACGAACAAGTCGCCGCGTTCGTTGCGAAGCTCGAATCACAAGATATCGTGTGCCGGATACTGCATACCTCTCACGCGTTTCACAGTTCGATGATGGATTCCATTGTCGAACCGTTTGAGCGATTCATTGCGTCCATCGAGCTCCAACGTCCTCAGATTCCGATCATTTCCACCGTGACTGGAAAACAGATGACCGGCGCAGAAGCGACTTCTGCGGCGTACTGGGCTGAACATCTTCGCCGGCCCGTTCGATTCTCAGATGCGGTCGAAACGTTGTGGTCCCAAGACGCCAGTCGGATATTGATCGAACTGGGGCCTAGGAAAACATTAGCCACTTTGGCGATGCAGCACGCTGAGGATCGAAAGTTGCAAAAAGCGATTCCATCGCTGTCCAGTCACTCAAAGGATCACGAGGAATTTCGCACCATGTTGGCCGCCGCCGGAGCGCTGTGGTTGGCCGGTGCAGATGTTGCGTGGGATCGGTTGACGGTTCAAAAAGGTAAAAAAATTCCTTTGCCCACTTACCCGTTCGAACGCAAAAAGTTTTTCGTGGAACCGATGGTCGCCATCCCTCACGCACCTCCGGTAAAACCTGAGTTACCAACTGAATCACCCTTTTCTCAATCCCCCCCCGTTCCTTTTCAAAACGCAGTCACTTCGATAGAACAAAAGAAAGTACCTATCATGAACCAGCGACGAACTAACATTACTCAATCGATCTATGAAGTCTTCGAAAACACCTCTGGTTACGATTTAACCGAATTCGAGGGCGATACGACCTTTTTTGAAATGGGGTTGGATTCGCTTGTGCTGACCCAGACCGCGACCGCGCTGAAGAAAGAGTTTGAAGTCGACATCACTTTTCGGCAATTGCTCGAACAGGTTTCGACCGTCGATGCTTTGGCTGAGTTTTTAGACGACCAGGCGTTGGGGGATAAATACGCTGCTGCGGCCCCAGTGGTTGTCGAAGCCCCTGCCAGCACGTTGGTCGACGTTGCGCCCACTGAGATCGCGCTGCCGGTTCCGGAAGTCTCATCAACTCCCGTTGCCCCGCAATCGTCTGCAGTCGCGGTAACGCAAAGTGCCCTCAGTTCGGTCGCGTTATCGGCTGACGCGAATGTGCAATCGGTGATTCAAAATCAACTCCAACTGATGGCTACCCAGTTGCAATTGCTTGGCGGTGCGCCGGTGACATCACCGGCGGCTTCGGATTCACCGGTCCAACCGGTAGCAACAGACAGCAACGCGGAAAAATCCCAGCTAAATGCAACGGCCGACGCCTCCACAGCGCCCGACAACACGCCGACCAGCCATGGAACAGGCGCTCACGAGCAAGCTGCGACTGATGATGTGAAGGAAGCGCAGAAGCAGGCCTTCGGTGCTGCGGCGCGCGTCACGCTGTCGGCTGAAACGTTGTCCACGGTTCAAGAAAAAGCGCTCAAAGCGCTGATTCAAATGCAGTGCGACGCAATGCCCAAAAGCAAAGCCTTTGCTCAGGAGCACCGAAAGTATTTGGCCGACCCACGAACGGTTTCCGGGTTCCGGCCTGACCTCAAGGAGCTCATTTTTCCGGTGGTCGTTGATCGGACCAAAGGCGTCCACCTGTGGGATCTTGATGGAAATCAGTACATTGATTTCACCTGTGGTTTTGGTAGCAATTTCCTGGGGCACGTTCCTGATTTCGTTGTGGATGAAATCACCGATCAATTGAAAACCGATTATTCGATCGGCCCGCAAACTCCGTTGGCTGGCGAAGTTGCGAAACTGGTTCACGAACTCACCGGCAACGAACGCACGGCGTTTGCCAGTACGGGGTCGGAAGCGGTTATGTGTTGCACGCGGTTGGCGCGGACGTACACCGGGAAAGATTTGATCGTCTACTTCAGTGATGACTATCACGGGATTTTGGACGAAGTGATCGTGCGTGGCAACAAAAAACTCAAGAGTTTTCCAGCGGCTACCGGGATTCCTAAAAGCCATGTCGAAAACGCGCTGATTCTTCCTTGGGCCGACCCGAAATCGTTGGACATTATCCGTGATCGTATCGACGAACTGGCGGGAATTTGTTTGGAACCGGTTCAAGGACGCCGCCCCGACTGTCAACCCAAAGAATTTATTGCGGCGTTGCGCGAAATCACAGAAGACGTTGACACCGCATTGATCTTCGATGAAGTCATTACCGGGTTCCGGATCGCACCCGGCGGTGCCCAAGAGTACTATGGCATTCGAGCTGATCTATGCAGCTATGGTAAGGTGTGCGGCGGCGGTCTGCCGATCGGTTTGATCAGCGGAAAAGCAAAATACATGGATGGGCTTGATGGTGGGTTCTGGGAATTTGGTGACGACTCACGCCCCGTAGCGGGGATGACTTACTTTGCCGGCACGTTCTTGAGGCATCCGCCGGCGCTGCGGGCCAGCAAAGCGATTCTCAGTTATATCAAACAGCAGGGCCAACCGCTTTATGATCGGATCAACGCTCTGGGGGACTACGCTACCGAGCAATTAAACGCGCTGTTTAAGCGGATGGAAGTTCCCATGGAGGCCGGTAATTTCGGCACGCTGTTTAAGGTCCAGATCAAAGAAGAACTGAACTACAGCGAATTGATCTTCAGTGGACTTCGTCGTCGAGGCATGTTTATGTATGACCATCGCCCGAACCTGATGACGACGCAACACACCCGCGCCGATGTCGATGCGATGGTTGCGGCGTTCGAAGCCACCTTGTGCGAATTGCAACCGTTGGGCTTTGTGCCGGGCGAAGGTTACAAGAACGTAAAACCTAAATTTGATGCAAACCAGCCGCCAAAATCCGACGCCAAAATTGGTAAGGACCGCGCTGGCAAACCGGCGTGGTTTGTCCCTGACATGGCCAACCCCGGCCAGTTCACCCAGGTCAGCCAGAGCAGCATGGGGTAAGCTTTCTTCGTCTTCGGTGCGCTGGTGACAGCGCACCACAAGTCCCGATCGAATTTTCCTTCCTTTTCTGTTCAAAGCAAAATCTTACCATGACTATAAACACAACATTTTCTGCGCTGAGTGCTTCCTCTATCGCTCCGGTGATTGTCGGCACCGATTCGAACGTAGAGAAAACGTTTCCCGCAACCGATGCGCAGATTGAAGTTTGGCTCGGGAGCCAGCAAGGCGTGGACGCGTCGTGTTCCTTCAACGAGATGGCGACGATTGTTTTCGAAGGCGCGTTGGACGTCGAAAAATTGCAATCGGCGATTGCACAAACCGTAAAACGCAACGACGCCCTGCGCAGTGTTTACTCATCCGATGGCAGTACGGTGAACGTGTTAAAAGAATTACCGCCAAGCTATAAATTTGAGGACTGGAGTAGCGAAAACGACCTCAATTTTGCCAAACGCCAAAATGAGTTGATCACCGATCAAGGTAATACCCCGTTTGATTTAGAACATGGTCCTTTGGTTCGGTTGATTCTTCAAAAGGCGAGCGACAGACGACATTTTCTCACGATCAACGCTCATCATATTTTGCTTGACGGTTGGTCGTTGGCGGTGTTGATCAGAGATTTGGGGTACTTCTATGACGTTGAAAATGGCGTGCTGCGCGAGGATCTACCGCCGGCGGTCAGCTACCAGGATTTTTCAGTAGCGATGACGCAATACAATCACTCGGAGCAAAGGTCGGTCGACCAAGAGTACTGGGTGGGGAAGTTTTCCGATACGGTCCCGGTGCTGGATCTACCGATCATCGACAAACGTCCACCGGTCAAGAACTTCGCCGCCGGTCGTTACGATCATCTTTTAAGTTCTGACCTTGTGCAACAATTAAAGCAATTGGGGGCTCGATCGGGGTGTAGTTTGTTCAACACAATGTTGGCCGGATTTCAGGCCTACGTCAGCAGAATTTCAGGAAGTGAGGATTTCGCGTTGGGCATTCCCACGTCCGGGCAAGCCACGATGGATTTCCCAGATTTGCTGGGCATGTGCGTCAACACAATTCCGCTACGTACGACGGTCGATTGCGATCTGCCGTTTACTCAGTACATGAAACAGTCGCGCAAGGAATTGCTCGACGCGCTCGAACATCAGCGTTTATCGTTCGCGTCGTTGTTGCGAATTGTTGCCCCGCCGCGTGACCCGAGTCGTTCTCCCATCATTAACGTTTCTTTTAACCTTGATCCCGAACTGGATTTGGAAGAGATGGGGTTTGATGGTGTCGGTTTGCGTGTCATCGTCGAACCGCGCGCTTATGAGAATTTCGAGTGGTTTGTGAATGGGGTGATTCAAAAGGACCGTTCTGTAGAACTTCAGATTCAGTACAACTCAGACCTGTTCACTGACGCACGCATGGCCGATTTGATGGATGGATTTGAGCGATTCATCAGTGGAATTGTGGAAAAACCAGAATCACCTATCAACAGCCTAGACGTTGTCAGTGTTGATCAACAAAGGCAATTGGCGGTCGATTGGAATGCGACCGAGATGGAGTACCCCGCGGATTCAACGTTACACCAGCAATTCTCATTACAGGCCTCGCAATCGCCGGGCAAAGTTTGCGTGCAATTTGACGACACGAAACTAACGTACGCTCAAGTCGATCAACGGTCCAATCAAATCGCGGCCTACTTGATCGAACATGGTGTCGGCGAAGGTGATCTGGTCGGCATCTGCGTCAATCGTTCGGCCGATATGCTGGTGCAGCTGTTCGGGATTCTCAAAACGGGCGCAGGTTACGTGCCTCTGGATCCTGAATATCCCATCGATCGACTACAGTATATGTGTGACCATTCAGGTTTGACATTAGTTGTGACTGAACGGGCGTTGGCAGGAGTGGTCGCCGAATTTGGCAAACCCAGCATTGAAATCGATCGTGTCGCCGATGCTATCGCGGCTCAGTCGTTGGAGTGTCCACCGCAATCGGCGTCTCAGTTGTCGGTGTGCTACGTCATTTATACTTCTGGATCTACCGGAAAACCTAAAGGCGTGCGTGTGCCTCATGGCGCGGTTTTGAACTTCCTTTACAGCATGAAAGATACACCAGGTTTTAAAGTCGGCGATTCTGTGTTGGCGGTAACGACTCTATCGTTCGATATCGCGGTTTTAGAACTGTTTTTGCCGTCGTTATTTGGGGGGACGGTGGTGGTCGCCGATCACCGCATCACATCCGATGGAATCGAAATGGGCAAAGCCCTTCAACGATACTCGATCGATTTATTACAAGCGACTCCTGCGACGTGGCGGTTGCTGTTGTCGGCGAATTGGGAAGGGAAGAAGGATCTGAAAATTTTATGCGGTGGCGAACCGCTGCCCGCCGATTTGGTGGCCCCGTTGCTCAGCCGCTGTGGTGAGCTTTGGAATATGTACGGTCCAACTGAGACCACGGTTTGGTCGTCGGTTTTCCAGATTAAGTCTGCCGACGCCCCGATTTTGATTGGACGGCCGATCGGCAATACGCAAATCTACATCTTAGATCGCAATGGGAATCCAGTGCCCGTTGGCAGCGAAGGAGAGATTTATATTGGGGGGGCGGGAGTAACCTTGGGTTACTTAAACAAACCAGAACATACCGCCGAACGCTTTGTCGATCATCGCTGGTTCAATCCGTTTGCAAACTATGTCAGTGACAAGATTTATAAAACGGGCGACATCGGTCGGTACCGCGATAATGGGGAAATCGAATTCCTGCGCCGCAATGACAAACAGGTGAAAGTGCGCGGGTTCCGAATTGAACTTGGCGAAATTGAAACCGTTTTAAAGAATCACCCGTCGGTTGACCAAGGCGTTGTTATTGTTCGTCAGGACACCGTCGGAGACACGCGACTGGTCGCCTACTTCGTTGGCGATGCCGACGGCGCAGCGGTCCGCGATCACTTACGATCGATCTTGCCCTACTATATGATTCCGCAGCATCTGGTGCCTTTAGATGCCATGCCGCAAACCAACAATGGCAAGATTGACTATCAGGCGTTACCGATTCCGCAAAAGACCGTTGCCGAATCAAAAGACCAAGCGGTAGCCGAAAAAAACGCCGGCGAAAAATTGCTGGTTGAGATTTGGAAGGACGTGTTGGAATTAGATGATGTCTGCGTTCACGATAACTTCTTTGATCTTGGCGGCCATTCATTACTGGTGATGAAGGTGATTACCGAAGTCGAATCACGGACCGGGGTGAAGCTATCGCCGCGCGATTTCTTAATCGGCACCGTTGAACAGATGGCCGAAAGTCTGGAGGGCGTTTGTGCGGAGGCGGAAAAGCCATCGGACCAATCACCGACCCAAATTACGAAACAGAAAACCGAATCCGTAATCCCGCAAACCGATTTCGCAAGTCCGGCAACCGATGGAAATGATGCTAAAGATGTCCCGACGCAGGATCTAACTTCGGCACCGCTCAAGACAAAACGTTTGCTGAAGTTTTGGAGCTGATCACCGGTGTTGGTCGGTTAAGTAACGCATCGAACTACGATTTTCCGCTTACTTTTGCAAAGGTGTTGTATGCCACGGTGCCGCGGTAAGGCGACCCAAATCGTGACGACGGGGCAAAATCGGGTAAAAGGATAGATAGAGGGAGTCGCCGCCTTCGGTTTTCTTGAGACTGGTCTGAATTTTGGCCAATCCAGCGGCTTTAACGTTATGGTTCTTCTCGGAAGGTTGTGGCACCGAGCGCGCTTCAACCCTACCGTTTCCAGTGAATGATAGAGCCATCGGACCGAATTCTCGTAGACACAGCCGCCGGGAATTCCGACGATTACCACCACGAATTCCACTATGATGCCTAACCTACCACTGAAATCCGGGAAGATCCGATATTCAACGGTGCCAAACCTAGAACCGTTGGAGTTCGTCGACTTGTTCAGCGGTGATATGGTCCAGTTTCATTCGATTGTTGTACCCACGTCTGCCTGATACCCCGATCTTCGACTTGAGGTAGCGGTGTAAATTTAATCCCGGCGTGGCGACAATGTGATGGGTGATTTGTCCGCTGTCGTTGACTAAGACGTAGACGGGCCTGTTGTTTCGGTCTTCGCTGACCAATTCGGTCAACCAACCAGTGGCGTCAAACCGAGCATTGATTTCGAAATCGGTGTCGATGCCGCTGCCGATGATTGCCCCGTTGGGGGGGCTCGGGACTGCGGCGAAAGGATTGTTATTGGGGATTGATGATGATAGGGCTGTTGAATCGCTGGGGAAGGAATAGCCTTCGCCCAAGGCGAACTGAACGTCGCGGGTGTCGTTGAGCGATTGGACGCTTGTTCCGAAGGTTTCTCCAGAGGCTTGGAAACTTTTTGTGTACCCGTTGCGGATCACTTTGCACTTGCTGATTTTGTCTAAGATGCGCTGCGATTGAAGTCGTTCCATGGGGTTGGATGTTTGCGAATAAATTTGCCCCACGTTGAGTTCTAAATCGGCTAACTGCCATTCGTTAGGGCGCTTAAGCATTTCGTTGGTGAGTTGTTCTTCGATTTTGGACAACCGAGCTGTCAGTTTTTCGGACAATGAAGAATGTGGCATCGTATCGAAACTGGTACTTAACGATGCGTACCGGTCGTCAGGGATGCGTGTGCTTTCGATTGGCCGATGGAATTGGCCGCGACTAATGTCAGCGGTTCCAATTCCGCGGTTATAGTTTTGCTGATTTTGCGACGGGAGTGAGCGCGCGGGCAAATCATCCAAACGCAGGCCAAATGAATCTTCGACAGCGCGTTGGTCGAATCTTTGGCGGGCATTGAACCGGTCGTATCGCGCTTCGTATTGATCTTTCTGTTGAGCGATTTCAGAACGCGCGCGTTGCCAGCGCGCACCGCCGACTGCGCCACGATCGGATGCCTCGAGTTCGGCCGCACGCGCGTTAGCGTCGGGGGCAGGATCGTAAACCGGGCTTTGAAACGCCGCTGGTGTTACGGCACGGTCGCGAATAATGTTTTCATCTTCTGGAATTTCAGATTGTGTTTTTTGAAAGCTGCCGCTGAGGGTTGCGGATGTTCCGATCGGACGGAATTTAAAATCGATTGCGTTTTGTGTTTGTCGTTTAGGCATCGCACGGCTAGCAGTCACGGTTTCTGGGGGGGCTGGATCGTTGAGGATTCGATCGGGTTGCGAGGAAGCGTCAGCGCCGATGTCGTGCGAGGGGATTCTGGCCGTCCGTTGCTGACTCCAAGCTTGCTGTTGATTTGCCCCCGTTACCGTAGCCCTCGTTACCGGAGGTTGCGCGATTGCAGGTTGCGTGCCCGGTAATTGCGGACGCGCAAGCGGTTGGGCGGGGGTGACGTATCGGAAATTTGATGCGGGATCACTGGTGGCTAACGCGGTCGATTCTTTATTTGCTGGTTGGACGTATTTGAACCCGGATTGGGTTTGGTTTCGGCCGGTAGCAGGGATTTCCCGAGGCTCGGTCGCCAGTTGCGGGACGTCGGCTTGGGCGGCGCTTGTTCCCGGACCGTCTGTGGGCGGGGGTTGCAAATCAGCGAAACGGATCCAACGGAACTCGCCGGCCGGCGGCGCGATTTGATACCAGATGGTTGAATGCCCGTCGGGACTTGGCCAGCTTGCTTCACCAAGTATTTGAACTTCTTCGCCAGCGGTGAGTTTAATTTGCCAAAGCGGTTTTTCCACGCTGCCCAATCGCGTACCGACCCACGCTTGGGTGTTGTCTTGCGTGATCTGACCGATGCCGTCGTCGGTGATTTTGACGGCGGATTCGGGTATCAGGCTGAAGCTCCCTTCGTTGGGGCGAATCGCACACCAACCACCCGGGTCGTGTCGGTAGACCTGAACGATTTCCCCTTGCTCAATTCTGTCGGTGGCGTAGTGCACAGCTGCCGGCCCGCTAAAGATTTCAGTTCCGTCGTAGCGCACGATCGCTTGGTAAGGAAAATCAAAGCCAGAATTTGGGCCTCGCGATTGTTGAGCGCATAGATTGAATGAGCTTAACAGGATTGTTACTGCGGCGATGCTGATCGAAGCAAAACAGGTCGTAAATTGAGAGTGACTCATGGCCGAATCGTCCTTGATTCTTTGGCTGGGCGGCGAGAGGGCTAAGTTTAGACCGCGCGCAACATACGAATTGAAGCGGCGCTCGGCCCACATACTGAAATTTTGTAGCTAATTTCCGATTTTCACTCAAGGTGAAACTGCTGATGGCCGAAGCGGCGAAGCGGCGATAAAGTCTCCGAAACTGTTGATTGAGTTTAATTCAAGGCGCCCTCGCTGAATCGCCCCGCGCAGTGAGACCATTGGCGAATCCTTCTGCCGAAATGAGCCCGCATAAAATGAGCCCCATAAAATGAGCCGCATGAAAAGAGCCGCATGACAGTCACTAAAGAATCAAGTGTTTTGTCGAAGCTTGAATTGAGGATAGCTGAATTCGCGAGAACTCTGGCCGTTGCCAGCAAACTGGGGCGTTCGCTAAAACGGCTGGCCCTGAGTAACCCTAAATTTTTACTCTGACAGACCACAGGTCAACGGATCGTTAACCGCAGGTCTCTGATGCTGAGGAACGGCTGCGGATAAATTGAGCAGCAAAGCCTAAGAAAGGCACATTTGCAGCATTGCGATTAAACAGAAGTCGACGTTGTGATAGCTGATGATTTCACCGCGTTGAAATTTAATGCGGTGATTCACGAGCGCACTGAAACAC
The DNA here is from genome assembly GCA_937944405.1 of uncultured Pirellulaceae bacterium. Taxonomy (GTDB): domain Bacteria; phylum Planctomycetota; class Planctomycetia; order Pirellulales; family Pirellulaceae; genus Mariniblastus. The sequence continues at coordinate 67,473 of CALDYR010000014.1, forward strand.
GTTTGAGAATTAAGCCAGTCACAAGAGTTTTTTTTAAGTTTGGCCCATGCCTTGCAATTGTCGCTCACAACATCTTTGGTGGTCAATGGTGGTAAGATGGAGGGTTGAATCGTTTGATTCAACCCTCCATTCTTTTAAAGGGACCACCTATTACCATCCGCCAACAGAGACGCTACTTGACCGGTTTCGGGTTGAGGTTGGGCGCTGTTTGGGCAGTGGGTCTTGGGGATCCGTAGCGACTGCGTTATTGGTTGGCACTTTGATGTTAATCTTCAAAAACCTCTGTTAATTCTGAATCTAATGGTATTTTGCGCGGCGAAAGTGCGGCGTTAAACACCCTGCAAACCTGTCGTTTTGTTACTTGACAGTGTTTTCCCCAACGTTAGTCTATTCCTTTCACTTTGCCCCCTGCCAAATTTGGGCAGGATAGAAGCTTGAGAGAACTATTCGTAGCGGCCTGTTGGACCCGTCGCAGGGCGCGATTTAAAATTTTGGCGGTATCGATTCATCGAAAAATTCGAGGAGATGTTATGAAAAAGTTCGTAGCTTTCGCAGTTGCTACATTGTTCACCGCAGGTGCTTCAATCGCTATGGCTCAATGTCCAACTTGCACCGGGTCAACGGCGCCAGTATTTAGTTCAGCCCAACCCGTTTACGCGGCCCCCGCAGCCCCAATTTACAGCCAGCCCGTCTACTCGACTCCGGCTCCTGTTTACAGTGCTCCACCGGTAGCTTCTGCTCCTGTGTATGGCGTTCCTGCAGATTCAAGCTGCGGTTGCTGCGCCGGTGGATGCGGACCTAGCGCAGTCTTCGGCGGTGAGTCAACTTACACCGGCGGCCAAGTTTTGTCTTACGGGCAAGAAACTGAGTTGACCGTTGGTGCTGTTATCAACGGCGAAACTGTCGTCAGCGTCGGTGAATCAACAATCGTTGGAACAACTGATCCTGGCCAGAGCGCCGACAGCGGAAACGTCATCGATGGAAGCGTCGAACCTTCATCGGATACCGGCGAGATCGTTGCACCGCCAAGCGAAGACGGTTCTACACCGACCCCCGAAGAAGCCACAGAAGGCGACGCGTAGTCCTCAAATCAAACTACAGCGTGAATCAAGATCACCAACAAACCTCCCCGTCTTTTAACGTGGAGGTTTTTTTTTATGGGGTTAGCGTCGCTTGATTTCTTGATCGGGTTCGGCAACGTACACCGCCAACGACTTATACGGCAGCGTGTGGCTGCCCGAGGCGGTCAATCCGGGCCCGTCTAGATCGGGGTAAATGTCCTTGGGCGGTTCTAAAGACGTGTCGATAAACAATCGCCACTGTTTTGATTTGGCGATCGCGGGAATCATAAACCGGCACCCGATGTGGCTTGAGTTGAACAACAGCAGCACATCGCGTCCGGTTTGTTTGGGATCCTCTTCTTTCGGCGGTGCGGACAACAGGCAGATGATCGGCAATTCACCTGAATGCCATTCAACGGCCACCCCTAGAGGGCTGTACCAACTGACATCCGACCAACCGTCCTTGCCCTCAGGTTGGCCTGAAAGGTAGCTTTGGCGTCGAATGGCCGGTTGGTTGATCCGAAACTCGATGAGGTTGCGGCAGAATCGCACCATTTCGCTGTTCTCTTTCATCACGTCCCAATTCAGCCAACTGATTCCGTTGTCTTGGCAGTAGGCGTTGTTGTTGCCGTTTTGGGTGCGGCGGAATTCGTCGCCTGCGACCAACATCGGCACGCCCTGGGACAGCATTAGCGTTGCCAACATGTTCTTGATCTGTCGGATGCGTAAGCGGTCGATGATGGGTTGGCGAGTCGGCCCTTCAACCCCGAAGTTTTCGCTGTGATTGTTGTTGTCGCCGTCTCGGTTGTCTTCGCCGTTGGCCAGGTTATGTTTTTCGCGGTAACTGACCAGGTCGTTGAGTGTGAATCCATCATGTGAGGTGATGAAGTTGATGCTGCTGGCAGGAGGGCGATTGTCGTGCTGGTAGAGGTCGGCTGAACCCGATAGTCGGGTTGCCAATGCACCGCGCGTGCCACCATCGCCACGCCAGTATTTGCGGATATCGTCGCGGTACCGACCATTCCACTCCGCCCATCGATCGTCGCCAAAGGAACCGACCTGATAAGCGCCGGCGGCGTCCCAAGCTTCGGCGATAATTTTTGTATCAGCCAGCAACGGGTCTTCGCCAATCGCTTCGACCAAGGGCGGGTTGGGCACCAAGTTGCCCGAACGATCACGAGACAATATCGACGCCAGATCGAAACGAAACCCATCGATGTGGAAGTTATGCACCCAGTAACGCAGCGAATGGAAAATCATCTCGCGCACGATCGGGTGATTTCCGTTGACGGTGTTGCCGCAACCGGAATAGTTTTTGTAGTAACGTTGGTCGTTTTCGAGCATGTAGTAAACGGAATTCTCCAGCCCCTTAAACGAAAGCACAGGGCCGCGATCGTTGCCTTCGCAAGTATGGTTGTAAACGACATCCAAGATCACTTCGATGCCCGCCTCGTGGAGGGCTTTGACCATTTGCTTGAACTCGATAACTTGAGCCCCGGGGGTGCCGTCGGCGGCGTAACCGCGATGGGGCGCGAAAAAGGCCATCGAGTCATAGCCCCAGTAATTCGGGCGCTTCAGCACTTTCCCGTCGGTACTGTTGATCGGGAATTCGTGAATCGGCATCAGTTCAACAGCCGTCACGCCCAATGATTTGAGATAAGGAATTTTTTCTATCACGCCCAGATAGGTACCGGGGTGTTTCACTTCGCTGGTGTCCGACTGAGTGAATCCTTTTACGTGCATTTCATAGATGATGGTCTCAGAAAGTTCACGTTTGAGATGCCGGTCACCCTTCCAATCGAAAGCATCGTCCACGACAACGCACTTGGGCGGACGAATGATCCCGTCGTCGGTCGGTTGGAAGTTCCCCGCGAGCGCTTTGGCGTAAGGGTCGATCAGCCGAGCGTCTTTGTTGAATCGCATGCCGATCGCAGGATCGTGCGGCCCCGAGGCTTGGAAATGATAAAGCTGGCCCGGTTGAATGTCGCGCACAAAAACGCTCCAAATATCGCCCCAACGATCTTTGGTCGGATCGAAGTTGATCCGTTCAACGGGCTCGCGGTCTTGGACGTCGTTGTACAGCAATAACCGCATCTCGGTAGCGTTGCGGCTAAAGATGACAAACTGAACACCACCATCTCGAAGCACCGCTCCATAA
>CALDYR010000015.1 GCA_937944405.1 uncultured Pirellulaceae bacterium
AATGGCGCGTTGTTGACGTGTTGGAAGGTCGTGAAACACTGTGCATTGAGAATGACATGGAACCAACATCATCCCACCGTGCTGAGAATCACCAGAAACTATCAAAACCAAACCCCGGTTACCAAACAAGAGATGGCACAAATCAACTCAATGTTGTTGCGTTCCGAGGCGCTGCCAAAATACGACGTCACAATCAAACCAAAGCACAGTAGCGGCAGGTAATTTCCTATCTGCCAGTCGCCTAAACAGCTCAATTAGAGACCTCAAACGGTCGTAATTTAAAATCGCGCGGGAGCACCATGACTCACGCGCCTTTGTTAAATTGTAAAAATCCAGGCAACCTAACAACTTTTCCATCCGAGTTGATCGCAGCAACTGTTGTTTCTCCTTCCGCCAAAAGGGTATCGCCTGTGTAGACTTCGTAACGATTGACGATGCGCACACCCTTGGCTTTGACGACGGTAGTTTTTAGTCGTATCAAGTCGTCGTATTGGGCGCCGCGAAAAAACTGGCAACGCAGATCGGTCACAACTAACATCACACCAGCGGTTTCAATATCGCGATAACTTCTGCCGCCGGCGCGGACTAGCTCGGTGCGGCCAATTTCGAACCAATTGGCATAGTTTGAGTGGTGGACCCGGCCCTGAGCGTCGGTTTCTTGATAACGGACACGAAATTCGATCTCGTGAGACTGTGGCAGCGAACTGCCAGCATTGACCGATGGCATTGAAATCCTTAAGTTTTGTAGTCGGCTGTAAGAGCCAAGTTGCTTTGATCCCTTATTTAGTCGACGGTGAACACAAATTTCGTCGGCCCGTTAAAACCGGCAAAGCCGCAAGTTTACACATTTATTTTGACTAATGCGAGAATGCGATGAGCTTAGGCGAAGATTCCGGTAGCACGGTGGAGATGGAAACCGCACATGGCAAAGACTATCCGACAATTCGTCAGTTTACCATCTTTCTGGAAAATCGAGTCGGCGTCTTACAGACTTTCTTGCGTCGATTTGTAAATACTCAGGTCCGAATTCTTGCCCTGAGCATGAACGATTCGACTGAGTACAGCATCCTGCGGTGTATTCTCAGTCACCCCGAACAGGGCCGCGAAATACTTGAAAGAGCCGGTTTAGCGATTATCGAAAGCGATTTAATCGCGATCGAATTACAACCCAGCCCGCAACCGTTGTTGAACGTATGCAACGCACTGTTACGGGCGGAAATCAACCTTTTGCAAACCTACGCGTTGATGGCAAAAACTGAATCCGGATTGGTCGTTGCGGTGATGGTTGACAACATTGACCAAGCCCAAGAAACCCTAGTCAGCCACGGACTGCGGTTGTTAACCGAAAATGAGTTGACGGAGTTGATTTAATCTTCGAATTTTCACCGATGAAGCCGCTGAGTAAAAGTAGATTCACGCGGTCGTCAATTTCATCTACATACAATCTGACCAAAATTCATTTACGCTGATCGCCCATGCCAATTCAAGTCACCTGCCAGAAGTGCCATACGCGCTTCAACGTCAGCGAAAAGTTTGCGGGGAAGGAAGGTCCGTGCCCCAAATGCAAAGCGAAGATCCGGGTGCCTTCGAAGTCCGAAGAAGTCGTCATCGCGGTGCCCAAGTCCGGCCCCACAGACTCCGAGGGACGGGAGATTCTCAAACCCATTGAGCGCGTCGACCGGTCGATATCCCAGATACAGATAGGGCTGATTGTTGCTGCATTGGTCGGTTTTTTAGCCACCTCATTTCTGTTTCGACTTACCGTTGAAGACAAAATAAATTTCCCGTTCTGGATTTTAGCCATTTCGTCGATTCTGATCGCACCACCGATTACCTTAGGGGCCTATACGATCTTGAAAGACACCGAATTGGAAGACTTCCAAGGCCGATCACTATGGACGCGGGTTTTGATCTGTGGCGGTATCTATGCCCTGTTTTGGCTGGCAATGCCTTTGTCGAAGTACGCTTTCGGGGACCAATACGAAATGGGAACTTGGATTATGGCGATCGTCGCGATGCTCGGCGGCGGGGCTGCAGCGGGCATGTTGAGCTTCGATTTTGATTACCTCACCGGGCTGTTGCATTATGGCTTGTATCTAGGGTTCTGCTTGCTGGGGCGTTTGATCGCGGGGGTCGGCGTGCTGCCGGGAATGCTTGAAACCGCTGAACCGGTCAATGGGCGCTCCGCACATCAATTGTTGCAAGTGGTAGATTGGGCTCAACAGTTTTTCCTCTGACCTCATAGTGGTCTTGGGGAAAAAAATTGCGGTGCGCGAATCAGCCGCATGAGAGAAAACAGCGCGATGTTAAATCCGCGACTTCATTGGAGGGACGCGGTCGAAAATCGCCGGTCGAGAGTGCCGCTGGCAAAACATCCTTCAACAAAAAACCCATTCCTGCATGATGCGGGAATGGGCCGTACGTTCTGGATAACAGAAAGCGTTTGGTAAAACGATCACAAGATGAATCGCAAAACGTTTCACCCGCAGTCTCTTAAATCCTAACGAGCAGTGGTGGCTGTCAAAGGACACCCGCCGGTCTCCTTCTTAAGAAGAGCCACCTCGTTGGCTTATACAGAAACTAATCACAAAACACCTCCTTTCTTAAAAACCTCCCGAAGCCAGCCGAGCCTAAGATGGGCTGACGAAACGGGCTTGGTACCTGTCACGCTGCGTCACGTGACCCGCATACTTATTATGCACAAAAGCGGCCTGTGAATAAAGCTGACCTTGTGGAAAAAGTAAAAGGCGGCAAACGCGAGAAATCCCCGTCTGGCACAGTTTTCTCCTCAGGGCAGTCTTCCAACCGTGCTGTGCATTCTTACCACCATCCCGAACCATCAATTCAGCCGAAGCTGTTTCGAAGTCCGCTGTTGGTGATGGGATGGAGACCGTGTGGCTGGCCCAAGGTTCACTCAGTTTTTTCCGCCGGCGGGCGAAGACGGAAAAGTTTCCTTCAGTTGGCGTTCATTCGAGGGCGAAAACCCTATAAATCGTTACACTTATGCATTCCGCTGTTGTTGTAAAACGCGGGGTCTGTTAGATTTTGGCGGTCTGTTTGCGAAATAATGCCCTTCTGTTCGGATGATAGCTTTAAAAGCGTTTTCAACCCGGCATGTTTCGCTCGGTATTTCATCACCCCTGTCGCGTATTTTTAAACGCGCAACCTGTCACTGATGCGATACTTCGATAAGTATTTCTGCGCGTCAGTTTGAAAGATTTTACAGAGTAAAACCATGGTCAACCGTAACCTGATTCTGTCCCTCCACGATCAATCCGTCGAAGACGAACTCAACAACTTGTTCTCTGTCTCCGGCGAAAACGCCGTGGACGAGATGGACATTAACGACATCATCTTCCCCGAAAGCGAAGGCGGCATCAGTCAGTCCATCGATATCGGTAACATCATTGTCGGAAAAATCGTTCGGCTGGATAAAGACATCGTAGTCGTGGATATCGGTTTTAAGAGCGAAGGCACCATTCCACGCAACGAATGGGATGAAGAAGCCGAAAGTCTGGAAATCGGACAAACGATCAAGGTTCTGGTCGAAGATCTGGAAGACGAACAGGGCAACGCCGACGATCCGTCAGGGTTGATTTCGGTCAGCTACCGCAAGGCCGCCGTTATCATCAAATGGTTGGACTTGGTTGACAAGGTCAGCGAAGGCCACATCGTCACCGGCACCTGCCAACGCAAGATCAAAGGCGGGCTGTTGGTAGACATCGGCGTGCCGGTCTTCTTGCCAGCCAGCCAAGTCGACATTCGTCGGCCCGGCGACATCGGTGAATACATCGGTCGGGTTGTTCAGTGCGAGATTCTTAAAATCGACAAAGAACGTCGTAACATCGTCGTCAGTCGTCGTTCTCTAATAGAAAAAGAACGCACCTACGCACAGCAAAAACTAATGGCCGAATTGGAAGTCGGTCAGGTTCGCAAGGGTGTTGTCAAAAATATCGCAGACTTCGGTGCATTTGTGGACCTCGGCGGGATCGATGGACTGTTGCACATTACCGACATGTCGCACACTCGTATCTCAAAGCCTTCGGAAATGGTTTCGATGGATCAAGAGATCGAGGTCATGGTGTTGACCATCGACAGCGAAAAAGGCAAGATCGGTCTGGGACTGAAGCAGTTGCTGCCTAACCCGTGGGACAATGTCGAAGACAAATACCCGATCAACACCGTCCACAAAGGCGAGGTCGTCAACGTGATGAACTACGGAGCTTTTGTGAAACTGGAACCCGGCATCGAGGGTTTGGTTCACATCTCCGAAATGTCATGGGTCAAACGCGTTAACCACCCCAACGAATTGGTCAGCATCGGTGACGAAATCAACGTCGCGATTCTTGGCATCGACAAAGGTGGCGAACAAATGTCTCTGGGTATGAAACAGACCCAGGACAATCCATGGGACAAAGTCGAAGATAAATACCCGATTGGAAAACAGATCAACGGCAAGGTCCGCAACTTGACCAACTACGGTGCGTTCATCGAGCTTGAAGAAGGCATCGACGGACTCCTGCACGTTTCGGACATGTCTTGGACACAGAAGATCAGCCACCCCAACGAAGTGCTGGAAAAAGGCCAAGAACTGGAATGTCGCATTCTTGCGGTCGACACCGACCGTCGGCGTATCGCACTTGGACTCAAGCAGATGAATGACGATCCGTGGACCGCTGATATTCCCGATCGCTACCAGCCCGGCCAATTGGTCAAAGGGAAAGTCACCAAGATCACCAACTTCGGGGTCTTCGTTGGTTTGGAAGACGGCCTGGAGGGATTGCTTCACATCAGTGAACTTTCCGATGAGAAAATTGAAAACCCAGAAGACATCGTTAAAGTGGGCGATGAACTGGAAGTCAAAGTTCTACGAGTAGATACCGATGAGCGCAAAATCGGGCTTTCGCGACGGCGAGTCGATTGGTCACCAGAAGAAGAAGCCAAGGAAGCGCAGCGCGAAGGCGGTGGCAACATGACCGTGGCTCAATCGTCGACGTCAAACGTCGACGCGGCAGACCTGCAAGGTGGATTGGGGTCCAGTGGGCCGTTGATTCAGACCGCCGCAACCGAACCAGAAGCCGATTCGGAATCTGAAGATGAAGCCAAGTAAGAGTAATCAGCCTGCCCAGATTTTGAGATAGATAAATAGATAGCCTCGTCGGTTTACCGGCGAGGTTTTTTTGTGGACTTGCTGGATTTAAGAACGGGAGATCAACCGCGTTAAAACGAAGAAATCCCGTGAATCGCCGCCTGCCGAGCCGCTTTTTTGGTTCCAGCAAAGGTCCAATAGATCGCTAAAAAACCAGTATCAGGCTGGTTGCATGCTACACATACAATAAAGTTGCGTTCAAGCGCATCTAAAACGGCACGAGGGCGCGAACGTTCACTTTCGCCACGACCTTTGAGTAATGCCGCACCGCATTATCGCAGCAGCAATCGGCGCTTCCAACTGACCGCTTCCAACACAACCCATTGAATCAAAATGAAATTCCCGATACTCACGGTAATCCTGATCTCATGTTTGTCATTCGGGGCCTCTTTCTCAGAGGCGCAGTTGTTCAATGAGGTTGCCGCAATCACAAAAAAAATTGACGAATTAGTCGAAGCAAAGCTTGTTGAAATTGGGCAAAAACGAAATCGAGAGATCGACGATGAAGTTTTCGTTCGGCGAATATATTTGGACGTAACGGGCCGGATACCTACCCTTGAAGAGACTGGAAAATTTTTGGCGTCGAAGTCGAAAACAAAACGCGCTGAACTTATCGACCAACTTTTAGATTCCTACGGTCACGTTAGCCGGCAGTTCAACTATTGGGCAGACGTTTTACGGGTCCGTTCGCGCAACAATCGTATCTATGGGCAGACCTACATAAACTTTCTCAAGGACTCGCTGGAGCAGAATCAGCCCTATGACCAGTTCGTGCGCGAGTTGCTTACATCCGAAGGGACCATGTTCGATCCCGATCACGGTGCGGTGGGGTATTATTTGCGCGATATCAATATGCCCGAGGACAACATGTCCAACACGGTACGTGTGTTTTTGGGAACGCGATTGGAGTGTGCTCAGTGCCATGACCATCCCTACGACGTTTGGACCCAACGCGATTATTTTGAAATGGTGGCTTTCACCGGTGGCATGAAGTTCAGGGATCAAGGCCTGATCGGAGGCCTTGACCGCAGCGAGCGGAAAGAACTCAAAGAGTTCAGCAAGTCCGAACCAGGGAAATTCGTTCGAACAAAACGGTTGTTAAGAGCGATCGAAACCGGCGTTTTCGGTTCCGGAACCGGATTAGCGCGACTCCCCGAGGGATTCATGGGGGCCGAAGGAGATGAAAATGAAATCATCACCGGCAAAACAATGTTCGACCGGCAAAGTCTGGTGAACCCCAAAATTCCGACTTCGAAACAATCACGAAAGCGCAGAAAGAATAAAAAAAATTCCCAGCAAATCATTCTCGGCGCCAAAGATTTAGGGTCGAGGACAGCTTATGCAAATTGGATGACGTCTCCTGACAATCCAAGGTTCGCAACCACGATCGCGAACCGATTGTGGAAACAGTCAATGGGATTGGGGTTGATCGAACCAGTCGATACGATCGACGATTCGACCACCGCCTCCAACGGCGCCCTGATGGAGTTTCTGGCCGCATCAATGGTGGCATTGGATTTTGATCGCAAAGCGTTTTTGCGTGCGATCTATAATTCACGCACCTATCAATCCCAAGCCAGTAGCGCGGACATAACCGATGTTGCGAGCTACGGATTCAACGGCCCCGTCCTTCGCCGCATGACGGCTGAACAACTTTGGGATTCATTGGTTGCTTTAGCGATGCCGGATGTTGATCGCAGATCCGAAACTGCTTACAGCCCGATCGATAGCAAACGCAATGTAATGATTCAAGCCATCAGCGCCGACGGTGACGTATCGGTGCAAGAAATTATTGAGCTGGCCAATATGGAATCAAAAGGCAATCTGAAAAAGATGAGGAGAAAGTTTGCTGACCAAGTCAAGGATGCCCGAAGAGAATCGATGCTTAAAGTTCGGGCTCTTAATAAGAAGGTCAATCAAGCACGCAGCAAAGGCAACCTACAGTTGGTCAACGAACTGATGATTCAACGTGCCCAAGAGGTGGCTTCGATGAAAGCCAAAACGAAATTTGGTGGGCTCAAACGTGCTTCGGAATTAAGCTCGCCAGCACCAGCGGGACATTTTTTACGGGAGTTTGGCCAGTCAGATCGGGAGCAAATTGAGAACGCGAATTCTGAACCCGCAGTAACTCAGGTCCTTTCAATGATGAATGGTTTCATTGAAAACAGCATCGCCAAAGATAAAAACACGGTGCTAATGAGCAACGTGTTAAAGGCGAATCGTAGTGATGTCATTGACGTTATTTACCTAACCATGCTCGCGCGTCGACCGACTGGAAAGGAACTCCGTACTTGGGCTCCCGATTTCGACAAAGACCCCGTACCGGCGTACAACGATTTAATTTGGACGATCGCAAATTCAAACGAATTTATTTTCGTGAAGTGAAGTAAAGCAGTTCCGGTCACCAGAACTGCCGGTCACTTGAACAACAACCGCTGTTTCGGATTAAACGACCTGAAGCAAGTAACAAACGAATTAGATCAACTAAAACGAAGCAGACCAACTAAAAAACAAACGGGTCACGACCTCTCACACTAACCACCACCGATCGGAGCGCGACAGATGAACCACTTCCACACTGATCCCAATACGCGTCGGTCTTTTATCAGCGGCATCGCGAAATCTATGCTTGGCGTTTCGATGCTGCCAACGCTTTCAAACGTGGCGATGGGTAAAAGTAAAACCTCTGAACGCAAGATTGGAGGCAAAGCGCAGTCGGTGATCTATTTGTACATGTCCGGTGGCATGAGCCATTTAGACACATTCGATACCAAACCAGGTGCTGAAACACAGGGGCCTGTGGAATCGATTAAGACCAGTGCCGACGGGGTGCAGATCAGCGAGTTCTTTCCGAACATGGCCGACCAGATGAAGCATGTTGCGGTGATCAATTCGATGTACTCCAATCAAGGCGCCCATGCTCAAGGCCGGTATTTTATGCACACCGGTTACACCTTGCGGGGCACCATTACCCACCCAGATTTGGGTGCTTGGGCCGCGTTGCATCTTGGGAAGGCAAATAAAACATTGCCTGCTAACGTCAAAATTGGTGGCAACAGCGCCGGGCTGGGGGGCGGTTTCTTAGAATCAAAATACGCGGCCCTGCCCATCGGCGATCCCGAAGCAGGCCTCCAGCACAGCAAACTTCCTCCCGGAGTTGACGAATCTCGATTCCAAAAACGCTTAGGGCGATTGGAACGTATGAATCGTCAGTTCACCCAAACCTACGACACGAGGCAATCACGCGCCTATGCTGCGATGTATGACGAAGCGGTGAAACTGATGAAAAGCAAAGACCTAGAAACGTTCGACCTGACCAAAGAAGACGAAAACACGCGGCAACGGTACGGCATGAACCCTTTCGGTCAGGCCTGTCTGCTGGCCAGACGGATGGCGGAGAAAGGCGTCAGATTCATTGAAGTGGACAACAATGGCTGGGATACACACGGCGATAATTTTGAACGTGTGGCTGAGAAAGGCCAAGTGTTAGACCAAGCGATGGCGGCGTTGATCGGAGACCTCAGTAGTCGCGGAATGTTGGGCAGCACTCTGGTCGTGTTGGCAACCGAATTCGGACGATCGCCAACCATCCAAACCGATCGCAACATGGGACGTAACCACTACCCGCAAGCGTTTAGTTGCCTGTTGGCCGGAGGCGGCATTAACGGTGGATTGAAATACGGTTCAACGGACAAAGAAGGAAGGGAGATCACCGAAGACATGGTGACCATTCCCGATTTTAACGCCACCATTGCGACCGCGATTGGTTTGGATTTAGAGAAGAAAACAGTCTCTCCATCGGATCGACCGTTCACCGTGGCCGATAAAGGCAAACCGATCACCAAACTATTTGCGTAGCACGCCGGTGATGAATCAGCTTTCAAGGAAAAAGGATCCATCCGGACTTTAGTGGCAAGTTTGGAAATCGTCGTGGGATTGAATCTAACGGTGCCAGACGTCATTCATTGAACTTCCATGTAGCGGTCCACCGATCCCCTAAACATCGACCCAAGCAATGGCGATTACACTGACGCTATTACACTGACGGCCTGTTTGTGTCCTCCTGCTTTCTTGCGTAAAATCTTCCCCACGTGTTCCGGGAGAATGGCCTGGTGAACGCGATTCAGTAACAAACCTTCGCAAAACCATGGTAAGAGGGAAAGTCACGCATCCGTTGCTATCTTTGAATCGAACCTTTTAGTATAAATTGCTGCAGTCCGTTATTTGCTGTAGTCCGTTTTCAAGTTCTGCGAACCAACCCCAACTTTCTATCTCAACGACAATTCACGATGAGTATTTTCGCTGGTACCGAGTTCTATCAAGCCCCTCAGTGTGACCGTTGCGGTTTAGCAGAAACCGATTGCGATTGTCCGCCGCCAGAGGTTAAACGGACTTTTGTTGAACCGGCCAAACAAACCGCACGGATAGGCAAAGAGAAACGTAAGAAGGGAAAAGTTGTGACTGTCATTCGCGGGCTCAGCGCCCAAGACAATCCTTTCCCAGACCTGCTGAAGCGGTTGAAGAACGAGTGTGGAGCCGGCGGTTGCACCGATGAAGATACGATCGAGATCCAAGGCGACCATCGTCCGCGCGTCAAAGCGACGTTACAAAAGATTGGCTATAAAACAAAAGTAATCTAATCGGCACCACCGGAAACCGCGAAATTGATTTGAGCGTTCATTGGCCAACGATCCGCCTGTATGACCGATTCTGCCACCCCATACGTTCCGCCTGATTGTCGTGAACCGCGTAGAACGCATTGGGAAAAAATACGAGATTTCTTCAGCGGCAAACACTCAAGCGAGTCGCAAGTTTTTTTAGGCGGCGAAGCTTTTATCGTTGAAGGAATCGCATTCTTTGTCGACCCCGCTGACCCAGAAAACAACTATGCCGCGTCTCCAGCGCCCACGACTTCCACGCAACGCGTCAACCTCGTGGTTGCCGAAACGATCGATACGAAAGAAGCTAAACAAAAGAGGATAGCCATTAGGTGGCTACCCTCCATCAACCAGAACCGTTGTCCTTAAATTTTGCCTCCCCGGCTGCGTGCGGCGTTGTGGCTGCCGAAAGCCTTTACCCCGTTAACGGAAAA
>CALDYR010000016.1 GCA_937944405.1 uncultured Pirellulaceae bacterium
TTACTGCGGTAATGCAAGGTGACTTCAGCGAAAATCCCGTCAGAGAGATACAGTCGATGATCGCGATCTTTGGTCGTGGCAAGCACAAGTTTCGCTTCGCTGATGTAGCCGGGATCGAGGTTAAGCGGCCGGGGTTCAGGAAAGTCGTGATCGGTTGCGAATTGGATTTCAAGATTGTTGGACTGAATTTTGGCTGCGACGATTCCTTCGGGCGGGACCATACGCTCGAAGGCGACGAACTGTTTCTTCAAGTCTTCGCCCATCGTCGATTGATAGTATTGCGTTTCAACAAAATCGTAGACGGGACTTTCCAACGCAACGTCGCCATGGGCCTGAACCAGACGCTCGATACTCCACGACAGCGCATCGGGGTAACGGCTGACCATCGCTACGATCAACAACACTGGTCGATGTTCTGTAAGTTCACCCAAAAGAGACTCCCGATTGAAGGCATGGCCGTTGCAGTTCGTCATCACGATCCTTCGCGATCAACCGACGGTGCGCGGCCCATCTTTACCACCGGTCGCGGGTTCGCGCGTCGGCATGATAGCCATTTCGGTAGAAGATTGCCAGCGTTCTCCACCGCCGCAACAATACTCGAGGTCGGTCGCCTTTTGAAATAGGACTGGGAACGCACCGGTTGAACAGGTGTGGTCAGATTCTTCAAAGAATATAGTTGCCACCAACGGCCCCCAGAGTTGTCGGATCCGTCGGATCCGTTGTGTTGGAGATTCCAGAGTAGTCTCCCAAGGTTTTTCGTTGTCTGATATAGTGTGACGACGCGGTCAAGCGTGGCCCTATACCAAGGCTTACGGGGATTGGATGTGAAATCCTGCCGTGCTGAAATTTCTCGTGAGCGATCCCGACTCTCAATCCCGACTCTCAATCCCGACTGATGGGAATTTATGACACGCGAAACGATTCTTTCCAATACACCGCCGCCTGAAGAGGACGATCCACACCTACGGCCGATGCGGATGGATGAAATGATCGGCCAAAAGGATGTCATCGCGCGGTTAAAAGTTGCGATCGACGCAGCGAAGCAACGCGACGAAGTGCTGGGACATATTTTGTTCGACGGGCCGCCGGGGTTGGGGAAAACGACCTTCGCCCATTGCATCCCTAATGAATTGGGCGTGCCGGTAGATCTCCTTTCGGGACCAAGTTTAAAAGCGCCCAAAGATTTGGTCCCAAGCCTGACCAATTTACGCCCGAAGCAGGTGCTGTTTATCGACGAAATTCATCGCGTTCCCAAAACCGTTGAAGAGTATATGTATACCGCGATGGAGGATTTTCGCATCGATCTGGTATTGGGCGACGGGATCAATGCGCGAACCCACAATTTTAAGCTACGTCCCTTTACGCTGATCGGGGCCACGACGCGCGCCGGGATGTTGACACAACCGCTGCGTGATCGTTTTCAGTTACGTGAGCATTTGGATTTTTATACTCTGGGCGAACTTGGCCAATTGGTACATCGTAACGCTGATAAATTGAAGATCGATATCGCCGACGAAGCCGCATTGGAGATTGCGTCGCGATCGCGCAGCACACCTCGGGTGGCCAATAACCGTTTGCGATGGGTGCGTGATTACGCTCAAAGCCGCGCCGACGGAAAAATCACTCACGAGGTGGCTCAAGCGGCTTTAGCGATGGCCGAGATTGACAGTTTGGGGCTGGACCGGATGGATCGGAAGTATCTCGACACGCTGATACGAATCTGCATGGGGGGACCTACTGGAATCGAAACCATCGCCGCGACCATGAACTCCGTCGTCGATACATTGGCTGATGAGATTGAGCCGTTTTTGTTGCGGAGCGAATTGATTTTACGAACACCGCGCGGCCGGGTGGCGACGCCCAAAGCGTTTCAGCATTTAAATATCGCCCCGCCCAAGACCGCGTTTCAGTCGGAAATGTTTGATGTCGAGTAATTCCAGCGATTGGTACAATTCGGGCTAATGCAACAAATCGGGCGATTCTAGCGATAGACGAATTGTAGTACGATGACCGATTCAATGGTCGGTTGTACGGGTTTTCAAGCGACGTTCGCCCAAGGTTAAACGCATCGCGGCGGGAATACCTGCGGAAGCGCGGCCCTTCTAGGACCATTCAACACTCCATCTAAAGAGGATAAATCTGTGAGCAAAATTGCGTTCCTATTTCCGGGTCAAGGGGCCCAAAGTATCGGGATGGCGCGTGACCTCTGTCAGCAGTTGCCAGCGGCAAAAGCTCTGTTTGATCAGGCAGGTGAAATTTTGGGATACGACTTGGCCGACGTTTGCTTCAACGGTCCGGTCGAGAAACTCAATTCGACCGCCGTTGCGCAACCGGCGCTTTACGTTTCCAGCATGGCGGCGTTGGAGAAGATAAAGCAAGAGAAACCCGAAGCGGTCGAAAATTGCCAGGCCGCTGCCGGGTTGAGTTTGGGCGAGTACACCGCGATCGCGTTTGCCGGGGCGGTGTCGTTTGAGGACGGGCTTCGATTGGTAAACAAACGCGGCAAAGCCATGCAAGCGGCAGCCGATAAAGTCCCCAGTGGCATGGTGAGCGTCTTAGGGCTGGATGAAGACAAGGTTCAGCAGATTTGCGACGACGCAAGGGTTGAAGGCGAATTCTTACAACTGGCCAATTTTCTATGTCCGGGGAACATTGTGGTTTCCGGTGGGCAAGCATCTTGCGATCGCGTCAACGAATTAGCTTTAGCCGCCGGTGCGATGAAAACGATCGCGCTTTCAGTGGCCGGAGCATTTCATACTCCGATTATGGAACCTGCGATTCACGATTTGACCGAGGCGCTTAAAAGCGTTTCTTTGCAATCAGCTAAACTTCCCGTTTACTCCAACGTCGACGCGCGGCCTCATACCGAAGCCGACGTTTTCAATAGCCTATTGGTACAACAGGTCAGCGCACCGGTGTTGTGGAACCAAACGATGGCTCGCATGTTGGAGGAAGGCTTCGACCAGTTCTACGAAGTCGGTAACGGACGGGTGCTGACCAGTTTGCTCAAACGGATCAAACGCAAAGTCCCTTGCGAACCTGTGCTAGGATAGGGTTTGGCGGTGAGCCGTTGGCGGGGAATTTTAGTGTCAAGCTTCGGAATCGTAGTTGGATTGGCCCGAACTCCCGCTGGCTGTGTTTGCCGGAATTTGGGGGCAATCCCCCTGACATGCACTGGAAACGGTAAGCTTGGGGCGTGCTCGGTGCCACAAAGTTCCGGGAAGAACCAAAAGAAAAGAAATTGTTTAAATAACTCACGGGAAAAACATGAGCTTGGAATCTTTAAAAGTTGACCTTTCAGGTCAAAAGGCAATCGTCACCGGAGCCTCACAGGGACTGGGCCGGTCCATCGCAATCGCGCTCGCAACCAGCGGAGCGCGCGTGGCGTGCGTTGCCCGCAATGCTGAAAAGCTTGCCGAAACGGTTTGTCTGATCAAGGAGGCCGGCGGCGACGGTGAAGCCTTCCCCGGCGATGTCAGTGTGACCGCTACCGTAGATGAGATCGTCGATAAAGTTCACCAGCAATGGGATGGGCTGGACATCGTTGTTAACAACGCCGGGATCACGCGCGATACGCTGATGCCAGTGATGACCGACGAACAATGGGATGAAGTCATTAACATCAATTTACGCGGCACGTTTCTGTTCACCCGCGCCGCGGCACAGCGCATGATGCGCAGCCGTTATGGCCGGATCATCAACATCTCCAGCGTTTCTGGGATCGCAGGCAATGCCGGACAAACCAACTACAGTGCATCCAAGGCCGGCGTGATTGGCATGACGCGATCGCTGGCCAAGGAGCTCGGCAAGCGTAAAGTGACCGTTAACGCGGTCGCCCCGGGATTCATCGAAAGCGAAATGACCGCGAAGCTGGGAGACGCAATTTTGGGGGAAGTCAAAAAACGAATTCCTGCTAATCGTGTTGGTCATCCAGACGACGTTGCTGCTTGCGTTCTGTTCCTTGCCAGCCCAGCGGCCAGCTACGTGACCGGCCAAGTTCTCACCGTTGATGGTGGGATGACGGCATAGGCATCATCACGCCCAAGGCGGTAAGGTGTGGTGAAAATGCCGCTTGGTCAGTGGATGCAGAGCGGGCATGCGGAACGCCGGTTGTCCTCGGTCGGTGCGAGAAGCAGCCAAACCCGGCTTTTGCTGCTTTGCTGATGGTAAAACTTCTTGCAGACTGGATATCTGCCCGAAAAATGGCGGTTATTGCGTTTGACTATTGACCGAAATTACACCAATGATCTATCCTTATCGCCTAATCCGTGTCGCTTTTTCGCGGCTTTGGAGTCGGTAGATTCGGTTCGACCGATTGATACCAGGGTTTAAATCTAACGAAAATTTTTTTGAGAAGGAGGCCGATCCATGGCGTCGGTCGAAGAACGAGTTGTCGATATCGTGGCAGAACAGCTAGGTGTTGATAAAGACAAAATTAAACGAGAATCAAACTTCGTGAATGATCTAGGTGCCGATTCGCTGGACACAGTGGAATTGGTGATGGAGCTGGAAGAAGAATTTGATATTAACATCGCAGATGATGCTGCTGAGAAAATTCAGACAGTCGGCGAAGCGATTGATCATATTACAAGTTCGTCAGACAACGCCTAAGCATTTAGTGCCGGGAGCTGACGAATATGTTTGTTGAATAATTTGACCGCCATTGCGATTGAGTGATGGTGGTCAATTTCTTTTGGTGCATAGTTTTTCAAAATGGGTTGGTAACAGTTTTTTCGATGCCCCTTGGGCATGGGATTGACGAAGACCAATCAATGACAGGTTCGAGAGTGGCCATGAAGCGACGGGTAGCGATTACCGGATGGGGAATATTGACCTCTCTTAGTTGCGAGGTTGACGATCTGTTCGACCGGATACTCGAAGGTCAAAGCGGTGTCCATGACATTAAAATTTGCGACGTCTCTGATATCAAAGTCAAAATCGGCGGCGACATCTATGATTGGAGTTGCCGTGACCTCGTCGGATCTAAGGAAGAAAAGAAATTAGATCGATACTCCCAATTCATGATCGTCGGTGCCGAAGAAGCCGTGAACAGGGCCGGCCTTGAATTCGACAAAGAAGCCGATCTAACGCGGTTTGGGGTTGTTTTAGGTTCGGGTATCGGAGGCATGACGACCATTTTCGAACAGATGGAACGTCTGGTGCTCAAAGGGCCCGATCGGGTCTCGCCGATGACAATTCCCAAACTCATGCTTAACGCTGGTGGTGGCAATATCGCGATTCGTTATGGCATGCGGGGAGTCAACTACAGTGTTGCTACCGCTTGTGCCAGCGCCGCCAACGCGATGGGGAATTCCCTGATGCACATTCAAAACGGCACCTGCGATCTTGTTGTCACCGGAGGTAGTGAAGCCGCGATGACGCGGATGGCGGTCAGCGCTTTTGCCAACATGCGTGCCCTGTCAATGCGAAACGATGCTCCTAAGGAAGCCAGTCGCCCCTTTGACTCCCAACGCGATGGTTTCGTTTTCGCTGAAGGAGCCGGCATCCTGATTTTCGAGGAACTCGAACGCGCTAAAGCGCGGGGCGCGAACATTTTGGCGGAAGTGGTCGGGTTTGGAACCTCCTGTGACGCCGGTCACATTACCTCTCCTGATGAACACGGCGTCGGTGCTGCTCAGGCGATGCAAGCGGCGTTGGACGACGCAGAACTCAACGCTGATCAAATCGACTACATCAACGCTCATGGAACCAGTACCCCCTTGGGTGATAAAGCTGAAACCCGAGCCATCAAAACAGTCTTCGGCGACCATGCGTACAGCGTCGGAATCTCAAGCACCAAAAGTCAGTTGGGGCACTCGTTGGGAGCCAGCGGTGGAATCGAACTGATTTTGGCCGTCAAAGCGATTCACTCTAGCACCGTTCCGCCAACGATCAATTTGGAGAATCCGGATCCCGACTGTGATCTGGATTACACGCCCAACACCCCCAAAGAGCGGAAGATCGAGTATGCGATGAGCAACAGCTTTGGCTTCGGCGGCCACAACGCTTCGATCATCGTCCGCAAGTACGACGGTTCGTAGCTTCACTGGTAGCGATTGACCTAAAAGTCGTGTTATCCGTTGCTTTCAGTCGCAGCCGACAATTGTCCGTATTCGTTTTCAAAGCGCTGTCGTTTGCGTAATCGACCGCAGCGCGGTATCTGAAAGCTTGTCTCCGTTAAGGCAAGGGCAATAATTCAATGTCAGGTTGATGATCTAATTGATGCCAGCCTGTTGTCGATTTGATCCATTGACCGGTTTTCTCATAAGGACCACTTACACGGCTGTTTCAATTCCCGACTTTGAAACACAACCAATTCAAGCCATTATGGCCTGTCGAGGTTGCTTTTTGGGTTGGTTGCCACGGTTTAAGTAAGCAATAGAGAATGTAAAATCGAATTTTGCGAATTTACGATCTCGTATTGAACGCACCAAATCAACCGGAACAGTGCCTGGCATTGGACTTGCTGTGTGTTCGGTAACAAGTTTTCATGCGTGGTTCAATGGACCACCGAACTACCTTCCACCTCCCAAGGAAATTAAGATGAAACGTTTTTTAGCAGTAGCTGTTGCCGTTGTGGCGATGTTCGTGTTCACTTCTCAAGAATCACAAGCCCAATTTTACCGTGGCGGTTCTGGATTTAGCATTGGTTTTGGAGGTGGCGGCTTCAACCGCGGATTTGGCGGCTACGGTGGCGGATTTAATCGCGGTTTCCATGGCGGAGGATTTAATCGCGGATTTAGTAGCTTTGGCGGAGGATTTAATCGCGGTTTCTACGGAGGTGGCCGGTCAGTAAGTTACAACAGCTTTCGCCCGACCTATTACCGCCCAACCTACAGTCGCTCGTTTTACGGTGGCGGTTTTTCAGGCGGACGCAGTTGTGGTTATTAGTCACTCAAGTCACTCAAGTCACTCAAGTCACTCAAGTCACTCAATGTGACGCCAATTTGAGCCTTGTTAACAAGGGTCTCTCCCCAAATTTGGCGCATGGGGCGCATGCCACGCTTACCCATACGGTTGAATGAAGGAGGGGCCAAAAATTCTGCGGATTGACCTGAAGCCTGACATAAACCGAACCATCGGGAAGTCTGGCGAACCCCACTACGATTTACAGGCTGGGAATTCTGGTGAATTCCACTGCGAGTTCTAGGCCTGCTATAAAAATCCGAGAACCATCAGCAAAAACCGGTGTTGAGAGCATTTTCTCATCACCGGTTTTTATATTTTGCGAGCGAATCGATTTTCTTCAGAGAGGGGGCCCCGGGAAATTAAAGGGGACCAATCGGCTCACACCTCAGGGCAAGGCGATTGCACGGCGTTTAACCCAGATAACGCCTCTTTTTCCATGTAGTCGTTGTCCCATCCAGCATATAGTCGCTTGTTATTGACTCCACACTTCGCCGTCTTCTCTTGTTTCAGCAAGCTTAACGCAGTCCGTCGTAGCGTACTGAAATTCCCGTCGCCGTGTCCCTTGCGGATACGACATTGATCCTCGCCGAACGTAACGTCGAGTTGCCAATGCAAACCGTTTTCTATGCCCCAATGACCACGCACTTCCCGCTGTGCCAAAATTCCGCAAGTGAGGCCAGCGCGCATTGCTGGCAGATTATGACGACGTCCCATTGGTCCACGTGGATCAGCGATACTTGCGAAAACCGCAAGCCAATCGCCGTGTGGAGCACTGCTCATACCGTTTCTCCGCTCATACCGTTTCTCCTTAAGCGAATTCAAACTCCGTTAAGCTTCTCGGAGACTGTACGAAAAAAATCCACATAGGTTCACTAAATGAGAAGCCCTGACTCGCAATCTCAATACCGTGAACGATGACCTTAAATCTTTAGCGGCCTGCGGGCGACCCGCGAAACGGATCGCCAAGAGAGTTCGAACAGTCGAGTCGAGCAACCCGCTCATCCACCGCCTTACACCAAACACAAACCAAAACGAGAAACCAACAAATCGAAATTTCGCAATCGGAAGCGCCGACAGCGTGAACCTGCGCAGTGAGCCAATCCGCGAAAAATGCTCAACGATCGCTTGTTTAAGGACTAGGCGGACCATTGCCTACCAACCAAGCCCGATCGCTTTGGTTTTGACTTTACAGACATCGTTGCTGGATGTCATAAACAACGTCGATCCGTCCTCGCCGAAGGTGCAGTTTGACGTTTTGGCGCCCATCAAAATGCGCCCCAAAAGTTTTCCTTGGGGGCTGAGTATCAAAACTCCGCCAGGCCCTGTTGCCCAAAGGTTTCCTTTTTGATCCAACGCCATGCCGTCGGGCATTCCCGGATCGTGCAACAACCCACTGGCGTCAAACAGAATTTTCCCGTCACCGAGGGTGCCATCTTTGTTGATTGGAAAAGATTGGTAGATGGGTTTATTTTTATCCGATTGAGCCACATACAGCGTGCTTTCATCTGGCGACAATCCAATTCCGTTGGGCCGAGTAAACTCTTTGGTCAGCAACGTAACGGTTCCTTCGGTCGACAAACGATAAACGCCATGCCAGTCGATTTCGCGTGCCGATTCGTCAATCAATCCGTAGGGCGGGTCGGTGAAAAACAGCGTACCGTCAGACGCCATCACCAGATCGTTGGGGCTGTTGAAACGTTTGCCATCGATTTTTTCTACTAATACTGTCTTCGATCCATCAGTTTCGACACGATAAATTCTCCGGTTACCGTGATCACAGGCCACCAACCTGCCGTCGGGCATGAATAACAAACCGTTGGTTCCAGGTTCTTTGGCAAGATCGTTTTCGGGCCCATCGTAGCCGCTGGGTTTCATGAAAACGGAAACTTTGGCTGTGACTGAATCCCATTTGTTGATTTGGTTATTGGGAATGTCGCAAAACAAAAGAGCTTTATTAGCCTTATCCCATGCCGGCCCTTCGGTCCAAATGTGCCCTTGGGAAATGACTTCGATCGTCGCGCTGACGTCGACCAATTCATCCAACGCCGGGTCCAACCTTTCGATCGACCGTTTGACTTCTGATTTTTCAAATTTGTCCTGAGCAAACGCCGAGGGGGGCGCTGATGACGTTGTCCAGGCAAGCACAATCGCGGCACAAGCGGCCCATTTAGAAGTTCGTTTCATGATTGTCATTGGTTAGAAGCACGGAAGCTAAATGCTAACTATACCCAAAACAATTATGCCTTACAAAGTTTGCGGCACAAATTCACTCCGCTGCTCGCTAGGTAGATTTGTCTACATCGCCTTCGATTGCGGTTGCGGGGTAGGGTCACTTTGATTTTCGGCTTTAGGTGCCGGTTGGCCTTTGGGACGCGGCGGGTGAAAATTGTGATGGCGGCGCGAACACCGGTCTTTAAATTCCGCCAACGCCGACTCACGATCGTCTTGGTTCTTAAAAGCTCGATCCAACGTCTGGTCAAGAAAGCGATGCGACAACTCCCAAACGGGAATGTCGTCTTTGAGGTACCGGTGAGCGAACTGGCGTTCGTTTTCTGAAACTTCGGCATCCCTTTTTGACACGTTGGCCAACACGTAAGACAGATCGGAGAAAACAGTCGGGAATAACCGCTCCATGCAGATGCAAGATTCATCAAACCGTTCGATCGGAAACAAAAAAGCCTTCCCCGTGTTGAGGGCCTGATGAATGACATCAAGATCGGTGGATGATTTTCCATTGGTCAGAAAGTGAATCTGGCTGTTGGTCTGTGGATGAACGTATTGTTCCACGAGTTCCGCATTGGCGAAATCGCGGAAATTCATCTTCTGTGCAATACAGTTCACCTCTTCGAAGTGCCGGTGATAAAAGTACCGCGAGATAAAACGGTCGACCGGTTGGCGAACAAAACAAAGCGCGTAAACATTGGCTTCGGGAAGATCGTATGGCAGGTCCAGCGACAATTTGTGGTCGCTCATGCAGGCCACCCACGGATGACAGCGCACGATCGAACTGACGTCGTCTCTGGTGTACTGTTTCGTTTCCAGCAGCGAATTTGAATTGTAATAGTCGTCGCCGAAATTACGGTTCATCAATTGCCGCAACGTCGAACCGCCGGCTTTGGGGACATGCACATGCAGCCACGTTTGTCGCATCGGAACGGTACCGCCGTGGGCTTGGGCGTGAATTTCTTCGTGTGGCATGTTGGAATTCAGCAGTCGCTGGGTTAGACATAAATTTGAGTGCTATCATCATTCCACTGTTCGAAAGGCGAGGCAATATCAATCACGCGTGCTATCATTTGATTCACTGGAAAATGATGTCCAGCGTGCGGGTCTGCGTCTTCATCGACCGTCAGCGACGGGGCGTTTAATCGACGTTTGTTTGGAAAAAGCGAGTCTGCTCACCATTGCTCAAATTTGAAAATCAATGGGTGGTTCCAAATCTTCGTGGACTTGGTTGCGAATTCGCAGCCGTGGTTTTTCCATGATTACTGTGGTGAAGGGATCGACAGACTCCGTCAGCCAGACACTGGACCCGATGACCGAATCGTGCCCGACAATGGTTCTGCCTCCCAGCACCGTTGCGTTGGCGTAGATCACGACGTTGTCTTGGAGCGTGGGATGTCTTTTGGTTCCCCTCACCAAATCACCGTTTTCGTCTTTGGGAAAACTGAGCGCTCCGAGCGTAACACCTTGGTAGATTTTCACGTGTTCGCCAATTTCGCACGTCTCACCGATGACCACCCCGGTGCCATGATCGATAAAAAAGTGGCGCCCGATCTGTGCCCCCGGGTGAATGTCGACGCCTGTTTCACCGTGTACCCACTCAGTCATCATGCGTGGAATAAATGGGATTTTGAGCACATGAAGTTCATGTGCCAATCGATAAACCGAAACGGCGGTGAAACCAGGATAGCACAAAATGACTTCGTCCAGATTTTTGCACGCCGGATCACCGTCATAAGACGCCTGAGCATCGGTTGCCAACACGTCACGAATGTTTGGCAACAGTCCTAAGAAATGCTCAGTCAATTCCACGGAAAGACTTTTGATTCGGTCGTTTGAAACTTTTTCTCCGAACACCGCTTGAGTACCAATTTCCTGACAGGCTTCTTGGTGGCGCGCGATGGCGATTTCGATCTGTTTCGAAAAGTGGGTTTCGACAAATGCGAATTGCTGTTCGATGCGGGCCTTTAGTTCATCCGGGCAGGTTTCCTCACAACGGATCAGTGGATTGACGATCTTGCGAAGCGTCTGAATAATTTCGACCAACAGATCGTAGTCCGGGATAGGCGAATGGTTCGCTTGCGACAATTTCATTGGTTCGGCGATTCGCCGCACCAGCGATTGCAATAGATTGTCTGATTGGGTTGGGGACGATTTAGAAGCGCTCATGAATTCTCTGCCCAGTTTTCGGGCTGCGAAGGTATGACGTTACAATGTTTGTCGATAGAGTATAACGCTTGAGCCCGTTTTTCCGTAGATAGTCGCCTGCACGGCGGTGGGGCATTGCTGATGAGTTTCCTTGCGTCAATCTGGTCCACTTTATGCGAACTATCGCCTTGGTTGTTGTTGGGAATGTTTTTCTCAGGACTGTTGCATGTCGTTTTACCGAAAAAATTTGTACGCCAAAGCCTGCGCGGACTTCCGGGAGTACTCAAATCGGTAGCCATTGGCGTCCCGTTGCCCCTATGTTCATGCGGAGTGATACCGGCGGGAATTGGCCTAAAAAAAGACGGAGCCAGCGATGGCGCGACGGTCGGTTTTCTGATCAGCACTCCTCAGACGGGAGTCGATTCGATGTTGGTAAGCGCGACGTTTTTTGGATGGCCGTTTGCAATCTTTAAACTCGCTGCTGCCGCGGTGATGGGAATCGTCGGTGGCGTTTGGATTGACCGCAAACCCATTGAAGCCGCAACGATCGATGATTCTATCTCCCCCTCCCCTGCCCCGCACACCGACGAACAAAGACGCTGCTGGAGTCGACTATTGCCGCATGCGATTGATATGCTGCGGTCTATCTGGGTGTGGTTGGTGATCGGGATCTTCGTTTCCGCAGCCATCAACCAATTCAATACCGCACCACTGACCGCTGAGATTAATCATTGGGGATTGCTGCCGGCGATGCTGTTGGTGTTAGTGTTTTCCATTCCGCTGTATGTTTGTGCGACCGCTTCGGTCCCGATCGCTGCGGCGCTGGTGAATTCAGGGTTTCCACCGGCCGTGGCGTTGGTGTTTCTGATGGCCGGACCGGCAACGAACGTCGCCACAATGGGAGCTATCCGTTCCAACTTAGGCACCCGATCACTGTTGATTTATTTGGTGACGATTATTGTGGGGAGCCTATCTGCGGCCTATCTTTTCGATGCGCTGACCCTAGTTACAACGGCCACTGGTACCGTCCACATCCATAACGTAACCGCGTGGTGGGCTCAGTTGTCGGCGATGATCGTGTTGGGATTGATTGGATACTTCGTGTTTGAAAACCTGATAAAGTGTCGGCGCTTCAAAGCCCCCCAAGAAAACGCCCTTCACCAAACGATTTCAATCGACGGCATGTCGTGTGGCAACTGCGTAAGGAAATTGGAGACGCTCATTCAAAATCAAACGGGCGTCGAATCGGTCTACGTGAATCTTGCCGACGGTCAAGCGACGGTGGTAGGCGACTTCGATCTTGAACAGTTGAAGAAAACGATTACCGCCAGCGGATTTGTGCCGCATTAAAGTTTGGTTCTTCCCGGGACTCTGTGGCACCGCACACGCCGCAAAGTTACCGTTTCGAGTGACTGATAAGGGGATTGCCCGAATTCCACTACGATTTCCAGACTTGCCACTAACTAAAATCCATGAAGAACCTAAAGTTTAGAGAGCAGCCATGACCGATCTTGAGAAACGTGCGACCCATTTAGAGATGTCGGTCGCCCACCTACAACATGATCTTGAGACACTTGAAAAAGCAGTGCTCGACAACACCGAGAAGCTCGATAGGGTGCTCGCGGCGCTGGAGCGCCTGACCCAAAAAGTCAGCTCCGCAGAGGAACCAGCCGAACAACGCGATTTAGAGGATGAAAAACCACCGCATTATTGATCTAGTAATCGAATCGGTGATTCTGATCCGCGCCCCCCCCAACTGACCAATTCGAATTGAAATTGATCGAGGCACGCACGATACAGAAAACGGCCCAATAAGCATCCCAGATGACAACCGGCGCCCCTAAGACGTCGTTGAAACCGGCGAAAGCCAGTCCCATTTGTCGGGGGTTGAACCATCAAACAGCCCAAAGAAATTCGACTGAATTGCTTCGGTGATCGGGCCACGGGAACCAGTACCGATTTCGATCCGATCAACGCTACGCACCGGCGTGATTTCTGCCGCGGTTCCGGTCATAAATATCTCGTCGGCGATGTACATCAGTTCGCGCGGCAGTTGTTGCTCAATGACTTCGTACCCCAGATCTCGGGCAATCGTGATCGCAGAATCGCGGGTGATCCCCCCCAGTATCGAAGCGGCCAGCGGAGGTGTGTAGATCGCTCCGTCCCGAACGAGGAAGATATTTTCTGCGGACCCTTCGCTGATCGTACCGTTGGCAGAAACGGAGATGCCTTCGGTGTAACCGTTCCGTCGTGCCTCGCCCCCGATTAAATTCGCATTGAGATAGTGGCCACCGGCTTTGGCCAACACGGGAATCGCGGCACTGGTCGTTCGGCTCCAAGATGAAACACAGCAATCGATCCCCCGGGTGATGCCTTCTTCACCAAGGTAAGCCCCCCACTCAATCGCCGCAACGATGACATCAACGGGAACGTCAGGATTAGGCACCACCCCCAAAGAACCCGCGCCCAAAAAAATCAAAGGGCGGATATAAGCGTTCCCTAGTTCGTTTTCTGAAATTGATTTCTTGCACGCCTCGGCCATCTGTTGCTGAGAGAACGGCATCTCGATGCGATAAAGTTTTGCCGAATCGGCCAACCTTCTCAGATGTGCGTCCAAGCGAAAGATTGCGGGCCCGTTCGCCGTTTCGTAGCTGCGAATCCCCTCGAAAACACTGGTGCCGTAATGAAGCGCGTGAGCCATCACATGAACGGTGGCTTTTTCCCAAGGGATAATCTCGCCGTTCATCCAAATGAATTTGCTGTTGGTCATGGGTATCGCGCTCTTGATTCTGTAATGCTAATTTCTTGTGATTTTAATGGTATCGTTTTTCGATTTCCTCGACGACCCCGCTGTTTGTCGATGCCCAAAGCCAAAAAAAAGTCAGCAAGCGTTTCACGCCTGCTGACTTTGAATTTTATTGCCTCCTTGGGGAGGGCGTTGGAGCCACCGCCACCTAGGGTGGCAGATCGGAGAAAAACTTTCGGGGAAAAACTTAAAATCCGTTTAGGGCTTCGCCACCAGCGCGAGTCGAAAATGCTTGCCAAGTTCGGCGATCAATGTCGTCGCTACGGAAATCAGTTGAACCGTCGACGCGGCAGACGTTGACACCACCACTGTGGAAGCTTCGCGCCGTGATTGCAGCATAGGTGCGGGCCATCATAGTCCGGCCTTCTTGTTGATTGGTCCAATCGATGTCAAACTCTTGTCCGCCGTCAACGTGAATCACACTTGTGTTGGGCGTAAAAGTTGACGTAAATGAAGCCTGATGGGCCCGGCCATCGACCCACTCAGTATGTCCTGAGTTAGATCTAAAATCTCCTCCCATTGCGACGACATCGGTCGGCGTGGCGGGCATCGCAATGTCCCCGGGTTGGCCTAAATTGCGGAAATAAGGGGTGTACGCTTTGACCTCACCAAAGAGCATCGTGTTGCTGGTCCCGTCGGTGATTGAGCCGATCGCAATCCTTCGATTCACAGCCAACGCACCTTGGCCATTTCGATTACCTTGGGGGTCCCAAACAAACCAATCACCGGCGTTGGATGCGTAATTCAACGGGTGATGGATCGCGTTTCCAGAACTATCAAATCGCGTGGTGCTGTTGGTTTCGCTAGGGCACTGGTAGATCGGAATTCTGGCCGAAGGCATCTTCACCGTCTCTCCGGCAATCGTGATGTCCGGCGTGTTGGCGTAATCAAGATTGAAATCGATCTGGCTTTCCAAATTGCCTTGCTCCAAAAACGGCAAAATTTGCGCTTGTGCAGACCAACCGCGCACGTCGGTATTCCCGCCCTGTCCAAACACAACGCCAACCGGCGGTTTCCACGACGCGGGCAACTTCATAAAACTTGATTCAAAATTCAAAGTGGCCAATGCCATTTGACGCAAGTTATTCGCACAGGTGATTCGCCGTGCCGCTTCACGTACTTGCTGGACAGCCGGCAACAACATGCCGATCAAGATGCCGATGATCGCAATCACGACCAGCAGTTCGACTAAGGTAAAACCAAAACTTTTAACAGCAGAACGTTTAAAACCAGAACGTTTAAAACCAGAACGCTGACGGTTATTGCACGTCATGCAAAAACGCGGAGACGGAAAATTCTTCATTTATAGGGATCCTCATGAACCAAACCAACTGGAACTCGCACGACCATGGAAATGTTGTCGGCGAGGGTCTTCCGAGCGTGGCTGGCTGCTGGGATCCAAAGAAGGAAACCAAGATGGCTTGCTGCGTCGTCAAAAAAGACTAAAGTGTTTTTACAGATTGAACATACAATCTCTGGAGGCATTATCGGAACAACAGGTCTCCCCGCAAGCCATTAAAAGCCCATTTCAGTGAATTTCTGGCTGGATTTTCGCCGAAAGACAGAAAACTTCAAATATGCCGGACCAGACTCCACCTGAATCCATTACCCCCAACGACGCCTTTCCGGAGCTGCCGAAGATCATCAAATTTGACTCGCTGGCGAGATGTGGTGATGAGGTCTGGATCGAACACAACGGACAGATCTATCGTCTGCGCAAAACGCGGCAGGAGAAACTGATTTTGACAAAATAGCGTTAATAGCACGCTACTTCTGAAGCCTCTGCCGAATTCTTTCAATCCGTTTCCGGTTTACGCCTAGGTCCGATCTCCCCACGCGGGATGCCGAACGGAAATGGATCAGCCGATCTTCTGGTATCGCCAGAAATTCGACGTCGTCTACAAAACGAAACACTGTCGATCGGAATTCATATCGCAAATAATCCGCTTCTTCATCGATCAGGGTGGCCTGCGGAAAGTGGGTTGCGACGACCTCTTTGATTCGATTTATTTCGGTCTTGGCGTCTTGGGCACCTAACGAAAACGCGATCGGTGGAAGCGCGTGATCTTG
Organism: uncultured Pirellulaceae bacterium; assembly: GCA_937944405.1. Lineage (GTDB taxonomy): Bacteria > Planctomycetota > Planctomycetia > Pirellulales > Pirellulaceae > Mariniblastus. The sequence continues at coordinate 16,157 of CALDYR010000016.1, forward strand.
AGAATCGGTCATCGATGCGACGCAATTGGGACTGCCAAGACACGGTAACAAACGCCCGTCGAACACACCCAACTCAGGGGCTTCGGGACCGAAAAAACTCAGCATTGCCAGACCTATCAACATAACGCAGGAAACGATTAAAAACTTCCTCAAAAATTTTTTCAGCACGACAGTTCGTTCAGTTAAAAATCAAGAAAATAAGTTCAGCACCGATAACGCGACAACCGAAAAAATGATCGCCCCAGCGGTCAATAGTATCAGATTTCGGTTCGGTCGATTACCGCGCACAATAAGCCCTTGCGACCATTTTTCGAGCTTTATGCTTTGTTGCTCAACGGTAGCAAATAATTCGACCTGAGTCTTATTGGTACCCTGCCGGCGTTCGTCGTCTTTGACCACCCCGTATACTTCCTGCCAAGGGTGGTCGGATTGTTCACGCCGTTTAATTCGTGCATGAAAACTGAAAATCTGAAGCCACCCAGGCCGCTGAACCGCATGCAACTCTAATTCTCGGATTTCAGCCGAATTGCCATAAATTCCGTTGCGTTCCATCCAGGAACGCACGTCTTTTTCCGTGACTCGATTGCCGATAACGCGCGATAACATTTAGGATTCTCCGTGGATTGGGGAGGCATCTCTGACAAATCAGTTGATCAACCGTCAGCCACCTCGAATTACCACCACCATTTGTCGCAATGCCGGGGCTTAGCCGCTAAATTTCAGCCAGAAAGAACGTCTATCATCAAGAAAGTCTGTATTTATTGGATTTTCGTTATAATATGGAGTACGGATCGGTTTTACCGTTGTTTGAATTTTGCCCCGCGAGCTTATCCATGAATCAAATTGAACCTGTTTACCGGCGCGGTGTTGCGCTGGTGCGAAACTTTAACACCGGCAATATGCTGCGTTGGCTGGGCGTTTACGATTCTGCCTCACAAACCATCGGATTTATTACCGGCCAGAGGCTGGAGGGAGAATCGTTCCGCGAAGCCGTCCAGCGCGAGGTGGCGTGGTCTCTGGATGTCGACCGCCAAACCGATTTCCTGATCTCAAAAATGGCGCAACTGAACCTTGAGTTTGTGGATGCTTTGATCGACGGTGCCAACGCCAAGCATTACCACGTCGCATTTTATAACGTCGAAATCTACCGTGAAAAAGTGCTGCGCAAGATCACGGCCCGGGAAGGATTCATCTGGGTCACATCAGAAGAAATCTGTGCCGGTCGCACCAAACTGGGAATCAAGTTCGATCCGGAACTGACCGCGTTGGTCAAAAAATCGGACGTAATTCAGCACTGGGAATCGGCCGATTCGATTCAAAGAAACGAGTACTGAAATCTTGCCAAAGATTACTTTTGAGCAAATCGTAACTGCGCTCGCGCAATCGATACCTTTTTTTGCTTGATCTCGTTGAGTTCGGGTTTGTCAGCGGGCATTGCTAAAGCTTCTTCCAGAGCTTTTTGGGCGTCCGCGGCAACGATGTCTGCCGCAGGAACACTGCGGCCAGGCAATACAGAAACGACACCGTTTTCAATCTGAGCAAAACCGCCATCGACAAAATAACGATCAGTTTTTCCGGCGTCACGGATGCACAGTTCCCCCGGCCCCAAACGCCCAATCATCGGAGCATGACCGGGCATAATTCCAGCTTCGCCGTCGATCATGGGCAGCGCCACAAATTCGGCTTGTTGGTCAAGCATCGTTTTTTCTGGCGTTACGATGACGATTTGTAATTTGTCGGCCATGGTATTTGATTGTCAAAGGTTGTTCCAACTTCAGCGGCAAGACGCTTACCGCTGGTGGGTGTTGGTATGCTTTTTCAGGTGAATGAGGCGAACGGGAGCTCACCAGATGCGGCAAGTACGCTGCGGTTCGGGCTTCTACCCAAACCGTTCGATTCGGCGGTTATTGGAGAGAGTGTTTGAGCCTATCCCGTTATGTTTACGTTTACGCTTTAGCAGCCAGTTTTTTTGCTTGTTCCTCGGCCTGTTCGATAGAACCGACGTACATGAACGCCTCCTCTGGCAGGTGATCCCACTTTCCTTCACACAGTTCCTCAAAACTGCGGATCGTGTCTTCCAGCGACGTGAACTCACCAGGTTTGCCGGTGAAGACTTCGGCCACGAAAAACGGCTGAGACAGGAAACGCTCGATGCGACGGGCACGATGAACAATAGTTTTGTCTTCTTCGGATAGTTCATCCACACCCAAAATAGCGATGATGTCCTGAAGTTCGCGGTAACGCTGGAGCGTCGTTTGAACTTTACGAGCCACCGCGTAATGGCGGTCACCAACATAGTGCGGATCGAGAATTCGGGACGAAGACGCCAGCGGATCCACCGCAGGATAGATACCTTTTTCAGAAATCGATCGCTCAAGATACAAAAACGCATCCAACTGGCCAAACGCCGTCGCGGGAGCCGGATCGGTCGGGTCATCGGCGGGCACATAAACGGCTTGTACCGATGTGATCGCGCCCTTTTTGGTCGAAGCAATGCGTTCCTGCAACGCCCCCATCTCGGTGGCCAAGGTTGGCTGGTAACCAACCGCTGAAGGCATCCGCCCGAGCAACGCCGAAACCTCCGAACCCGCTTGAGAGAAACGGAAAATGTTGTCTACGAACAACAACGTGTCTTTACCAGTCTGATCGCGGAAATGCTCCGCCATCGTCAACGCCGAAAGCGCCACCCGCAGACGAGCACCCGGCGGTTCGTTCATTTGACCAAAGACCATACACGTTTGTTCGATAACCTTTCGGCCCGTTGAACCAATCTCTGTTTCCTGCATCTCCAACCACAGGTCGGTCCCCTCACGCGTTCTTTCACCGACGCCCGCGAACACGGAATAACCACCATGTTTACTGGCGATACGAGCAATCAATTCGGTCAGAATAACAGTCTTCCCCAACCCGGCACCGCCGAACAATCCGGCTTTACCACCGCGTACAAAGGGGGTCAGCAGGTCGACAACTTTGATGCCAGTTTCGAACAGTTCGGTGTTTGTTGAAAGGTCTTCCAACGCAGGTGCCTGAGCGTGGATAGATCGCGATTCGCTGGTTTTGACCTCACCGCGGCCATCAACCGGTTCGCCCAGCATATTAAACACGCGGCCAAGGGTTGCTTCTCCGACCGGGACGTTCACTGGGGCCCCGGTATCGATGCACTCAGTGCCGCGCCTCAACCCTTCGGTTGACCCTAATGCTACGCAACGCACACGCCCGCCTCCAAGGTGCTTTGAGACTTCACCGGTAAGCGTGCGGACTTCGGTGCCGGCGTTGATTTCCGCTTTCACAGCATTGTAAATCGAGGGCATCGCGTCGGCGCTGAATTCGGCGTCGAAGGTCGATCCAATCACCTGCGTGATGCGACCGTTTTTATTTGAATTAGCCATGTCTGTTTCCAGTTATATCGTGGTTGATATTTGAAATTCGTATCTTGTGTTTATTAACCGTTGAGCGCTTCAACGCCGCCGATGACTTCCATGATTTCGCCAGTAATCTGAGACTGGCGAGCCCGGTTGTAGGTCCGTGAGAGCATTTTGATCATATCGTTTGCATTCTCAGTCGCACTCTTCATCGCCACCATCCGAGCGATCTGTTCGCTGACCGCAGCATCAAGGAAGCACTTGAAAAGCTTGACCTTAAAACTGGTCGGAACAACTTCCTCCAAAATACTTTCCGCTGAAGGAAGGAATTCGTAAATTGATTCGCCCTTTTTCGCCGAATCATCGACCGAAGTTTCCGCCCCGTCCAGTTTCCCCAACGGCAGCAACGTTTCAGTCACCACCTTTTGTCTGGCAACCGTTTCAAACTTTGTGTAAGTCACATCCAAGCGGTCGATCGCCCCGGTAGCGTATTCTCGCAAGTAGCGTTCGGCGATCACTTGAACTTCATCGTATTTTGGTTGGTCGTCAAATTGCAAAAAACCTTCGGCGATTTCAATGTTGCGAAACTTGAAACCGGAGATACCACGTTTTCCGCTAACATCGGTTTGCACATCGGCGAAACTCTCCATTAGTGCGTCGCGCGACTTAATTCCCAATCTCAACGCATTGCCGTTGTAGCCACCACATAGGCCTCGGTTACCTGTCAGAACCAAAATTTTCGCAGCTTTGGCTTCCTCACGGGTCTCCAACAGCGGGTGGGAAACGTCCAACCCCGCTCGCGCTAAATCGGAAACCACCGCTGTGATACGGCGAGTGTAATCATTGGCCGACGTCGCCCGATCCATGGCTTTCTTAAACCGCGCGGTGGCAATCAGTTCCATCGTTCGGGTGATCTTCTTGATGTTGCGAATCGACTTGCGGCGTTTGTCTAATGCTTTGGCGTTGGCCATAAATTAAGCTCGAAAACGTTGACATGAGTACTGAAATTAACGACGGAAGGTATCGCAGGCTTTCCACTTACGGCATATCTGGAAGACACTCTGCGGCTGCCCCATCGGACACAACCTATGTTTTTACTTGAATGAATCGTTGAATTCGGTCAACGCTTCAACCACCGCGATTGTTGCTTCGTGGTCGTCTTTCTTCAACGCTCCACCGTCCTCGAGGCTGTTAGTCATTGTGTCCCACGTCGCCTTCTTCTTGGTTTGCACGAACTCGAGGAACTCGTCTTGCCAGCGCCCGACTTCGCTAAGTGGAACGATGTCTAAGTAGCCCTTGGTACCTGCAAAAATTAGCATCACTTGTGCCGTCATGCTAAGCGGGTTGTACTGTGACTGCTTAAGCAATTCAACCATACGGTAACCGCGGTCCAGTCGCGCCTGAGTTGCAGGATCAAGATCCGTTCCCAACTGGGCGAAGGCTTCCAATTCACGAAACGAAGCAAGGTCCAAACGCAAACTTCCGGCAACGTTCTTCATCGCTTTCACTTGGGCCGCACCACCGACGCGTGACACCGAAATACCCACATTCATCGCCGGACGGATACCCGCAAAGAATAGGTCGGGTTGGAGATAGATCTGTCCATCGGTGATCGAAATAACGTTGGTAGGAATGTAGGCTGAAACTTCTCCTTCCAGCGTTTCAATGATCGGCAACGCCGTAATCGAACCGCCACCTAATTCATCGCTCAATTTCGAAGAACGCTCAAGCAAACGACTGTGGCAGTAAAACACGTCGCCGGGATAGGCCTCACGTCCCGGTGGACGACGCATCAACAACGACAATTCTCGATAGGCAACAGCCTGTTTAGAAAGATCATCATAAACGATCAAACAGTGGCCACCATTGAACATAAATTCTTCGGCCATCGCGGTGCCCGCATAAGGGGCAATGTACTGAAGCGGCGCGGGCGCTGAAGCACCAGCGACGATCACCGTGGTATAGTCCATCGCTCCGCGGTCTGTCAGTTCCTTAATCACGCCAGCGACGGACGAATCTTTCTGGCCAATCGCAACATAGAAACATTTGACGCCAGAACCTTTTTGATTCAGGATCGCATCCAGACCGATCGCTGTTTTACCTGTTTTTCGGTCGCCGATAATCAACTGACGTTGACCGCGTCCAATAGGAGTCATCGCGTCGACCGCTTTGAGACCGGTCGCCATCGGTTCGCCGACGGGCTTGCGTTCAGCCACGCCTGCGGCAATGACTTCAACAGGTCGGGTTTTCGATGAATTAACGGGCCCTTTTCCGTCAAGCGGGTTACCAAGAGGATCCAACACGCGACCGACAACAGCGTCTCCGACAGGAACCGACAATAGCGTACCGAGCGCTTTGACACTGTCGCCTTCATTGATTTTGAGGTAGTCCCCCAAAATGATGACACCGACCGAAGATTCCTCTAGGTTAAACGCCAACCCGATGATGCCACCGGGGAATTCCACCATTTCGCCTGCCGCGACGTTGGTCAGCCCGTGTACACGTGCGATACCGTCGCCCACTTCCAGTACGGTGCCAACTTCGCTGACATCGATCTGACTTTCGAACTGTTCGATTTCCTGTTGGATGACCGATGCGATTTCGTCAGCACTAATTTTCATCTGAATCCTCGTCTTCAACGCAGTTACGTTATGAAGGTAGTAAGGGTTGTTGTTTTTGTCTCCGCGTCCCGTTGGCCGGGCCACGGTAATCGTTTTAAGTTTTAGTTCTCGTTGGTGAACCGGTTAAGTTTTTCCCGGATCGCGTCAGCAGATCGTTTCAGCGCCTTGGCACGCACCTGTTCCAGTTGCCCCGAGACGCTATTGTCGTAGACTGTGTCACCGACCCGTACGACGACTCCACCGATGATTGAAGGATCAACGGAGGGGTGTAGTTCGACTTGTTTGCCAAATTTTATCGACAATTTGTCCGCAATGCTGTCTCGTGTTTTGTCATCGACAGGTTCGGCCGTGACGAGCGTTGCTTGGATTTTCCCCAACATCTGATCGTGCATTTTTTCGGCCGAAACCAACACCGCAGGTAAGCAATCAAATCTGCCCTTTTGGACGACAACCCTTAGAAAGTTCATCAAAGTAGTGCTACACATCTTCTCAAAAGCTTTTTCAACGAGGGCCGTTTTTTCGTCGCTGCTGACTTGCGGCGACATCAAAGCATCACCGAGTGTTGGCAAATCACCAACCGCATCGTTGACCTGCTGAAGTTCGCCGATCAGCGTTTCGGAAGTGCCAGCCTTCTCACCCACTCCCAACAGTGCTTTGGCGTAAACTTCGCCCAACTGCTGTTGATCGGTTGTGATGCGCTGATTCGTTGATTGATTGGCCATTTCGAGAACCGCTAAGGTTTAAGTTAGCACCGCTTTGTAAAAAAACTGTTTGTATCGAGACTACGACAGAACGATTTAAGAACTGCTTAGGCACCGGGAGACGAGAATCGTTCAACAGATTCGGCAATCAATTTTGCGTGGTCGTCTTTACTGAGCGCACGCCCCACGATGCTGCTGGCCAATCCGACGGCGGTGTCGACGGACGATTCCGCCAACTCACGAACCGCCTCACTTTTCGCAGTTTCAATGTCCCCAAGTGCGCGCTGCCGTGTTCGGATTGCTTCTTCATTGGCCTCAGCGACAATCTTTTCTTTCGCCGAATTGGCGTCAGCTTTTGCTTCGGCCATCACAGCGGCAGCTTCATCGTGAGCCCCGGCAAGTTTTTCTTCGTACTGCTTCAGATTGGTTCGGGCCTGTTGCTCCGCTTTGTCAGCGGCGTCAATTTTATCAGATATGCACTGCTCACGCGCGTTGAGCCCTTCGATGATTGGCTTCCAAGCGAACTTGCCGAGCAAAAACAGCAGACCACCAAAGATGATCAGCGTCCACAACGCCAAATCCGCTGAAACGTACAGCGGGTTGACACTGCCGTCGCTGGCAAGCAACAAGCCGTTGTTTAAGGTCAGAATACTCATAACCAATCCTCAATCAATGAAAACGCAACCAGCCAAACCGACCAGAAAATCAAAATCAGAAGCTGAAACCAAAGACTTAACACCGACACCACGCCAAGGGCGCGGCAAACAGGCTTCGCAACTAAATTAACCTGCAATGAATGCCATGATAATCGCGAAGAAGGTCGCACCTTCGATCAAAGCCGCCGCGATAATCATCGCAGTCTGAATCTGGGACGCAGCGTCGGGTTGGCGAGCCATCCCTTCAACGGCTGAGCTACCGATTTTGCCGATGCCCAGTCCTGCACCAATAACAGCCAAACCAATACCAATTCCAGCCAAACTTGACATAGTCATCAAATATCTCCGCATTACAAAAAACAGTTTATATTGCTCAGGACGCCGCTCGATGCAACGTCATCAGAATTCTCTCAATTACTCGCCCACCACAATTTAATGGGCGTGTTGCGCCGAACCGATAAACAGCGACGCTAAAAACGCAAAAATGTAAGCTTGCAGGAACGCGACAAACAACTCCAACGCGCTGAACGCGACGGAACCGAGCACAGCGATCGGCGCGACGGCATAAACGATGGCCGTCCCCCCAGCCACTCCAATGAAGGCAACAAAAATCGCCAACACTAGGTGCCCAGCAAACATATTGGCGAACAAACGCACCGCCAATACGAAATGCTTTACCAGCATCCCAAATATCTCAATTACAAAAATCAGCGGCACCAAAACCATCTTCAGCATAGGCGGCAAATCCATCGTCGGAACCTGCGCCTTAAGAAACTGAACGAACCCCATCTTCTTAACACCAGACCCAACAACCACCCCAAAAACGAACAACGCCAGCACGCCGGTCACCGCCATCGTGCCGGTCGCTGAACCAAAGCCGGGAATCATCCCGAACAGATTTAAGCCCAGCACAAAAAAGAAGGTAGTCAAGATAAATGGCAGAAATCGATCGGTATCTTTTTTCCCGATGGCCGGGCGTGCGACTTCATCGCGAATAAAGACAATCATCGCCTCCAGAGCATTCCAGACCTTGCCCTTGGGCTTCTGGCCCGACTGAATCTTACGACCCAACCAACAGAACACCAAGAACATCAGCACCGCAACGACCAACTCGATCGCCATAAACTTAGTTGGACGCAATGTCAAAACGGGAGCCTCAGGCGTCCCAACAACCGGTTGCTCAACCCCAAAAACATTCGGAATACCAAACCCTGAATGAACGTGCCCTTGATCATCCGTGTACTCAAGCCCCAGAAACCCCGGGGTCTCGATAAAGTTCGCATCCTGAACATGGGCCATCAAGTGACCTATATCCAAATAGTGATCCATATTGGCCTGCAACTGGTCATTCATCCCCAGCGACTCACCGTGTGCCGCGTGGCCGCCAGCACCGTGATCGTGACCATCGTGTTCGCCAGCGACACCATGCCCCTCGCCACCACGAGGCAACTCAAGCCCCCCCCCCGCTGCTTCAGCGGGCGCCGCGTGGGCATCGACAGCCTCATCATCTTTGTTCACTATGAGTCACCTCGTGAATTTACTTGCCGATTTAATCGACCAATGTCCAAATACAAACTCGCAAACAAACCGATGCTGTAAAACAACACCAGCACCCCGACAGTCTCCACCGTCATCACCGAACCATTAACCGAAGCCCCGACAATAACAACCATTGCCGGCAAACCAGCCCTGGCCGAAGTCGCCAATCCCAAACGAAGCAGCGCTTTATCACTACCAGTTGGGAATTCGCAAAAAAACTGCGACCCAGCGGTGGAAAACGCCGCCACGAGAAACGCAATCGTGACCTGTTTTCCTGTCAGTTGCAACGGCAAACATTCTGCACATCGCAAACCGATTAACAACACTAAAACCAACCCCATCAGCAAACAAACAATAAATATCCGAACGGCCATCCCTCCCCCGCCGGATTGGAACATCAGTCGCAACAAGAAAGGCTCTCGTGATATAATGGTGGTGAAGCTAAACGCAATTAGGGCCACATCCTGTCGCTCGCGTCAGGGGCCTTTATGAACTCAGGATTTCGGTTCCGCTGTTGCCTGTTCGAGCTTCCTCACCAGTTGCATTAGTTGAATGCCAGCAACGCCCATCCCGATTGCTAAACCAATCAAGATAAAAACAACTTTCGTCCCCAACCAAAGGTCAACCAAACAACCGCCCGCCGCCGGCAGCACTGCCATCAAACTAATCGTCGAAATCTGCGACACCAAGTCCAACGCCTTCGCCAGCGCGGACCGCGTGTCTTTTGAATTTCGAAGGTCGTCATACACAAAGCTAACCAACTACCGGGTCAAAATATGTCCGCCGCAATCGCTTGAAGCACTAATCTAAACAGCAAAAAAGCCCGTGCCGCAACAACGACAAACAAGCTCCCGCGATTCGGCCACAATCTATCCCGCTCAGCGCTGTTCTACAATGAGCCGCAAGATGACTTTGGGAAAATTTTCACAAAGTATTCCTTGCAAATTTACCACGCGAAAAACCTGCACAGCATCGTGACTATCTCAACCGTGGCGCGGTGACCGTGCTGATTCATGTTGCCGGTTTATGTTGTCGGTTTATGACATGGCGGTAATCAATCAATGCACTGTTCAACGCGATAACCCCTACTGTAGCTACAGGCAAACCGCGCTCTAATGCCGCCTAGGCCGGTAGGGCCTTTTCTCGTGTGCAAGCAACGGTCGCCATGCCGTCAAAAACATCTTCTCAAGGGCGACCAAAGAGCTATTGCGTTCTCGCGATTAAGCCGCTGTGGGCTCTTTTTTTAAAAAACAAGCATCCCTTAAAGCCATGACCGGCAATGGCTTGTGGCAAATCATGGCTGGCCGGGCATCGGTTTTTGTTTGCAATAAATTCGAATTGTCGTTAGGATGTTTTAGTGGTGGGGAGAATCACAAAAAAGGTGGGTAAAGAGGCGTTAAGTTCACGGTAAACCGGCTTTGTTTTTGCTGAGGCCTGACTCGGGTGCTTCTACTTCTTATTTTTTTAAGTCAATTCTACTGACCAACGCTGGATGCCGGTTTTCGTGACTTGCGTCTGACGTTTTTTGTTCGGGCTGACGGAAATCAGTTCGTCTTAGAAAAACTACGGTGCGGTCGCGGCTTGGACGTCGCGTGGACCGGGAATCGCAATACGCCGCAATCCGCGGCAGGAGGCAAACTTGATTTCAGTAAAAACGCTCAGTGCAAAAACATCGCGCGATCTCGCTCAGATGGCGAAGAAAAAGGGGGTTCCGGGATGGCATTCGATGCGGAAAACGCAGCTGGTCAACGCATTGATAAAATTAGCCGAGGAAAAAACGGAACAGAAACGTCAGCAAGAAAAACCGCGCGGAACGGCTCCTTTGATTTCGGCCAAAACCCAACCCGTTAAATCCGCGAAGCGTGCCAAGTCCCATGCCGTTGATGAATCCCCGATCGCAAAAGAGATTCGTCTCCAAGCCGCCGAACAGGAGAGGCTGCGTAGCATCGCTTTCGAACCGGCGTCCAACAAAGCCCCGACGCGCGATCGTATCGTGCTGATTGTGCGCGACGCTTTTTGGATGCAAGCCTACTGGGAAGTTACTAAAGCAACTGTCCATCGTATCAAAGTTGCGTTGGGCCCTAATTGGCACAAATCAAGGCCAGTCCTGCGTCTCCTGCGCGTCTCCAGTCGAGGCAATACGAACTCGTTCGAAGAAGTTGCCCAAGAAATACCTATCCACGGTGGCGTAACCAACTGGTTTATCAACGTGAAAGATTCGCCCTGCAATTATCGAATTGCGATTGGTTACTTGATGCCCGGCGAAGGCGGCACCGAACGGTTTCACATGATCACCAAAAGCAACGAAGTGCTAACCCCTTCAGCCAACGCGGAAACCGATGAAACATGGACCGACATTACCAACGATGTCGAAAAATATTATTCACTTAGCGGCGGTTACGAAGAGAACATCGTTTCCGGCGAACTGCGATCGGTGTTAGAAGAAAAGTCTGGCCAAGCCCTTCATACGACCGCGTTTCAGAACATTCCCTCGCTGACGCGTTTCAGTCGCACTTTAAATTTCGAGGTCGATGCCCACATGGTCATCTACGGATCGACAGATCCTTTTGCCAACGTAACGATCGCTGGAACGCCGGTGGAGATTGAATCTGACGGTTCATTTACCGTGCGGATGGAACTGCCTGACAAACGACAGGTGCTTCCAGTTACCGCCTCCAGTCGCGACGGGACGCAGCGTCAAACGACCGTCCTTGCCATCGAACGAAACACGAAAGTATTAGCGGCGATGAATAGGGATCTCTCAGATTTGTAGGGACGCCTTTTCGGCCGTGTTCTGGCCAATCTCACTACGATCTCGAAACTTAGTTCAGCAAAGTTTCTCTTCGGTGTTTTGGCCTTGGCATGTCATAGCCCGGACGTCCGTGCGTTTCAAACCGAAAATACTAGTTTGGGTGGTCGAACGCGGATCAACAGTATCGGCGAATTTACCTTTGAGGCTTAATTGCTGATGGTTGTCGATGGGAAAGTCAATTGGCGTTGTCGAACAAAAGCGAAGCTCTCTTTCTCCATGATACGCTCCTTCTTGCGGCGCAAATCCTTCAGTCCCCCGCTAATACGCAAAGACTTTCGCTTTTGTTAGACAAAGCCCAGCTTAACTGTCGGTTATCTTGCTAATTGGGGGACAAACGTTGACAAACAGGCGTATTTTAAATACTATAATGCCATGCATTCCAATGGTCGGCCCATTTTATAAAAGCTAAAGTAACATGTTTTGTCGAAGACAATTTAGCTTGATCCTTTTAGTTTACTGGGGGGGGATGGTAAACTTCGGGCCCTCGTTACACACCCACGAGTTCTTTGGCCTGCACTGCAATGATTGCTGCATCAGTTCTGACAGCCCAACCGCTGAGCCCGAGGCGACCCTAAGATGTTGCGGCCATCACGTTGCCTGTGATGACTCTCCCATCCCCGCCAAGCTTGATAAGACGGTCACTTGTAATTCGCCGCACGACTGCGCGTTTTGCGATTTTTTCAAATACTGCCACGCGGATATTAAATTGCCGGTGGCGTGTCGTGAATTTCTAAGAGCCGAAGATTGTTTCTTTAAATCTTCGGTCATCGTTTCTTCTCAGGCGATCGATCACCGATCACGTGGGCCCCCGGTAATCTAAACCGCTCTTTTTTTATTCGACCTTGCCTATCGCGGTAAACCTGTGCTTTTGTTTTCAGCATTTTGTTTGACCGTCACCTTGGTCGTGTCTTAATTATTGCTTGTCTCGACTGCTGCCGCGCAAGATCTGTTGATTGCTGCTAATGGTCTTAAACGTTAGACGATAGCGCAGTGAATCGGTCCGCTGGTGCGCGATCGGGTCTGCGTTTCTAATTATTCAAGATTGGTCTCATGAGTACAAATAACAACGTCTGCAGGCAGGCGTTCACGTTGGTAGAGCTTCTGGTAGTGATAGCCATCATTGGTATTTTGATCGGTATCTTACTTCCTGCCGTTCAGTCGGTCCGACAAACTGCCCGACGTGTAGAATGTGCCAACAAATTACGGCAAATCACGTTGGCTGTTCACAGTTTTGAGTCCAGCCGCCAGCATTTCCCCGTCAGTCAAGTTGGTCCGGGTGCGTCTGATGGCGCGGGCGGATTTCAAGCCGGTTACTACAGTTGGCTGGTGCCACTGTTACCGTTTGTTGAGCAAAGCAATCTGCATTCATCGTTCGACCTAACGGTCAACAACGGTGACGGAGGTGGCTTCAGAATCAGCGATACCCATCCCAATGCAGTTGCTGCGGCGACTTCAGTGGATTTGTTTTTGTGCCCATCAGACAACCCTTCTACCCGCAATTTTGTTACGGGCAGCGCCAACCCCGCTCCCAGTAACTACGCCGGTAACATCGGTTGGCCCTCGCTTGCATCTGGATTTTCCAATGAAAACCGAGCGAAATCTTTCAACGGCGTCATACCGCTTGAGAGACCGGCCAATCCGATTGCTTGGCACGGAAACCCGAGGATTAGTTTTGGACAGATTGCCGACGGCACTTCCAACACAGCCATGGTTTCCGAACGGCTAGTGCAGACCGGTAACTCGGTCCAAGAGATCCGTAGAAGCGATCCAAGATTAGGGTCGCGGCACGTGATACCGGGTGCAGCTGAACCGCTTAACTCTATTGCCAATCGGTTGCTTTCTTCCACCGATCAGCATGTCATTGAGTCCGCATTTACCGGACGATCATGGAGTTCAGGGTATCCGCTGACTGCCCCAACATACGTTCATATCCTCGGCCCCAACGCTGTTCTAGGACATTTTTCGTCCAGTGAACGTGAGGGGGATTTCTTGGTATCGCCCAGTAGCAACCACGTCGGTGGCATCAACCTTGCCAGAGCCGATGGGTCGGTCACGTTTGTCGGTGACGATATCGAGCGTGAAGCTTGGTGGGCTCTCGGGTCTCGCAACGATGGACGCGTGAGTCCATCGTCGAACTAATTTTTCCAACAACTTTGAAATACAAATATATTAAATAGTTGCAATCATGAAAAAATATTTTTTAGCAACCTTGCTTTTGACTTGTGCCACATCTGTCTCGCAGGGACAGGATGTCGATATTGAATTTGGGCTCGATAACTTGGCAGCCCCGACGACGGTAGTGGTCGTTTCGGGGTTGTCCAACAGTGACGGCACTCAAATTTTAGACGGTGCGTTTAGTGGTTTAAGTTTTGATCCTTTGCTTCCGCCGGATTTGAGTGCAGACAACCCGGGCTTCATTACTCCAGCAAGCGAAGGTTTATTAGTTAACTCCGGTGATGAGGTTTTTGTCCGGTTCTTGAATGCGGGAACCGAATCCACAAACAGCGTCGGAGGGGGCTTCGTCAGCTTCTTTGACCCCAACAACGCGGCCGCCGGGGTCCAAGCCTTCGGCAACATCACGGTAAGCAACAGCTCAGGTGGCAGTCTATCGCTGAACGGGGCCAGCCTGTCTGGAGATGCAGCTATCTCTTTGGGATTGGGGGCTGATGGAATCACCGGAGTAAGTACTCCTCCGCCCTCTGCTGGTGAACCACCAGAAATTTTGGGAGTAGGAGAAATTCACACCCATTTGACGTTTGATTTACAAGACGAAGCAACAACGCCCGCTGGTGTGATTGGGCTGTTCGGGCAGTTCGAAGTTGACCTTGCCGCTACTGGGCTGGACGGCGTGGCGGATGTTACTTCCTCACCATTTTTCCTGCTGTTAAACGCTAATTTGGACGACACGACGTTCCGAACACAAGGTTTTCAAGCTTTCGGGGTCACTGCGGTTCCCGAACCTACAACCGCTGTTCTGCTGACCACGGTGGGGGCGGCTTGTGCGATCCGGCGGCGCAGACGGCCGTAACGCGTCAGAGAAAAAGTCAGATTTCAAGCTGGATATCAACTTCGTCAATGTTTGACGGAGTTGATTTTTTTATTAGCCGTTGATCTTCGACCTGACCGATATTACCGAGTCCCGGAAAAGGCTTAATGTTGAATCAATTTACGGGGCTCACGCTAACCCTTTTAATGAATCTAACCCGGTATCGATATTGCAGCTTCTATTAGTGATTTTGGCTTTTCTCAGTGGTTTCGTCGCGCTGTCGCACGAACTACTTTGGACGCGCCGCTTGATTGATTTATTGGGAGCCACCGAAGCGGTAGCAGGCAGAGTTCTAGGCTTGTTTTTTTTAGGCTTGTCGATTGGTGGTTGGTTGGCGGCTCGTTATTCGCATCGAAAACAAAATTCTAGCGTTCGGCTCAGCATTGCCGAATTTTCCATCGCTGTTTTATCGCTGCCCATCATCTTCTTGCCCGATTGGGCCGATGGTTTGGTGGCCGCACTCGGAACCGATGGGATCATTTCATGGCAGGGCCACCTGTTTAAATCCATTTTGGTTGCAGGTGTTGTGATCCCCCCTTCGATAATGATGGGGATGACGATGCCGCTGTTCATCCGTGCGATGACTGAGTTAGGCGGATCGATCGATCGCGGCGGTATCTGGGTCTATACCTTCAATATGCTCGGCGGTGTTGTAGGTCTGGGAATTACGTCGACATTTTTATTGGGATACGCTGGAGTTCGTGGGGCAATGATCTGCACTGCGGCGGGTAACTTAATCATCGCGGTCGTTGCGCTGGGACCGTGGTTGAGACGACGGCGTCAGATCCCCCACCAAGAGGCGGCAACCATTGGGTTGCCGAATGACGATTCTGCATTCCCCTCTGACGCCGCAGATCTGCGGCAAAGCGGTGCGCGGCGTCTGTTTGTACTGGCGTTCTTTTCTGGCGTGATCGTGCTGTCCGTCGAAGTGCTGGTCTTGCGTTTGTTGGCTTTAGTAGCGCCGTCTTCAATCCAAACAACCAGTGCGTTGTTAGCGAACGTCATTTTGTTTCTCGCATTGGGGGCAGCTGCAGTGATGCTGCTCAATCGATTGGGAATCTCCAAACAAATCCAATTGATCACGGGCTTGGCTGGGGGCGCGGTGGCTTGTGTCCTTTGCCCCTTGATCTTGTATGAAGTAACTGATGAATTGGTTTCCATTCGCTACTTAGCAGCCAGCAAAGGGGAAACCATTGGATCTATCGGGAGCTACTGGTGGTGGCTGTGCTGGATCGTCGCGGTTTCTTCTGGAGCGACGATGTTTTTTGGGGGGCTCGTTTTTCCGAGCATTTTGTCGATCTTCGCGGAAAAAGATCCCGAAGGGGGGGCGGTGGGACTGCTGTTAGCAACCAATGGCGTCGGCGGCCTAGTGGGAACTGAGCTTAGTAACCAGTTGATGATCTTCCAAATTGGAATTTACCGGGGGGTTATAATCCTCGCGGCGGCGGCGGCGTTGGTGTCGATCATCCACTGCATCTGCGAAAACCGCAAACGCACTGCGATTGGGATTGTGTTTGTAACGTTGCTGGTCGGTTTGTTGGCCATCGAGCCCTATGATAACCTGCGTTATTTAAGCCCTCGGGCTGAAAAGTCATTCAAGATCGAAGGCACGTTCTTTGGTGAAGAAGGCGTACTTTTATTAGTCCAAGATGAAACTGGGGCTCGTAGTTTGTTGATGAATAATCAGTACATTTTGGGAAGCTCTGGTGTGTCTGCCGAAGCCGCCGAACGTCGGCAACTGTTGCTGCCTTGGACGTTGTATCCCGAATCTAAAACAGCCTGTTGCCTCGGTTTTGCGACGGGAATATCCGCCAGCGGACTGGAAGGGTTGGAATCCCCTCCCAGTATCGATTCGATCGAACTTTCGGAAAAAGTTGCTGAGATTGCCAAGGAGTTTTTCAACCAACAAAATGGTTCTTATTTCCAGCGATCAACCAATCGATTATTGCTTGAGGATGCCCGAACCTTTATCGCGTGCGCTGATAGAAAATATGATTTGATTGTTGCGGACCTATTTCGGCCCCATGGTTCTGGAGAGTCTCGACTGTTTTCCATCGAGCACTTTCGCAATGTCAAACGCGCATTGCGCTTACAAGGCCTATTCTGCCAGTGGCTGCCCGCTCATCAATTAAACAAAGCTCAGTTTGAAACCATTGCAAAGACATTTCTTCAGGTATTCCCAAACACATTAGTGGTAACTGGTGGCGTAAGTTCAGGCACCCCGACGATTGGGTTATGTGCTTGGCAGAATGACAAACATTGGAATACGAAAGATTTAGTCGAAAAGATCCAGAAGATTCGTGGCCAACATGAACGGATAAGGGACGTTTTAGCTTTAAATCCTCAGCTTTTTATAGTCGGAACATTGCGTCCAAACTCTGTAGCATCTGCGTCGACCAATACGCTTGATAATGCTTTGCTTGAAATTGACGCTGGGAAATTTTGGATCACCAAAGACCTGCGTCCGCAAAGAACCGCAGACAATTTGGTCAACGGGTTCCTGTCGGGAAACAATTGGCCAAAGTTTATGAATTGGCTATACAAAAATTCTGCCCCGGTACTCGACATTCGCCACCGCGCCCAATACATGGAGCAGATAAAGTGAATGGCAATCCCAGTTTCCAGCTTCGCCCCAACCTCGCAGGGATAGCTCGACGCGCGCAAGCGGATTGCTCACCACAAAAGCAGAGTCAAAATCAGCGCCTCATTGGCCACAATCAACAGGCTAGAAGTTTCCCATGCCTCGGTGATGTTATGAATTGCTGTTTTTTTTCTCCGCAAATACAGCCTTAAAGTCTGACGTCGTTTTTTGCTGACAATAGCTCAGCCATGCCACCACGCCGACCATACCGCACACAAAAGTTGCTGCTTGCAACCGCGGGCCGCCAATCAGAGCCCAACAGCAGCCTAACAACCCGGTCAGGACCAGTAAAACGATTGCGGTGCTGCGAGCGGTTAAAATATCATTGTCGTTTGAAGTATTCATCCCGATGTCTTTCAAAGAATTGTCAATCACTATGATTTTGATGGATTTTCCAATTGATTCTGCTCCCATTGTAACCTCATTTCGGGTTCCAATGATAGGCACGCCTGCTTTCGCCGAATAAGAATCAGTACGATCACCACCGCCAGCCACCCCCAACCCGAAATCCACCGCCCCCAGAGAAAACTGGCTGGCCGATAGACACAATTTACCTCAAACGATTTTCCACGTAGAGACTCAGGAATCGAAACGGTGCTTTCGAGTGGACCGGAGGCGTAAACATCCCGTTCTAAGACCTCACCGGTCGTCTCTGCAGAGTGGAAAAGAACCCTCCACCCACCGGTCGGCAGAAGGGGTAATCGCAACTCGGTTAGCCGGCTATCTTTGGCCGTCGCAGTGACCTTTCGGTACAGCGTTTGTCCGTGCCACGTGAATTTTTCCAGCGGTGATCTATTTTGAAGCGGAACATTGGTAAATTTCAATTCCGCTGTCCCTTCCACATCCACGATTCGCGCGTCCACCTCACGCGCGACGAACTGAGGATTGATATGGTCAAAGGCGGTTGGCCGAATCGAGGTAAAGCTTCCCCATACTTTTAAATGTGGAACCAACAGGTGGGTTTTGGGAAACAGCATTTCTCGACGCCACAGCGCCAATTCGGCAACGCGCTGCTCTGAGCTATTAAAAAGAAACCCCCGATTTGCAAAATCCGTTTCCAATACCGATGCGGCTAATGGGCGGTTCGGATTAACCTCCCGCAGTGCTGTGATTTTACGCTGCGTTGCAGTTTTCACCGTCATCACCGCAGCATCGATCGGGTGAAGCATCCATCGATTGTTGATGCCTACCTCGAACATCGTCATCCCGATCACCCCCACAAACAGCCATCGGTAACGCCGCCTCCGACGGCAGTCATTTTGCACTCGCACCCCATACGCGGCAACCAAGAGGCAACAGCAACAAACCACCGTGCTAAACAAGGCAAAGAAAATTGTGTACAGACTCTGTTCGAACAAAAACGGCCCAAACAATGTCACCGTGTCGCAACTCCTCAACAGCCCAATCGTTTGCGGCAGAATTAAAACCACCACGCCCTGAAGCCCAACGATCAGCGCTAACCAGCAGAACGGAATCAATCGTTCGATACCACGGGGTCTCAATTGCACCCCCGCCAGAACACTTAGCGCTAAACAGGAAATCACCATCAGTTTCGCGGGGTAGCGAAACAGACAGTACTTTGGCAACACCGTCACCATTAACCAATACAGCCCACCGACAGGCTGGTGGAAGGTTCCTGTTTGCGTCGGTCCTACGTTAAAGCCGCATTCAGTCATCAGCCAACTGATACCGTACCACCCAAAGGAAGCCAAACAGAACCACGCAGCGATCCATGTCAGCCAAACACGTTCTGCTCTGCCCCGCCCTTTGCGTTGGTGGCTGTAAAAGGCAAACCCTGACAACGCCAGTAACAACACTACGCACCCAAAATAGTTTGACGGCACCCAGATACGATCGGCCCCCGGAAACGCGTCGGACCAGCGCGTGTTCACCGGCGCGTCGATTCCAAAAACGTTAGGAAACAACAACCCCAGCACCGACCAAGGCTCTTGGCTGAACTGGTAAATGTCTGACACAGGCGGACGGTCAGGCAAATTCACCAAACTGTCAAAGTCTCCATCGTAGATGTTCATCGCAACCTCACCAATCGCCCGGTCGCTTAGCCGCGCCCACTGGATCGTCGGCAACAATTGGACCGCCGAAAGCACAGAAGTCAAAGCCACCCACACCCCCAAACAGATTACCGTGCGAATCCATGTAGCGCGTTCGGGGCGCTGAACGCCCCGAACGCCTTGGAGCCAAAACTGCTGGACGCCAAAAACCATGGTCGTCGCCGCCGCGATCAGGCCAAGGTGATAGACCATTTGTGGATCACCGCCAAAAATCATCATGCTGCAGCAAACGCTGGCCGCGATTACGGTTGTCGCGTTTGATTTGTTTCCCACCATGATCCACACGCATCTCAGCGCCCATGGCAACCAGGCCGCGCTGACCAAGTAAACAACATTACAGACTTGAAACAGTACGCTGCCACCAAACGCATAACTGATCGCTGCCAAGGTTGCGCCCCATCGATTGGCGCCCATCGTTTTTGTCAGGGCGTAACTCCCTCCTGCGGCCAGCAACACATGCAACGCCAAGTACCAACTGTAACGCGCCGGAAATGATAGAAACCGCAACCAGAAAATCGCTTTGACTGGATAAAGAAGACTGGAGGTGCCATCGGCCAACAGAGGGAATCCGGTATCCTCATAAGGCATCCACAGCGGGAATTCTCCTTGTTGCATCTGCCAGTCTATCCATTGGAACATCGGATAGTACAAATACGTTGAATCGCGATAACCTGGGATCGCACTGCCACAGAGCATCGGCCAAAACAGCGTCAACCAAATCGCGGTGATCAAAACCACCGGCAGGAAACTAACAGCAAAGCGATAAAGTTTAGGCGATTGCGTCAAAGTTCTTTTGTCTGGCAGGGCGCGACGTTGGCGGTTGGGATACGATAAACTATAACCGCATTCACACATTGCTTCAGGAGAAAGAATGATTGCGGTACGTGCTTAAAGGGTTTCGTATTTTACCGGGACCGATCGTTGCTGTTGCCGTTTAGGCCCTAATTCAACTCCGTGATCCGGTGCTCAGAAATTATTCCGTGATCGCCCACCTCATTATTAAGCACACCGCGTTTCCAGCCGTCCCCGCCCAACCGTCCCCGCCTATTAGGCGCGTCAAGAAATCGTCGAACTCATCGCACCGCAGTCGTCGTAATTGCTTGACAAACTTCGAAACGATTTTTACGCAGAAAACAAAATGGATGATCAATCTCACAGCTCACCTGACAAACTCAGCATTACCGGCCCCCAACGCCCTGCCCCCCCTACTTACGCTTGCCTGATTTACACGATGTACAATGCCGATGGAAAAGTAACCGCGCGAATCGCCAATCTCGCAGGATTCGAACTCACCGCCGCAACCGAACGTGACGCACTGCAACGTATCTGCAAACAATTCAAATCACACCTTCTACAAAAAACAGAGGCCGGTGGAACGATTGATTGGATCGACCCGCCTTCACCGCGCAAGGACGATGAAAAGGTGCGCTCTATTCCAGTTCATCTTTGATGATTGATCGGGTCGGTTGAGGGTGCCCTTGGCTTATTGGCCCCTATGAGTAGTTGTGTTTAATAAGTCTTCAAAAAAACAGGAAATTCCATGCGTCCCTGTAACCAATGCCGAACGCCAATCAGCAACGGGGAAGAGTTTTGTGAGTCCTGCCTATCGCGCCCCGATATCAAACAAAAGCCGGCGATTTTAAGCCCTCCAGATGGCGAACAAAACAGTCATGCCGACCGACGCGCGGAAGAGCAAAACGGAGCATGGTCTTGGGGTGGGGCGCTGTTGGAATTTCTAATTGAAGGCGTCGGGGGCATCGTCTGGCTGATTTTAGCGGCAGCGTTTTTTGGTCTGTGCACGCTGTTGTCGTTCCAAACTGCCGTGTGGGTGTTTTTAGCGTTCGTAATCGCTGGCGTTTTTATCGCGTTACTCGCATCCGGAGGAATGGACATTTTTGGGTAGCAATTTCATGCCTACGTCCCCTTAAAGCCACCAATCACCAACACCGCAAAGCACCAACTCCTCACAGCGGTATGTTTTTCGTCCCTCCGCGTCGTGGCCACTATGTGCCGCGCCCATCTCAAATCAACCCATCTCAATCAATTCGCTGCCGCGACTGGTTAGTAACCAAGCACCGGCGACAACCAGCGTTCAATCTCTTCCAACGGTTGCCCTTTGAGTTGCGCGTAGTGTTGGGCTTGGTCCTTGGTAATTTTGTTGATGGCAAAATAGCGCGATTCAGGATGTCCAAAGTACAATCCGCTGACCGCCGCACCGGGCCACATCGCGAAGGATTCCGTTAAACGGATTCCCGTCGCTGCTTCAACTCCCATTAAATTCCAAAGCGTTTGCTTTTCGGTATGGTCTGGGCAAGCCGGATAGCCTGCCGCAGGACGGATGCCACGGTATTTTTCGGCGATCATTTCTTCGTTGGACAGGTTCTCGTTTTCGCCGAATCCCCAATCTTTCCGCGCCCGGTGATGCATCATTTCGGCAAACGCTTCGGCCAAGCGATCCGCCAGCGCCGAGACCATGATCGCGTTGTAATCGTCAAGTTCGTCACGATACTTCTGCGCCAGTTCATCGCAGCCATGGCCAGTGGTGACCGCAAAACCGCCGACGTAATCGGCTCGTCCGCTGTCCACAGGGGCCACGTAATCGGCCAAGGAACGGAAATACTCGATGCCTTTGCGTTGCCACTGTTGCCGCAGCATATGGAAACGCGTCAATTCTTCTTTACGATCGTTATCGGTGTAAAGGATGATCGAATCGCCTTCAGAATTGGCGGGCCAAAACCCATAAATCGCACGCGCTGATAATTGTTTCTGGTCGATCAAACGATTAAGCATTTCCTGGGCGTCGGCAAAAAGTTTCGTCGCTTCTTCGCCGACGACTTTGTCGGTAAGGATCTTGGGATACTTGCCATGCAGTTCCCACGACTGAAAGAACGGTGACCAGTCGATGTATTCTGCAATTTCCGAAAGTTGGATCTCTTGGTCCACCGCCGGTAGATTCGCGTCCGCCGTTCCGATCGTCCGGACGCCGGTAAAGGCAGGCGTTGCGACGTGGATCGAATTCCAATCCGTCGGCCAGCGTTTGGCGAAGGCTTCTCCGTAGGGGACCAACGTCATTTGACGTTCTTCGTAACCGGCCACCAATTTGTTTTGAAGTTTTGAATTTTCGGCAAGATAATCAGGACGCAAATCGGGGTTCATCAATTTATCAACGACGCCTACACTGCGAGACGCATCCAAAACGTGGACAACTCCGTGTTCGTACTGCGGAGCAATTTTCACTGCCGTGTGTTTATCGCTGGTCGTGGCGCCTCCGATCAACAGAGGCATCTTCATTCCCGTCCGTTTCATCTCTTTGGCGACATAGATCATTTCATCTAAAGATGGCGTGATCAATCCAGACAGGCCAATCATGTCGACGTCATGCTGGACGGCCGCTTTGAGGATGTCGTCGCACGAAACCATCACGCCAAGGTCGATGACTTCATAGTTATTGCATCCCAACACAACGCCGACGATGTTTTTACCGATGTCGTGGACGTCGCCTTTGACCGTCGCCAGCAAGATTTTTCCGCGCGTGCTGTCTAGAGACACGCCGGCGTCGATTTTCTCCTGTTCCATGTACGGCAGCAAATGGGCGACCGCTTTCTTCATTACCCTTGCCGATTTGACGACTTGGGGAAGGAACATTTTGCCGCTGCCGAACAGATCGCCGACGACGGCCATCCCGTCCATCATGGGGCCTTCAATGATGGAAAGGCACTTGTCGTACTTCAGCCGCGCCTCTTCGGTGTCTTCGACGACGTACTTATCGATGCCTTTGACAAGTGCGTGGCCGAGCCGTCCTTCGACGGAGTCTTCCCGCCACGTGAGGTCTTCGGTGCTTCCTTTTTTCTTTTTGCTTTTGACCGTTTCGGCAAAATCTAACAAACGGTCGGTCGCGTCTGGGCGCCGATTGAGCAGAACGTCTTCGACATGTTCCAGCAAGTCCTTGGGGATTTCTTCGTAGATCTCAAGCTGCCCGGCGTTGACGATTCCCATGTCCAACCCCGCCTCGATCGCGTGGTATAAAAACGCCGCGTTGATCGCTTCACGCACCGTGTTGTTACCACGGAAGGAAAAACTGACATTGGAAACGCCGCCAGATATTTTGGCGCCTGGGCAGATCTTTTTGATCGCCCGGGTGGCGTCAAAGAAATTCACCGCATAGTTGTCGTGTTCTTCCATTCCCGTGGCGATGGTCAAAATGTTGGGATCGAAGATGATGTCCTCTGGCGGGAATCCGACCTTCTCCACCAACAGGTCATAGGCGCGTTTGCAGACTTTGACTTTATCGTCGGTTTCAACGGCTTGACCGGTTTCATCAAACGCCATCACAACCGCAGCGGCTCCGTACTGCCGCACCAATCGCGCCCGATGCAAGAATTCTTCTTCGCCCTCTTTTAGCGAAATCGAATTCACGATCGCTTTCCCTTGAACGGCTTTGAGCCCCGCTTCGATGACTTCCCAGCGCGAACTGTCGATCATCACCGGAACGGCGCTGATGTCAGATTCCCCTGCAATCAATCGCAGGTAAGTCGTCATCGCTTCGACGCCGTCAAGCAACGCGTCGTCCATATTGATGTCGATCACCGCCGCCCCGCCCTGGACTTGATCCCGAGCCACTTCGACAGCCTCTTCCATTTTCCCCTCACGGACCAATCGCGCGAATTTGCGTGACCCGGTCACGTTGGTACGTTCGCCGACCATGAGGAAATTTGCATCTTCGCGCAACGTCAGCGGCAACGAACCGGACAACCGCGTCAATGGTTTGATGTCGTTGGGTTTATGAGGTGGCACATTATGCACCGCCTCATAGATCGCTTTGATATGTGCCGGGGTCGTTCCGCAGCACCCCCCCACGATGTTCAGCCAACCGTTTTCGGCCCACTCTTTAATCGTGGCGGCCATCGGTTCGGGTTCAAGATCGAACTGGCCCATTTCGTTGGGCGTGCCGGCGTTGGGATGACAGCTGATGTAGCTCGTTGAGATCTTCGAAAGTTCTTCGATGTGCGACCGCATGATGTCCGGCCCTAGGGCGCAGTTCATGCCGACGCTGATCATGGGGAAGTGCGATACGCTGTGCCAGAACGCTTCGACGACTTGCCCCGAAACGAAGGTCGATCCGCTTTCGGCAAACGTTCCCGACACCATTACCGGAACCTGTCGCCCCGATTGGTTGAAGTACCGCGCGATCGCAAACAGACATGCCTTGAGGTTCAGGGTGTCGATAACGGTTTCGGGAAAGAGGATATCGACGCCCGCTTCGACCAATGCTTTGACTTGGATGTAGTAGGATTCTTCCATTTCGTCGAAAGTGATACCGCGATAGGCGGGGTCTTCGACTTTGGTGGAAATCGCGGTCTGCTGCGATGTGGGGCCGATCGAACCGGCGACAAAACGCGGCCGATCCGGAGTCAGGGCCGTGAATTCATCAGCCGCTTTTTTCGCATTGGCGACCGCCGCGAAATTGATCTCGGTGACGATGTCGGTTGGAAAGTCAAAATCGGCAAGCCCAACCGGACTGGCATTGAAGGTGTTGGTCTCGATGATGTCGGCACCAGCCTCAAGATACTGACGATGGATCCCAATAATGGCTTCAGGGTTGGTCAGCCCGAACACATCGGTGCAGTTCTTAAGATCCTTGGGCCAGTCCTTGAAACGCTCCCCACGCACCTGCTGTTCGGTCAACTCCAGACCATAAATCATCGATCCCATCGCTCCATCAAGAACCAGAATCTCTTTGGCGAGACGGTCGAGAAATAATTGGGACGCGTTGGTTTGCTCAATAACGGACACGGGCGATCTCAGATTTGGTAGGTTAGTTGTTTTAGGCTGATTCCTATCGGCCTTACAAAGTAATTGGTAAACCGCTTTTCGCGACCCGAAAGCAGCTCATAGGGAACGTTTATCGGGGAAATTCTGCATTTACGCGACTTCAGGATCCTCGATTCGCGTTGTGTAACCGAATCCGATTGCTTGGGCTGGGATAATCCGCATCCAATTGGCGCGGCTAACATTGCCCCGTCCACCGGAATGTGCTAATTATCTCACCGAGGCAGCCGAATTGGCCCTTGCGGCGAATTTTGAACACCGCACCTTTACCGGATAATTTATCTACCGCTCAAGATAATCACAACCGGAACCGATTCATTTGGATACGCATTACTCCCAATAACAGCGGAATTTTGGTCATGGAACCGACATCTACCCCCCCTTCATCTCCTTCTTTACCCAGCGACGTCGAAGCGACACACGCCAGAATCAATCAAAAGCGACGCCAACGCGCCGATTCGTTAGCGACACGGTCAGTGCAAAACGCTGACGGCACTGTCGATATGCGGCTCGATGCTTCCCATTCCAGCGTGCCAGCACCCTATACCCGCGCCGAACGCTTGCAAAGTTTCGTCGAACAGTTGCGTTCGACCAATCAAGCGGCGGTTGCGAAAACGGCCACGCTGCGTCCTCCTGCGGGGACCGAAATTCTGAATCGGGCAGCGTTGCTCAAAGCGCGTTATGATCGACTCGATGGCCCCCCCGCTCCAAGGCAGGCCGCCCAACGCAAAGCCAATCAAGATATTGCCGCCGCGATCGAGGCCCTCGACGCCTCTCGGAAACGCTATGCAGAACTGGTCGCCGAAGAGAAACTAGGCCCCGAACACGAAGCAATCGCTTACTCCAGCGACCTAGCGTCGACCAAGGAAGATTTGGTCGCTTCCATTTCCGCAGCGATCGCAACGGTGCTGACCGATTTGCAAATCGACCCGCAGGCCCAACCGCTGGATCTTTCACTGGCAGACGTCGCTTTTGCGGAACCAGAACCAGAGCCCAAATCCTCGACCCCTATTTCGCCCCAGCCTATTTCCCCCCAGCAACCGCTCCCCCCAACAGCCCCTTCACTGCCCGATGGCGCTCAAGCGGCGATCGAGAATTCGGCTGAAAACCTTTCTCAGGTACCAGTTCCCTCAGAATCGCAAAACGCTAAACAAGACACCTTAGACTTGGTCGACTCTGAAGTCTTCAACGTTGGGGCATTCATCTCCGTTGACGTTGCCGCTTGGGATGTTGAGAAATTTGTTTGGCCGATGATCATTGACCAATTCTTGGATGTCGGCGAACAAGCAATCAGTCGGTTGGCGAATTTCGCCCTCGATATTCTCGACGGTAGCCAACACCGGTTGGCCATCACCAGCCTCCGTCGGGGCGCCGGAGCCTCGACGATCGCCTGTTCGATCGCGCGATGGTCTGCCCACATGAAAAAACGAGTCCTTTTAGTGGACGCGAATTTGGCCAACCCTTCTTTGGCCGCATCGATCGGACTGGGGCCAGACATTAGTTGGGTCAACGCAGTGCGGGAGTCGCTGGACGCTTCCGAAGCAATTATCCGTTGCAAATCGACCGGTGTTTGCGTCATGCCGCTGGGGGCGATTTCTGACCGCGGTGTACTACCGTCGATGTTGTTGGATCAGTTGGGGGAATTACTTCGCAGCGTCGAACATTCCTTCGATTTGATCATCCTAGACGTCGGCGTCGCGGAGACACTGCCGACCGAACTGTCAGCCAGCCAGCATTTAATTGATGCGGCGATGATCGTAGATTCCAATGTCGCCTCGGAACCGTTCCGGCAAACCAAAGATGAATTGCTAAAGTTTGGGATCACAAAGTTCGTTGCAGCACAGAACTCGATTTAGAAAATGCGTCCCACCAATCAAGGTGCCGTTTGACGACGTGGCGTTGAAATCATGGCCTCTCAACCTGTTGATGTTTTGGCCGCAAACGCCGCCCCCACGTCGTC
Source organism: uncultured Pirellulaceae bacterium (assembly GCA_937944405.1). Lineage (GTDB taxonomy): Bacteria > Planctomycetota > Planctomycetia > Pirellulales > Pirellulaceae > Mariniblastus. The sequence continues at coordinate 43,396 of CALDYR010000016.1, forward strand.
ACTGGGCCGATCCATCGTACTGGTTGTCGCGATCTGCCTGCTGTTGCTCGGCGGCGTGTTTCGTGCCACCGCCGTTGGGGATCACCTGTGGCTGGATGAACAACACACCGCTTGGGTCGCCAAAGGCGACCTGACGGACGTGGCGCGGCGTGCCGCTGCCGGGAACCAAACGCCGCTGTATTTCTATGCCGTATGGGCCGCTTTAAAGGTCGGCGGTGTATCTGCCCCGGCTCTTCGATTGCCGGGGTTGGTGTGTGGTATGGCGCTGATGACGATCGTGCCGATCTTAGTTTACCGCAGGACCAGTTCAACCGCCGCGCTGTTGTTGGTGGCTGCATTTTTTGCGTTTGACTACGATTGCGTTTTCTACACCAGTGAAGCGCGCCCCTACGTCATGGTGCAATTGCTGGGGGGCGTACAAGCGATCGTTTTCTTCGATTGGGTGTCGGCTATGTTTAACCTTGGCGTCGCAAGCTCCCTCAAACGCAGCCTTGCCACCGCCGTGTTAGCGGCGCTGATCTTCTACACCCATCCTACGGGAATGCTGTTAATGAGCGCTGAACTAATTTTCGTGTGCGCCGTCTGCGTTTGGCGGCAGTCTTTCCCCTGGAGACCGTTGATCGCAACAGCCAGTTTTTGCGGCGTTCTGGTTTCACCTGGAATCGCGCTGATCGGTTTCCTTTGGCAACGCCGTGAAAATTGGACAGCGGTGTCCGACGTCGACAATGTCTTCATGAGTCTAATTTACGCTGTCGCGCTAATGATGTTGCTGCCCCTAGCGATGCTGTTGATAGACCGTTGGAAGGATCGCACCCGCCCCCCCAGCCGCGGTCGACCTGAACGTCCGTGGTTAGAACTGGCGTTTGTCGCGTGTTGGGCCATCGTTCCCAAACTGATGATCGTTGTTCTTGACGCAGTTGGCTGGGTCTCCCTAGCGATCGATCGGTACGCAATCGTGGGCGCGATTGCGTTTCCTCTGTTCGCCGCGTTGGCGATTTCGTCAGTACGCAACGATGCACTAAAATGGAGCGTCGCACTTGCGATCGTCGGAGCAATCGCCTGCACTTCCCAAGTGCCGCAGCAGCTGCAATCGGGAGGGTTTCGCCACGAAAACTGGCACCAGGTTGTAGCAATCATCAACCGTGAGGATGAATCGTTGCCCGTGTTCTTAGTGGCAAATTTGATCGAAGACAGGTGGGCACAGACCGATCAGACCGACGGTTTTCAGCAGTATCTGAAATTTCCATTACAGGGGATTCCCGAAGTCATATCGCCCAAACGGATTGTCGCGCGTCCCTCACAAGGTGAAATTTTTTCGCCTGACAACATAAGAGCGCTGGTTGAACATGACGGCGGTTTAGTGGTCATACGGGAGGCCGAAGTCTATCGTGACGCGATTCGGCTTGAGATTACCGCCGCGTTACAATCGCATCCGCAAACCAAGTCAGCGCTGCTGTTCGCCGCCCCCATTGAGCGTCCGTCCCCCAACAACGTCCACCTATTTTTGATCAAGCTCCCTACTGATCAAGATGCTTCGGTGTCGCCGCTGTGAAACTGATTGAAGCGATTTACATGTCGCCAATGAACCTGAATTTCGCGGTGGAAGGGTCTACGATGTTTCGAAACGGGATTTATTGTGTCACCGCACAATTTAACCGATCTCAGGCCGCCTCAGGATACTCGGGGCCCCTCATACAAACGGCTGATAAACGGCTGATCTGAACAACCCTGATCTGAACAACCCTAATCTTCAACTCTAACAATCCATCCCAATTCATCGTTCTGGCGCTTTGCGGTACCATCTGCTACTGTGGAACTTGGGAAGATATTGAAGACTTTGGTAAGGAGCGCCAAGAATGGCTCGGCAAGTGACTTGAACTCAAGAACGGAATTCCCGGCCATGACACCAGGGCGCGGGTGATATCCCGACTCGATACCGCAGCTTTCTTCACCTGCTTACAGCAGTGGATAGATCGCCTCCAACTGGATCTCAAGGGGCGCGGTGTTCACATCGACGGCAAGGACACTGGAGCGAAAAACGGGCGTCGAGCACTTTGGCGTCTACGGAGATTCTTGGTTGCTGCTGGTAACCAATTGGTCGATTACAAATTGGTAGGCCGCGTCGGCGCGTAGTTCAACTGCGATGTCGACGTTGGGCCGCCATTCAGGGTGAGGGCGACGGTCGAGAACTAACGCGCCGCGCGTCAATTCGCCCTGCCCTTCTACGTCTGCGGCCATGGTTTCGAATGCGAACAGTTGAGGTTCCAACAGCGCCAGCGCTCCGATCGCCGCGTTCAGCGGGATGCTCTCCTGCCCAAGTTGCTGACGAAAAGCACGGAACGCAAACGGTAAAATCTGACGCAGGAAATCTCCCACCCGCGTTGAATCCGATGGTAAATCATCCATCAACCCAAACCCAAAGCTCACTTGTTCAGTGGTGTCCAAGGTCAGGAGAATCGTCGCCGCTTTTGATCTGAGCACTTCCTTTGCGCTGACCGGGTCAAAATAAAAGTTAAATTCAGCCGCCGGGGTTACATTACCTTTGGCGATCATGCTGCCACCGGTAAGGATGATGCGGTCGACTAAAGATACCAAGGTCGGGTCACGGCGAAAGGCGCGAGCGACGTTGGTCAGCGGGCCGAGGCAGAGGATAGATACTTCGTCTGGATTGGCGCGGAGAATGTCTCCAATGAGTTTCTCAGATTGATGGCCGCGTTGGAGTTGCGACACTTCAAAATCGGAGTTTCCCAACCCATCGGCACCGTAAAGATACTTTGTGTCCACCGGTGGCGCGTCGGGGGTGGGCGACGCGGTGCCCAAACGAGGATAGCGAACGGGGTCAAGTTCCGCGATGATCGCTTGCAAATTGTGGTTGGCTTGGCCGGCAGTTACGCAGCCTTCGGTCGCGGTTACGGCCAGTACCTCAAATCGCGTATCGAACAGCATCATGCACAAAGCGACCGCGTCGTCGATGCCCATATCGCAGTCGATGATGACTTTCCGAGCCATGAAATGATTCCAAATCTCTGTTAATGTGTGGCGGATCGTTCCAGATCGAGTTTGAAACTTGGCCTTTTGTGTGGTGTCCTCCGGATTTTAGTAGCCGTTGTTGGGCCAAACAAGGGAAAAACCTCATTCTCTCACGCCAATCGGGCTCGAATTTGCTAAACTGATGGGACTGGCGTGGCTGCGCTTCTTTTTGGTTTCCTTTTTAGGACGCATAGAATTTGCCCGGCCGATGCTGCAATCCCCGAAAGCGATTTTTGAAAACGGAGCCAGACTTGATCCGCGAGTCGACGAAAAATATCAAAGAAGGCAATTCTCTGCCTTTGTCCGAAATGACAGAAGTGATGGATTCCATCATAGGTGGCCAATGCAAAGACGCTGAGATAAAAGCGTTTTTAGTCGCGTTACATGAAAAAGGTGAAACGTCTGACGAATTGGCGGGCGCCGCGCTGTCGCTGCGAAAGCACATGACGGCGATTCGAACCTACCGAGAAAATGTGGTCGACACGTGTGGTACCGGTGGCGGGAAAACCGGAACCTTCAACATCAGCACCGCTGCGGCCTTGGTCGCCGCGTCAGCCGGTGCGTCGGTGGCGAAGCACGGCAATCGCCGGTCGACCAGCCTTTCAGGGTCGGCCGACGTGCTGGAAGAATTAGGGGTCAATGTTGATTGCAAGGTCGAGATCGTTGAGAAATGCTTGAATACTCTAGGGATCTGTTTTTGTTATGCGCCGTTGTTTCATCCCGCGGTGAAAGAAGTGGCCAAAATCCGCAAAAAACTGGGCCATCCGACCATATTTAATCTCATTGGCCCATTGTGTAATCCAGTCAACGCTCCGTTTCAATTGCTTGGGGCAGGTCTGGGGTCAACCCGCGCGGTGCTTGCCGAAACGTTAGCGAAATTGGGTACCGAGCGATCGGTGGTCGTGCATTCGCGCGGTGGGCTCGGCGAGATATCGGTGTCCGACGTGACTGACGTTTCAGAGGTACTGGGCACGCAAGTCCGGCAGGGCGAATTGGCTCCAGTGGATTTTGGGTTGGAAACGAGCAGCATTAAATTGCTGAGAGCCAACAGTCCCAGTGAAAGTGCGGATGTGATCCGCCGGATCATCGACGGGCAGTTGGGCCCGCAGCGCGACGTGGTGGTGGCCAATGCCGCCGCCGCGTTGTGGATCTCGGGAATTACTGACGGTTTGTTGGCCGGTGCCGAACGTTGTGCACGGGCTATTGACAACGGACAAACGAAAGAAATTTTAGCCGAATTAGTCGAAATGTCGAACAAATAAACGTTTGAATAATCCGCAATCCCTTGCTTTATGCCCCAGAAAAGCCCTTTTGGCGGCGAAGCAGTGTTGTTATTCTATCGCCATCTCGACCAGTTGCTCGGTTTGAGAAATAGCTGAGAGCATCCCCACAAAAATTTGATTTAACGAGGACATCATGGCCAAACCAAGCCACAAAGTTAAGAAAGCTAATCACGGCAAACGCCCAGCGAACAACCGTGGACGCAAAATCAAGAACAAGAAGATCAAGACTCCGTAGTCCTCTCTAATGGTTATTCCGGGAACTTTGCGGCTACAAGCACGCTCAAAGCTTGCTTTTCTCGGTGAAGGTAGTCGGGGGATGCAACCGTAGTCCCGTTAACACAGCCAGCGCCAATTGTGGCCAATCTCGCTACGATCGCAATGCGTGCCACCGGAATCCGGGAAACGCCTTGTCGGCACTCTCTAGTGCGATAAAGAAACGGCTTCCGGGCCGTTTTTTTATTGTATCATTTTTGGAGCAGGGACCGGTGTTTGTGGTCGCTGATCGATCGCATGATAGGCTGGAAGCCTAACGTATTGACCTCATTTTAAAAGATGCCATGGGCCGCCGTTCATTACCGAAAAAAGATCCTGCGATCAACTACGACCCGTTCATCGGGGAAGTCGATGATTTGGTTGCTCCGTTTTGCCCGCAAAGCCTGTTTTCGCAAACCGCTGATTTAGAAATCGAAGTCGGTAGCGGCAAAGGGCATTTTGTGTTGACCGAATCTGGCAACCGGCCCGATCGAAACTACCTTGGCAATGAGATCGCAAAAAAGTATTGCCAGTTCGCGGCCTATCGATTGGCCAAGAACGAACGGGCCAACGGGTATATGCTGCGTGGTGATGGGCTGAAGTTGTTCCGTGATTTTTTGCCCGACCAATGTGCGGTCGCGGTCCACGTTTACTTCCCCGACCCTTGGTGGAAAGATCGTCATCGTGTCCGGCGCGTCATGCAACCCTCCTTTATCGCAGATATTGAACGGGTGCTGGTGCCCGGCGGGATCTTTCATTTCTGGACCGACGTGGAAGAGTATTTCGAAGAGACGGTCGGGTTAATGGCGGAACATAGCGCGCTGACCGGCCCCCATCAGGTGGAGGAAAGCCCTGCCGATCATGACATGGACTATCGTACGCATTTCGAACGTCGTATGCGGCTCAACGAGCACGATGTGTTTCGCAGCCAATTCCACAAACCGTAGCGTCCGGTTGCTATACGGTGATCAAGCGTGGAGATCCATCCAATTTGGCTTGGTGGCGAGCAAACGGCTTAACCGGCAGGAGAATCAACCGGTACGAAAAAAGGTAGCTCGTGTGGAGAGCTACCTTTTGGTTTGCGTTGCCACAAAATTCTATCGCTTCAGGACTTTGTGGCTTTTAAATTGTGACGTTTGATCGTGTTGATGGGGGGCAAGTGAAACCCTCATCCGCCGTTTAATCAATCGTTTTAGGCACTGGCTTTTGCTTTTTTGATCGCAGCTTGTAAACGTGATTTACCCCGTGCGGCTTTATTTTTGTGGATAATGCCTTTGGCTCCAGCACGGTCTAGTTTCCGAGACGCGTCAGGGTACTCTTTTTCTGCTTTTTCGATGTCTCCGGCTGCGACGGCCGACAGAACGGATTTGATCTGCGTTTTCATGGCCGATTTGGTGGCTTTGTTACGCTCTTGGCGGACGGCGTTTTGGCGAAGTCGCTTACTGGCACTGCGTGTATTTGGCATAATTGTTCAGTAATATCTTTAGTTTGTTCTATTGGTAATTTTTAGACCCGATAATATCTCAATAACGCTCGATTTTGTCCACCGCTATTTTCGGCATTTTACTGGAGGATGTCCCCTCCAAAGCTAATGAAATCGCGCGAAAATTCGTTTTCATCAAAAAACTGGCCCATGACCGCTTCTCAGCAACCATCCCACCACGCTTCCACCTTGGCAGGGCGGAATGTGCTTGTCACCCGCGCCGCCCATCAAACTGCGGCTTTGGCGGCGGAAATCGTTCAACGTGGCGGAAAAGTTGCTTTTCAGCCTGCGATCGAAATTGTGGGGCCTGAAAGTTGGACGATGATCGATAGCTTGATTAGGAATCTGGCGGAGTACGGTCGTTTGGTGTTCGTTAGTTCCAACGCGGTAAAGTTCTTTTTTGAACGCCTGATCCGGGGACAGCAATTGAAAACATTGCAACAATTGGCCCCCGAGGTTGTCGCGATCGGGAAGGGCACACAATCAGTGATCGAAGCCTATGGTGTGTGCGTGTCGCGCGTCCCCAAAAATTCCAACAGCCAATCCTTAGCCGAAGTTTTGGTCGAAAATCCAACCCCATCCAACACCGCGATCTTCCGCGCTGATCGTGGCAGCACCGTATTGAGCGATCGTTTGGCAGAGGCCAAAGTTGATTTCGAAGAGATCGTGATGTATCGCAGCCAAGACGTTCTCCAGCCCGATCCAGCGGTAGCCACCGCAATGGCTGAAGGTCAAATTGATTGGACAACGATCACCAGCTCCGCGATCGCGAATTCAGTGGCTAACTTATTCGGTGCCGCACTGGGGCGATCGAAGATTGCGACCATCAGTCCCACCACTACCAGTGCGGTCGAACGTTTGGGGTTTTCGGTGGCCGCCGAAGCGCGGCGATACGATCTTGACGGAATGATCGCAGCAATAGAACAGCACGAAGCAGACCGTCAATGAATTACGCACCGTTTAACGACATTGGGTTGTTCTTGGATCAGATCAGCGCGGACTGCCCTGCCCTAAAACGCTGGTCACCGAATCTACGTGAAACCTATGATCGACGATTGGTTTACAATAACGACGGCCTGCTGATGTCTTGGAAAGAGTTGCTGGGACGTCTGCCGTTGCCATCCGATCGTGCGTCTATTGATTGCGTTTTCCACGCCGGCGGCAATGTGGTCAGCGTCACGGGCAAACCGTCGTTGGATGTTGCTGGATTGCGAACGAGTCTGCTGGAACTCAACCCCTGGCGGGTCGGCCCCTATCATTTTTTCGGCGTGGACATCGATTCCGAATGGCGGTCTTTTAAAAAGTGGGACCGGATTACACGGTCGGTTTATTTTGACGGGGCAAAGGTTTTAGATGTCGGCTGCAACAATGGCTACTTTGGTTTTAAGGCCCTCGCGGAAGGCGCGCGGTGGGTGATGGGGGTCGAACCATTTTTGCTTTACAACCTTCAATTCGAACTCTTTCGTCGTTGGCGTGATGATCCTACGCAGATCGGTGTGATGCCGATTTCTGCCGCTGAGATTCCCGCCGGGTTAAAGGTGTTTGATGTGGCGCTTTCGATGGGAGTGCTTTACCATCGCAGCGATCCGATTGGCCACCTCCAGACGCTCCACGGCAGCCTCCGCAAACGCGGGCAATTGGTGTTGGAAACGATGGCGATTGATTCCCCGGACGCCGATGTGATCGTGCCTCCAGGGAAATTCGCGAAGATGCGGGGGGTATGGTTCATGCCGACGATCGGGATGCTGAAACGTTGGCTAGATCGCACAGGGTTCGCGGACGTCATGGTCATTGATGTTTCGGTGACCGACGAAAATGAGCAACGCCGCACCGATTTTATGCCGTTTGAGTCTTTGAGGGATTTTCTTGATCCGGCGGACCCCAATCGCACGGTCGAAGGACACCCGCGACCGGTCAGAGTGGCGTTGTCTGCGGTGCGGGCCAATTGAAAACCGGAACTTTCTGGGGGCTGACGTGTTAAGTATCCCGGCGGGACAGTAATCGCCGGCCCCGTTACAGGTACGCCAATACGCCGGTTGGGCAGCCGGCGCCGGCGACGAAGTCTCCAGCATTGCCGTTTCGCGTGAATAAGTCGGGCGATCGAGTAAAATTAAAGGCGGTTCAAAGAGCCGGTCGATTTTACGGTTAAAAGGGATCTTCCTCGTAATCGCAATTATCCCCAGTCGGCGTTATTCAATCTACAGGAAGCTGAACATGCGACTTCGATCAAATTTCCTAGCACTTCGGTGCGGCGTTTCGACGCCCGTTACGATCGTGTCATTGATCGTTCTTCTGATTGTTGGCATCGGCATTTATTCGTGGCTGTCTTCTGCTGAAAAAGGACCATCCTTTGATCCCATCACCGCCAGCGTAATCCAAGGTGAATTCGTCTCCAAAGTCCTTGATCAAGGTGAGATCGAAAGCAGCGATAACATTGAAATTCGCTGCGAAGTTAAAGCACGAAACGGCCAGATCTCTGTGCTTGAAGTGGCACCGGAAGGCATTCAGGTCAATCCCGGTGATTTTTTGGTACAACTCGATTCGGCGTCTTTCGAAAAAGAGCTTGACGAACAGAACATTGCCATCGCGTCTGCAAAAACGAAAGTCATCCGGGCTGAAACGACTTTAGAGACCGCCAAGGCTTCCAAGCGTGAGTACGAAGAAGGGGTTTTTGTCGAAGCGTTACAAACGATTGAAAATGAGATCTTCGACGCCGATTCCCAGATCGCAACCGCCAAACAGGAACTGGAACAGTCGATCGCGGTGATGGAGCACAGCGAAAAACTTCACAGTCGCGGTTTTATCACTCAGCGCCAACTGAACGCCGACGTGTTCGCGGTCGAAAAAGCGAAGATCGCAATCGAGAAGGCGAAGAATTTACTGGCGTTGTCGATGCAGAAGAAGAAAGTTCTGGTGGAAGTTACCCAAGAAAAAGAGCTGACACAGTTAGAAGCCGAGATTCGTGCGGCGTTGGTCGATCTAGAAAGTGAGCAACGATCGTTCGAAGTAGAGCGACAAAAGCTGGCCGATATTCAAGAGGCGATCGCCAAATGCCGCATCGTGGCACCACCCGGAGTTAACGGTCAGTTGGTATACGCCAAAGAATCACGTGGCCGCGGCGAAGAATGGATACTGGAAGAGGGGGCTAGTGTGCGGGAAAACCAAGTGCTCGCGCGTGTCCCCGATCCCAAAAAAATGCAAGTCAAAGCGCTGATCAACGAACAGAGTATTACTCAAATCGAACCCAACATGCCGGCGATCGTGAGGGTCGACGCGCTCAATGATATCCGTCTGCAAGGCATCGTCGTGAAGGTTAACCAGTACGCCGAATCCAAGGGCTGGTTCGGATCAAACGTCCGTAAGTACGCCGTTTTAATTCGTATTTTGGACCCGCCGTTGACGCTTAAACCAGGGATGAATGCATCGGTGTCGATTCAGTCGCGGTTTCAAAAAGAAGCACTCTTGGCACCGCTGCAAGCCGTTTACAGTGTGCAAGACCGAAGCTTTTGTCTGGTGAAAACGGGGGACCGATATGAAACACGCGAAGTCCTGATCGATGGAGATAACTCGAAAATGGTCCTGTTTAAAGACGGCGTCAATGTTGGCGACCAATTAGTGATGAACCCCGGTGCGTTCAAAGAACATATGGAACTTCCTGAAGTGCTGGCCGACCGAAGTATTGAACTGCCGGACAACGTGACCTTGGTCAAAACCGCCGCTAACGGCAGTTCCCAACGGTCCGATGATGAGCCATCGCAATCCGATCGCGCGGTTGATAAATCCGGTCGATCCGGTCGATCCGGTCGCCGGTCGTCCGGCGGAATGGTCGACGGGATGATGTCGAAGTATGACTCCAATCGCGATGGCACGATTGACGCGACAGAGATGGCTGATTTAACCGGCCGATCCAAGACGATTGTCTCCGGTGCTGATGCGAATTCTGATGAGATGGTTACCAAAGCGGAACTGATGATCGCAGCAAACAAGCTGATGTCGCGGCGCGGCGGTGGACCGCCGTCCGATGGAGGCAAACGAGGCAGACCCGCGCCCGCCGTCGATGGGGATTCGTCCGGGAGCCAGCCTTGAACGAGCCAATTAAAATGGCGGCCAGTCTGCGCGATCTGCAAAAACATTACGTGTTAAAGAGTGAAACCGTCAAAGCGCTCCGGGGTATTTCCTTCGACGTTCCCGAAGGTGATTACGTGGCGATTATGGGACCGTCGGGGTCGGGGAAAAGTACGCTGCTGAATTTGCTGGGGTGTCTCGATCGCCCTACCCTTGGCAGCTACTTCTTGGGGGACGCCGACGTGGCCCAGATGTCCGACGATGAATTGTCCGAAGTACGTGCTTCGAAATTGGGGTTCGTATTTCAGTCGTATAATTTGATTCCCCAGTTAAGCGTCGTAGAAAACATCGAAGTGCCGCTTTATTACATGGGGCAGCTAAACGCCGAATCCCGAGCCCGTAGTACTGGACTGGCGACCATGGTTGGGTTGGGCGGACGGTTAGGCCACCGGCCGGCGCAATTATCCGGTGGGCAGCAACAGCGCGTCGCGATCGCGCGATCGTTGGTCAATGACCCCTATTTTATCTTGGCCGACGAAGCGACTGGGAACTTAGATTCGGTAACCACCGAAGAAATTTTAGCGCTGTTCCAAAGGCTGAATGATGAGGGCCGCACCATCATTATGGTGACCCATGAAGATGAGGTCAGTCAACATGCCAAACGAGTGATCTGGTTGAAGGACGGTGAAGTTCAATCAGACCAACCGGTGGAAAACCGAGATGTCTTCACCGCCAAACGCATTCAAGAAATTTCGAACAATGCTGAAGTGAGAACTTAGATTGAATTAGATTGAACGAAACCTTTCGGGAGTTTCCAAATGCCTTTCATCGACCTGTCGCGGTAGAACGCTTCGGGAGAAATTAAGTCCGCAATGACAAGATTATTTCGAACCTTCAAACTGGGGCTCAAAAGTCTGCTGTTACACCCGATGCGTTCGGCGCTGACGGTGCTGGGGATTTTTATCGGCGTTGCCAGTGTGATTTGGTTGTTGGCGATCGGGGAAGGCATCAGTCGCGAAGCCCAACGCCAAATCGAGGATCTAGGAGCGGAAAACATTATCGTCCGTTCGGTCAAACCGCCCGATGGAGCCTCCGGCGTCGGCGGAACGGTCGACGATTTCGGCGTAAAGCGATCCGAAGCGGAGATGATTTTGGCGACCGTTCCGACGATTGAACACGTTGTTCCGATTCGGGAACTGCAACAGAATTTTATCTACAACGGAAATCCAAACGCAAAACCGGTGGACGGTCGTTTGGTGGGATGCACGCCCGAATACGCCGCGATCAATCGATTAGAGGTCGCACGTGGGCACTTCATCACGCACCGCGAAGTCGATGCCGAACGTTCGGTCTGTGTCATTTCGGCGGTGTTGGCGGATCGCCTGTTTCCGTCCGAAGATCCGATCAATAAACAAATGTATTTGCCCGAAAAATTAGAGTATTTCAGCATCGTGGGGGTACTGAAAAAGCGCAACGCAACGGCGGCCATCGGTGGGTCGTTGTCGGCCCAAGATTTTTCATTAGACGTTTACATTCCCATCAGCACCATGTTTCAGCGCATGGGAGATCGCGAAATCAAACGCACCGGCGCTTCGTTTTCGATCAGCAGTTTCGAACTGTCGCAGATCACCATCCAAGTCAGCAACGTCCAAGACGTGCCCCGCACCGCCGAACTGATCGAATCTACTTTGATGGATGGCAACCGGGACCGTCAGGATATCGCCGTCGTGGTGCCCTATGAGTTGCTTGAACAGGCTAAAACGACGCGGTTGATGTTTATGATGTTCATGGGATTGATCGCGGCGGTTTCTTTGATCGTCGGTGGTATCGGAATTATGAATATCATGTTGGCGACGGTGACCGAACGAACACGCGAAATTGGTATCCGTCGCGCCCTCGGCGGGAAGCGTTCGGACATTACGCAACAGTTTTTAGTCGAAACGATATCCCTTTCAGTGGTCGGTGGATTGACCGGGGTGTTGGGGGGCCTGCTGTGCCCGTTGGTGGTCTATTACGCTCGGGAGGGAGTGAAGCAGTGCGCGCCTGATTTTTATGCCAACCTGCCAGAGGTGGCGAAGATCATGAGCCCGGAGATTGTGCCGGCCTCGATTCCTATCGCGTTTTTTATCTCTGTTGTGGTCGGCGTTATCTTTGGGATTTATCCGGCCATCCGCGCCGCTAAAATGGATCCGATCGACGCGCTGCGGCATGAATAACAATCGCTCTTGAGTTCAAAATGAAGAAGGGATTTATTCCGCCGCGTTGTCGTTGTCGTTGTCGGCGAAGACGCGCGCTGCGTCGATTCCAATTTTACTCAACAGCGGCAAAAGATGTGTGTTGAGAAAATCGCCGTTCTCTGCGGTCAGTTTCGAGACCGATTCCGCTGACAGCGTCGTCGTTCTTTTGTCGGCGATGTGATGGAGAAGGAGACGCCCTTGTTGGTCACAGTGTAAGTTCAAGACAGTTTTTCCATTGTCCCAGAACAGGAAAATGCGGAATCCCTTCCGTGGTTGTGCGATTAATAAGTAGAACAAATCTTCGGCGTCATCTTCGAACATAAATTTGAAGTACGCGCGTTTGCGGCGGACGTTTTCCCGCCGGCTGCTTTGATCGTGAAGCATTAAAGTCATTCTCAAGTCTGATTTATTCATTGTTCGATTCAACGATTTTGTTTTCTGTTGGCGCCCTTGGGAGTACGTCTCATAATTTCGAGATCGGACTTTGACTTCATCGGCGATGCGTTCAAACAAAATTTGCTCATAGCCGACCCCAGTCACTCCATGCTCTCCGCCCAGCACGAGCCACGATTTTGGCAGCCCCGATGCGATGAAGGAGCGTTTGGCTTCTTGCATCAATTCGCGCGGTGATTTGTTGTTAAACAGGGCCCGCCAATGGTCGCGGTCGATTTCAATGCGTCCCGAATCACCGAGCTTCAATTTCAGCAAATCTTTTAGGGGGTGTTCAACTTGTTCGCGCCCCGTTTTTCTCAATCGGCGGCGTTTGCTTTGGGCCGTTTTTTTCTGCGGCGGGGCAGGAGCTGTTTTTTTCGCAACGGTGACGGTGGCTGCGTTTTCTGCGATCCAGTTCGACCAAGCTTCGACATCGCTGCCGAATTTTTGCCCGGTGACATCTTGCAAGCGTTGAATCGTAAATTGCAACGTTTCTTCTGTTGCTTTGGCCTGAGTTTGATGGGTTAGTAACTTCAATAGAACCGTCGGCGCGGTGGTCAGTTTTCCATCGACAATCGTTTTTACCAGCAGTACGGTGGCTTCGTCTTGGCAGCCTTGGATGGCCTCCAAGAAACGGGCTCGCATCTCTAACGGGAGGGTGTCCGATAAAAGCATCGCGGCGACAGCGACGATGTGCTGGTCAAGCTTCTTCGCAAGTTCACCAGCGGCCGCTTTCCTTCGTTTGAATTTCTTCGACGTTAAATCAGGAAACGCGTTCTCAAATTTTTCACGATCACTGTCCGAAAATTTTAAGATTGATTCAACCAGTGTTTCGATGTTCGATTGTGAGGCTAACTTGGGGACACCAAAACCTGCAGCGCGAAAACGATCAAGAATGGAGGTGAAATTCGGTTGCGCGACCAAATCGTTGATCGATTTTTCCGACATATAGTCAAACGATTCACCGTCGATCGCCACCAAGGTCAACAGATCTGGGGTTTGGCGGAGGAAGTGGAACTTTTCCTGTTTAAGGTTAAACGACAGCAGGGAAAGCTGCTCTTGATCAGTGTCGACTTTTATTTCGACGCGATTGGTGGCGTCGTTTAGCTCGGTCAGTTGGATCGTTTTGATGTCTTTTTGTTGTTGTCCCCACCGGTCAGTTCCAGAGTTGATTGTAATTCGAGCCACATTGGATTCGGCGTTGCAGGAGTATCGATCCCCATTGCTCGAATGGGAACTGCGATAAGAGTTTTCGACGATCGATTGGATAAGGGCTTCGGCATCTTGTTCTTTGGGGAATTCGATCGACAAGCGACCGTTTTGGGCTTCCAGTTTAATTTTTTCTGACAGCGCGGTCCTGGCTTTGGGCATCGCGTCGGCAGACTGATTGTTGGCAATTCTCCTGCCCAAACCAAACAGTTGTGCGTTTGCTGGTTTAACCGTCGCGGCGGCGATAAATAACGCGACGCCAAACACCTTCAGGGTGTTGTTCAAGGTCATTAGTTTCATTGATTTTCCCAGGATAACTGCGATAGAAAACTGTATTGGACTTTAATGTTTGAAAGCTATTGTAAGCGGATTTTACAGTGACTGCAGGCCATTGTGTCTGCGACTCCTTACGTACCGGGTTTCGTGTTACGATGACCGACCAAAGTCCGACTCCCAACACAACCAGTTCTCTTTTTTTACCCGCAAATTCTCACTTGTCTTTTTCACGCGACCTCAAAACAGAAGATGTATTGGCTGATCAAGCGGCCAGTCGGATAAATTTTATCTGGTTATCCGTTTACCAAGTGGTGCTTCGGATCGGCTGGATTTTCAAAACCGAGAGCATCATTATGCCGGCGTTCATGGATTTGATCGGCGGTGCGAGTTGGCAGCTTGGGTGCCTGCCGATGTTGAGCCGTTTCGGTCAATCGATTCCGCCGCTATTGTTTTCAGATCGGATTCGCAACGTGCGTTTTAAGAAACTCGCCTTGTGGCTGTCGACGATGTTGATGGGAAGCTGCTTTTTAGTTTTGTCGGTTTGCTGGTGGAGCACCGGTGGCGAAAATCGGTCGTGGTGGCCATGGTTGTTTTTAACGGTCTACGCATTGTTTTTTGCGGCCACTGGCGTCAACCAATTGCTGTTCAGCACACTGACGGGGAAATTGATTGTTCCACATCAGCGCGGCCGATTGGCTGCGGTGGGGAGTTTGGTCGGTGGATTGTCCGCGATTGTTTTCGCCTTTTTATTATTGCAGCAGTGGCTGGAGTCGACACCGCCGAAATTTGTTTTGATATTTGGATTCACCGGCGCTGCAATGGTTTGCGCCTCGATCGTGGCGTGTTGTTTTGTCGAAACGCCTGATCAACAACGCAGCAACCTGCGAAGTGGAATCGAGATCATTGCAAATGCGTCCACGCGCGTTATGGAAGATCGCAATTTTTGTTTGTTGGCGATCGCAGGTGCGATGTTTGGTATGTCGATGACCCTGTTTCCCCACTATCAATCGATCGCGCGTGTGAAACTGGGGATTGGTTATCGCACGATGCTGTACTGGATTGTAGCGCAACACGTGGGCGCGTCTTTATTGGCGGTGCCGGCGGGGTGGTTGGCCGATCAGTTTGGCAACCGGCGTGTGTTAAGGATTTTGATGGGGCTTTTGTGTGTCGCGCCGGCGATGTTGGTGGTGCTACAGTGGTTTGATGCGCCATCGAAGGTTTTCTATTTGGTGATCTTCTTTTTACTGGGGCTGACGCCGATCACATTTCGCTACTTCAATAACTACACTTTAGAAATTGCGACGACCGAAAATCACCCGGCATATCTCAGTACGCTCAATTGCTGTATGGCGTTGCCGGTGATTTTGACTTCGTTGGTGGTGGGGGTGCTGATGGATGTTCTTGGATTTTACGCAGTCTTTGGTGGCGTGCTGTCATTGTTGCTGGTTGGTTGGGCCGCAACGTTTTTGTTGGCAGAACCCCGGCATCAGTCGTTCACACGATCCTGAAGTTGCGTCAAAAGGTGGGCAGGAAAGACGCGTAAGTTGAGGTGTGCGCTAATTAGTCAATTCGATAGACTTGGTGAAAATTGGCTGCTGATTCTCGGAGAGGTAAAAATGGTTCGTGTACTTTTTGGGTTTGCACTAGCGATTGTCTTAATTTTAAGCAACCTTCCCGGTTCCGGTGCGGTTGCCCAAGAAATGTCTGGCGTGAAGTGCGTCGTTGATGGCGATCGAAACGCAAACCGACAATTCAAATCCAAACATGCCGATGGCGAAGTTTATTTTTGTTGCAAAGGGTGTGCGGCGACGTTTTCCAAACACAAAAAAGATTTCCATACCCGTGCCAACCACCAGTTGATGGTGACCGGGCAGTATCGCCAGATCGCTTGTCCGATCGCTGGCGGCGACTTCGATCAGGAACAAACATCGAAAATCGGAGGCATCGAAGTCGCGTTCTGTTGCGAAAAATGCATGGCTCAGATTGACGGCGCTGGCGATCTGGCCGCCAAAGCCGAACTTGTGTTCGGAGCCGACGCATTTGAGCGCGCCTTTGCGAAGGTACCTAGCGTTCGGGATGCTGGTGAGACGATAGACTGGGGAACGGTGATGTGTGTGGTCCAAACCAAGAGCGCGGTGAAGAAGAACTTTGTCGCAGACTACCGCGCGGGTAAGGTTTATTTCTGTAGTCGCCGTTGTCTGAATCAGTTTCAAGCCGAACCCACCAAGTACGCGACGCAAGCGCACGTGCAATTGGTGGCGACCAAGCAGTTTTTGCAGACAAAGTGCCCCGTGAACAACCGAAAGGTTGATGGATCCAAAACGGTGATCGTTGCCGGACAACCGATTGCATTTTGCTGTGATGGTTGCATGAGCAAAATTGAATCAGCCACCGAAGCAGAACGCGTCGCGTTGGTCTTCGATGACGCGGTGTTCGAAAGATCGTTCACAAAGGCCATTGCAGCGAATGATCGCCTACACGCAATGGCCCCAGAGGCTCTGCCTGATCCAAGCAATCCGGCGACCAAAGCTGGAAAGTAACATTTGCCCAACGGCCGCCTCTGGGCTTGGGCTTTGGCTTTGCCTTTGGGCCTTCCACCCTTTACGCTCCAGCAGTCGGCCCATGGATGCTCCTTGTTTCATCCTTGTTTCATCCTCGTTTGGTCGGGGCCATCACTTGGGCGGTTAGTTCAGACGCTTCTGAGGTGCGCGGGGACGAGAGGATGTTTTTTTGAGGGGCATTAAAGATGTGGCGATTGAGCGCTTTTTAAATCGCTGATTTGCTGTTGGTCGGCGTGCTGAGAATCGTCATACTTTCGGGCAGTATAGATAAGGCTTCTACCATGGATGGTGCAATGCGAATTTTCCTTTCGGTCGGTGAACCCAGCGGCGATCTGCACGGTGCCAATTTGATTAGGCGGATGAAATCCGAAATGCCCGATGCTCAGTTCGTTGGCTTCGGCGGCCCCAAGATGGTCGATGCAGGCTGCGACGTTCACTACGACTTAACCCAACAGGCGGTCATGTTTCTGTGGGATGTGATCAAACAACTGCGATTCTTTTTTGGTTTGGTCGATCAGGCGGATGAATACTTTGCACAAAACAAAGTCGACGCGGTGGTGCTGATCGATTATCCCGGTTTCAACTGGTGGATCGCCAAAAAAGCCAAAAAACGGGGTATCCCGGTGTTCTATTATGGCGTACCGCAAATGTGGGCATGGGCACCGTGGCGCGTTCGCAAAATTCGAAAGTACGTTGATCATGTTTTGTGTAAGCTGCCTTTTGAAGTCCAATGGTTCAAACAACGCAACTGTCACGCGACTTATGTGGGGCATCCTTATTTTGACCAACTTCAGCGTCAAAGTTATGACGGTATGTTCCTGCAGTCGATTGCGTCCGACGGGTTGGTGACGCTATTGCCCGGTTCGCGCGATCGCGAAGTGAAAAATAATTTGCCGACATTGATCGCTGCGGCAGGACATGTTGCCGCAGAGTGCCCCGAGGCTAAGTTCGCGGTGGCATGTTTCAATGCGAAGCAAAAAAAGATGGCCAAAGAAATTCTCAGCGCGCTGAAACAATCACAGCAGCCAGGCCGGAGCGTTACTGTTGATATCCGCCTCTACGAGGGACGCACTCCGGAACTGATGGTGGCGGCGACGGCTTGTATGGCGTGCAGTGGCTCGGTGTCGATGGAGTTGCTGCACCACCGTAAACCGACTGTGATCGTTTATAAAGTGAAGCGCTGGGTTATGGTCGCCCAAGCGGTGCTGTTGCGCACTAAGTTTATCACTCTGGTGAACCTGATTGCCGCCCATGACATTCGCAAACGCACTTGGCGGCCGTTTAACCCCGAACGCTATCCCGACGACGCGATCATGCCAGAATACATGGCTACTGGAGACGTTTCCAAAGAAGTCGCCAACCATGTCGTGACATGGCTTCAGGATGATAACCGACGTAACGCAAAGGTTGCGCAGTTGGATGCTGTGGCAAAAGCGCATGCGATCGCTGGCGCGTCAGGCCGAGCCGCCGATTATATCCTTTCTAAATTGCCGACGCCCGCCGCGGTAACCAAAGCGGCGTAGGATCGTGTGACCGATTGGCCGACAACGAGGTCGATCGTCTAAAAGATTTGCGTGTTGGCGGCGCCGACTGCTACCGGTAAGATTTACATTCGCGCATCTGTGAATCGAGAAACTTACAAGGGGCCGTTGTGATATTAGGTGAACCAGGCAGAACCGAGTTCGATTTAAACTTTAGTTTCCTCGGGTTTGAGGTTCGGGTTCATCCGGGGTTTTTTATTATCAGCGTTTTGTTCGGGCAAAGCTTAGTCAGCGGGCCCGAAATCAATACCGGTGTTGGGGTGTTGATGGGCGTTGGGATTTTCTTTGTTTCCATTCTGGTTCATGAATTGGGCCATGCATTAGCGTTTCGACATTTTGGTTGGCACTCTCGAATCGTGTTGCACTGGATGGGGGGGCTAGCGATACCAGAGAGAGGCTTTGGTCGACGGCAGGCCAAACTGAACAACTATCAGGCGATCGGTGTTTCGTTGGCCGGGCCGATGGCGGGATTGCTGTTAGGGGGGGGGCTGATTTTGGTCGCACAGCAGGTCGGCAACGCGGTGCCAAAATTTTACCTGTTTGGAATCATGCCGATCTTCGTTTATGAACAACGGACGCTCCTGTTGGCAGTGTTGCAGGGCGCGATTGTTATTAACATCATCTTGAATATCTTAAACTTAGTTCCCATCTTTCCTTTGGATGGAGGGCAAGTCAGCCGAAACCTATTTGAGATCTTCGATCCGTGGGATGGTACTCGTAAAAGCATAATTTTGTCGATGGCGACAGCGGTTTTATGTGGTGTACTGGGATATACCAATCGAGACACATTCATTGCAATCTTTTGCTTTTACATGGCGTATCAAAATTATCAGATGCTTAACCCCGGTGGTGGGCGCCCATGGTCGTAGGCCAAACCGACAGTGTTGTTGGCTATTGATGTCATTGAAGAACCAAGACTAAAACGGCGCCTCAAATTGTTGCCATTAGTTTTCGATTCATTAGGGTAAAGCAGATGTTTTTGTTTTGAAGTCGGGCGCTGGTTTAGTGATTTCGTTTTAACAATGGGTATGAATGTTTTGCCGATTGATCAAACAGGTGTTCGTTGCGAACGTTTAGAAAACGATTCGGATTTCCCAAAGAGTGTATTTGCGGAACAGTTTCTCTAAAAAAAGGTTTTTTTTTAGAACAGCAACACGCGCAATCGACAGGCGCTTTTCGCATCGCAAAATGAAACAGCGTGAGGCTGTAAGTTTTACGAAATGTGCCAGGGAAATTTCAAACATTGTTGCGCAAGTTTCTTGGCACATCATTTTTCAGTGCCTGCCGCGTCGACAAGTGTCTGGTTGGAAGCCTGTTGGTGTTTCGGCCTCTCTGCGACACGTTTAAATGGATGCTTGTTGAAACGTCTTAAATTCCCCTGAAAAAGCGCGTTTTTTATATGGGGCGAAATTTGTGTCGATCCGATTTTGTTGCATCGATGTCCACGCCGTTCTTTTTATTAAGCATCTCTTGAGAACGTTGCTAATTGGTAAGGAGAATCGAAATGGTTGAAAGGAGATTTACAACACAGTGCAATTGAATTTACATCTGCGTGATAGGTTTTCGTTTTGTTCATTTGCGGAGTGAGTTGTTTCAATGAATCTTGGTAGTCGTCGCGGTGAAAAAAATTTACAAAACGAGCAAAACAACATTGAAAAGTTCTGGCGGTTCTCTAAAACTTATTTCGTTGTCAACCTGTCGGTGGAAGTTTTGTGCTTTCATCCATCACCAATGACGGTGTGTTGAACAGGTTATCATTCGAATCACAACGTGTGGTTTTATTTCGAATGGCGAGTGAGTCATCAAGGCTTTGACGTAAAGCTAGACCGGACTCTCTCTCCACGGTCTATTAATGGAGGACGTCCTGTGGCCAAGAAAAAAGCGAAGAAAAAAGTTACTAAAAAGGAGGCAACTAAAAAGAAGGTTGTCAAGAAAAAAGTAGCAAAGAAGAAGGCTGTGAAAAAAGCAGCCAAGAAGAAGGCGACCAAAAAGAAGGTTGTTAAGAAAAAAGTAGCGAAGAAAAAAGTAGCGAAGAAGAAGGTCGTGAAGAAAGCTGCTAAGAAAGTCACGAAGAAGGCTAAAAAGAAAGTCGCGAAGAAGAAAAAGTAAGCTTTGACTTATTCACTTCGAATGAAACAACGAGAAAGGGTCGCCAGTGGCGACCCTAAGTTTTTGGTGCTTCCCGAAATGTTGCGGCACCGCGAATGCCCAAAGCTTGCGACTAAAATCTATGAAGAGTCCAAGTTTTTTTCTTTCGCCCTACCCCATCGAAGCCGAAAGAAACATCGGTGAAAGTTTCTCCGCTTCGAAATATCACGATGCTGACGGTTTTGTTGCAGGCATTTCTTAGGGTGGTTTACCGTAGGTTCTCAGCACATCGATTCTTACAGCACCGGTAACTGAGTCTGCGTGGGTTCTTTGGCGACTTTTTCAGCCAAGCACTTGGTGAGTTCGAAGGCGATTTTCTCCAGATGGGGAGCTACTTCTGCATCATCGAAGTTTTCCGCCATTTTGCCAGCGTCTCCGCGTTTACGCAGTTGGATGTTGATTGGGATTTCCCCCAAAAACGGAATTTTGTCTTGTGCCGCGTATTCTTTGGCGCCTCCTTTGCCAAAGATGTCGTAGCTTTTCCCGTTGTCGGGGCAGATGAAACTGCTCATGTTTTCGATCAGGCCGAGCACGGGAATTTTGACTTTCCGGAACATACCGACGGCTTTGATGGCGTCGATGAGTGCGACTTCTTGGGGGGTGCAAACAATGACGGCGCCGGTAAGCGGCAACAATTGAGAAAGGCTCAATGCGATGTCACCTGTGCCCGGCGGCATGTCGATGATCAAATAGTCCAATGCGCCCCAATCGGTATCGCGGACGAAGGTCGTGACCGCTGAATGCAGCATCGGCCCTCGCCAGATAACGGCTTCTCCCGGCGGTACCATGAATCCGATGCTCATGATGGGAATCCCCGCCGATTGTAGCGGAACGATTTTGTTGTCAACCTTGGTCACCTGCCCGCGGGTTCCGGTCAAGTGAGGGAGGCTTGGCCCATAAACGTCTGCATCCAAAAGTCCAACGGAGCATCCGGCTTTCTTGAGCCCCAAAGCCAGACTTACTGCGGCGGTGCTTTTGCCGACACCGCCTTTACCGGCTGCGACAGCGATGACGGCTTTGGCTTTAAGCCCAACCTGGCCCAGCGGCATTGCTGCCCGGTGGTAGTCGCTGATTTCAACGAGTATTCTTTTGTCGGGAAATGCGGTGGTAAGATGGTCGATAACTTGCTGTTGAAAGTAAGCTTTTATCGGCAGTGCAAAGGACGTGATACCGACATCGGCTTTGATGGTGTGGTCTTGGACTTCGACGGATTTAATTTGTTTGGAAAGCCCGCGCCCCGTTTCAGGATCGGGAATTTCTTTAAGTGATTTTTGAATTGATTGGATGAGTTCGTCGGACATAGTTTTCATTCTTGGGTAAGTAACGTCTTAAGACCAAGGCAATTGGTGCTCGATCTGGATTTCAAGGGGTACTGGAGGCCCTTGGTGTTTTCGGTTGTGTCTTTCCACCAAGCCGACCAGTCTGTTCAAGTTTCCCGGTGCGTAGAATACATCGACAACGCCAAGGTTCCGGAGGCTTGTTTCGGTTCCTCTGATGGTGTCATCACCCACAACAAAAATTCTCCTGCGCGGCCAAAACAGTGGTTGTAGGTTCGCCAATTGATCGATTCGGGAGGACGAAAGTTCGAGCACGATCGCCGCTATTGGGTATAAGATAGCTTCGGCGACTAAGTCGTTTTCGTCCAGTGCCCAAATCGTGTTGGATCTTTGAAAGCTTCGTTTTAGGGCCGCTTGCCAAGGGGCCGAATGAGCCAGAATCAGGACCGGGAGACCGGTTGTAGCATGCTGTGCGTCTTTGATCGGATCGATGTCACTCATCAGCTTCTTCGAATAATGGTTCGTCCAGTGGTCTGAAGTCGTCAGCCGAAAGGTCTAACGGGTCGAGTTCAGAAGTGGCTGCGATTGGATGTTGCAAATCAAAATGTTGGATCCGCCGCAGTAATTTTGCGCGGCTGACGCCCAGTAACTTAGAGGCTTTGGTTTTGTTGCCCTTGGCCATCCGTAAGGCGCGGGCGACCAATTCAAGTTCGATTTTTTCTAAATACTTCTCTAAATCAATTTCGATGACTTCTTTGGGGGGCGATTTCAGCGCTGCGATGGCGAACTGGAATTTTTCTGGAAAGTCACCAACATTGATTTCAGATCCGTTACAGTTGCGCGCAGCGGAATCGATGATGGCGGCAAGTTCCGAAAGGTCGCCGGGCCAGTGGTACTGTTTTAGCATCCCCAGCGCAGCGGTCGACAGACCGTTAAGCTGCGTCGACCGGTCGACGTTGCAATTTTCGATTTCGTATTGAATCAGCAACGCGAGATCCGATAGGTGATTTCGTAAGGGAATGGTTTCGATAGTTTGCGTGGTCAATAGATGAGCCAGGCCGGGGTGAAACCCTTCGGTTTTGACGCATTGGATTAGATCGCGTTGGGAGGTCGCGAAAATCCGCAGGCGTGATGACGGCGATTGAAGCGATGACCACAATTCGGCCTGAGCGGCGGCATCAAGCACGTCGGCATCCAGAATCAACATCCACGTGTGTGTTTTGTCAGTTCGGTGGGAGGTTTCCAGCGCGGCTTGAGTGGTCAAGCGGGTGGCTTGGGCGACGCACGATTGAACCAGTTCAGCATCAGCAACGTAGCCGTGCAGGGTGACTAACTGGAATTCATCACTGCCCCCATGGGATGTTGAAATTCGTTGCTGCATGATCAATCGCGCCAGTTGTTCACGGCCCGAACCGGATGGTCCGCGAATTGTGAACTCATGCGAATGTTGAGCCGCTGCTTTGACTTGTTTCTGCAATCGTGTGACGTAGGGGCTATCTCCGATCAACGCGCTACAACGATGCCACGATTGGAGTGATGTGGCTAATTTGATTAACGCGGCGTGCAGTTGCTCAGGGGCGCCACGGTCACGATTAAGTAGTGCGGTGGTTGACGATTGGTCGATGTGGCTCTTGGAAACCACGGCCAATAGGTATCGTTGGTCCGGGGGAACGTCAACGAAGGAAAAGTTGGCGCTTATAAATTCAGGAGCGTTATCATTTGCATGGCAAGACACTTCGGCGGTGAACGGGCGGTTGCCGGCGGCTAACGCGGGCGGAGGAGCCAAACCGCTCAACCGGCGTTGGGACGGACTTAAGCTGGAACTGGTGGAGTAAACCAAGCGGGCGCCGATCAAGTCAGAGGCGCCATCGATCGCGGTCGTTTCGTCTGGCTTTGGGGCGATCCTGCGGCCGATCCATTGAAAAAAAGCGTCGTTGCCGTACGCCAACCGTTGATCGCCATCGATCAGATAGATGGGGCAATCTGATTTTTCGATGGCTTTGACCAGCGCCGTTTTGGAGCGTGATTTTGCCATCGCTTAATTAGGGGGTCCTGCGGCGTTGGTGGAGGATGTCGCTTTGGCGGTTTCCGAAAATACGCCGATCTTTCTAAATTTTTGGTACCGCTGATCCAACAGCGTATCGATAGGCGACTGAGAGAGTGATTTTAGTGACTTTTTGAAGTACGCGCGCAATGTTGCCGCCATCGAGTGATGGTCTCGATGGGCTCCGCCGAGCGGTTCTTTGATGACGTCGTCGACGATGCCGAGTCGTAACAAGTCTTTGGAGGTGAATTTCAGCGCGGTGGCGGCTTTTTCAGCATGTTGAGCCCCTTTCCAGAGGATGCCGGCGCATCCTTCGGGGCTGATGACGGAATAGTAGGCGTGTTGCAATACCGCGACGCGGTCACCGACGCCGATGCCTAATGCACCGCCACTGCCGCCTTCGCCGATCACGCAACAGATGATGGGTGTTGCCAGCCGAGACATTTCGTACATGTTTTCCGCGATCACTTGAGCTTGCCCGCGTTCTTCGGCACCGATTCCCGGATACGCCCCGGGAGTGTCGATCAAGCAGATCACTGGCAAACCGTATTTCGCAGCCATTCGCATTTTCGCCATGGCTTTGCGATAGCCTTCGGGGTGAGCACAACCGAAATGCGTTTTTTGTCGGTCTTTAAAAGTGCGTCCCTTTTGGTGCCCCAGCACCATCACTTTGGTGTTGTCCAAACGAGCAAAACCGACGCGAATCGCGGGATCGTCGCCAAATAATTTGTCACCGTGTAGTTCTATAAATTCGTCAAACACCAACGATAAATAATCAACGGTGTGAGGGCGCTCTTTGTGCCGCGCGATCTGAACGGTTTGCCACGGCGTTAAGTTTTCGTAGACCGATTTGGTTCTTTCGATCAATTCCTTGTTCAGGTTTCGCAGGTACTCGTCGGCACCCTGGGTGCCGCTGGAATTGGCTTCAAAAGATTCAATTTCGTTGGCGATGTCGGCAATGGGTTGTTCAAAATCAAGGTAGTCCATGATGGCTCAGTCGCTGGGGTCGGTGCGAAAATAGAAAAGACGCTGCGAACAAAATCGCGGGCCGCGTCTTGTTTAGCGGCGAAAGTTTTTCGGTCGATGGCTGTGTCGGTAAATCTGGATTTTATCCAGTTCGGTGATAAAGTCTCTCATCGTTTGGATTCGCTGATCGGGGGCTTTCGCCAGCATCGTTCGGACCAACGCCGCGAAATCTTTCGAGGCTCCGCTAACGGCCTGAAGGTTGGGGATCGGGGCGCTCAGGTGTTTACTGAGCAATTGCTCTGGTGAGGCGGCATTGTAGGGGGTCTTGCCCGCCAGCATCTCAAACAGCATACACCCAAAACCGTAGATGTCTGCACGGACATCAAGGTGTTGGCGTCGGATTTGTTCAGGTGCGATATAACTTCGGGTCCCTTGGATGTGTTTGGTTTTGTTAGAACCGATCCCCAAGAAGCCCTTTTTCTTGGATTTGACAGCGATCGAAAAGTCGATCAACTTCACGTTGGCCTGTTCGTCGACCAGGTAGTTGTCGGGCTTAATGTCGCAGTGGATCCAACCCACGTCGTGAAGGTGGGCGAGCCCTTCTGCCGCGGCGCGTATGACGATGCCCATATTTTCCCCTAACACTTCGGGGCGTTCGCGGATTTCAATTTTCAGGTTGCGTGCCTGGTAAAGCTGCATCGAAACCAACGGAAACCCTTGGTCCTCATGGTAGCCAAAAATCTTGATCACGTTGGGGTGATTGACGAACGAACCGACTAAGGCTTCGTGTTTCAATTGGCTAATTTCCCCTTTGTCAGTGCGGAAGTCTGACAGGAGAACCTTCAGCGCGAGACGCTCCTTTTCGTCGATGCGTTTGGCTTCCCACACCGCTGTGGTGGTACCCGAACGGATCAGCCGAAGGAGCTGAAACGGGCC
The DNA here is from genome assembly GCA_937944405.1 of uncultured Pirellulaceae bacterium. GTDB lineage: Bacteria > Planctomycetota > Planctomycetia > Pirellulales > Pirellulaceae > Mariniblastus. The sequence goes on from CALDYR010000016.1 coordinate 69,136, forward strand.
GATGAAGTTTTTTCCAATTGACACTTGAAGAATCCGTTAATTGATTTCGTTTTAAAGTGATTTCGTTAGATGGGGCCACACGTTTGAATCAATAAGATCGTCCTGAATGATCGTTTTGAATTCCGGCGGATAGGGAGACCTGAGGTGATGCAATTGCCGCTGATGCGATAAGTCCACGCGCGAATTAGTTTACCCCAAATCATCATCGCGATAAACAACGTGATCCATAAACAGTCCATGAGCCGGGGCGGTTTGTCCGGCGATTTTTCGATCTTTTTGATCCAAAACCCACTGTATCCAGTCCGGTGGTTTGCGTTGGCGCCCGATCGGCACCAAGGTGCCGACTATATTGCGAACCATGTTGTACAGAAACCCGTTGGCTGTAATCGTTACCGTGACGTCTTCGAAGGGGCCACGTTTGGCCATCGCGACGTCGCAGGCGATCACATTGCGGACCGTACTGAGCCGTGTAGATCCGGCGGCTTGGAAGCTTTTGAAGTCCAGTTCTCCCACTAGGTACGCTGCACCCTCGCGCATCGCGTCGAGGTCCAAATGATGAGACACAAACCAGGCATAGCGTTCCTTAAGCGGGTCCATGATGCGGCCCGATTGTATGTAGTACTGGTACGTTTTTTGGACCGCGTGACTGATGGCGTTGAAATCGGCAGGCGCTTCAACGGCCGACAGAATCGAAACATCGGTCGGCGAGTTCGCGTTCACGGCGCGCAGTAAACTGGAACAGTCAAGCTTCGATTGGGTTACCAACGAACAGACTTGCCCGCGCGCATGCACACCTGCATCGGTTCGACCGCTGCCGGTGATGGTAAGTGTTTCGCCAGTGATTGTCTGCCAAGCTTCTTCCAGTGTTTGCTGGACCGAAGGAGCGTTTCTCTGCCGCTGCCATCCGGAGTAGTTTGTTCCATCGTAGGAGACGGTGATTTTCAGGGTTCGCATCGCCGGATTTTAGCGGGCCAGTGGGCGTCGTTCCAGCGGTTTACTCAAACCACGGCGACTTCGCACGGACTTTTCGCACGGACTTTTTTCGAAAGGAGTGAACGGATTGTGATCGCCGGGCCCAGCAGTCGGCAACATTTACAATCGGCTGCACTGGTTAGGTTGCTGGCATTGGAGCACCCCCGACCATTGCTGGCAGCGTTTAGATCGCTCAAAGCCGACAAAAAACTCGATCAAAACGTTTTGTTGAGCCGATGGCACAGCAATTGCAACTGAGTCATCTCGTTACAAAGCAATTCAGCGTTATCGCTTCCACAAAAAAGGAAATTGAAATGGTCGCTACATTAAACAAATCAACACGTCCTTCGAGCATCGCAAACCAGTCGGCATCGGTCGGATCGGTCGCGTGTTTTTTGCAGATCTCTCGCCTGAGCGACTTACACGATGATGCGACCATGGAGGCACTTCGTCGTGCCGCAGCAATTCGCCAAACTTGGTCTCAGGAAGAAATCGAACGTCGCAAGAGCGCGGGCCAACAGCGCCGAAACGAACTGGCCGAATTGTTGGGCTCGGCCTGTGGTTAATCCTCGGATGATAGACGGCAAGAGACAGTATTTCTTTTAGTGCCGACGGTTACGAAGTTTTTTTGGGACCGGGGAAAATAAATTATCGTTGGTCATTGGCGCGTTGGTCGCGGTAAAACCAGTCGGGTGAAACGAAGGCAATGTTGGCTACCAGCATCACTAAACCGAAGGTCATCATACCCATGCACAATCCGATTCCCAGGTGCATCGGAATCGCGAAGGCCAACATTACCGGGCGGGTGAGCTTGGGCCAAATCAAAGCCGCATAACCAACCTCCCACGCCAGCGTCACTAACGTGATGACTGCAACCAAGGGCATATGGTCGGCCATGAAAGTCATGTCGACGGTTTGGTATTCGTAACTTGCGAGTGCCCCCCAGAGCGCTTCGCCGTTCCACCACGTGTCGCCTTGGCACTTGCCAAGCCCCGCGAATAAGTACACGACACAAAGATGAATCTGAATCAACCGCGTCGCGATCGTGTTGAACACACTAAATTGCGGCGGGCGGGGTGTTGATGACTTCCCAACTTTCAACCAGCGATCGACCGAGAAAGCTTCGCCGCAACGACTGACCGCCAGATACAGTGTCAACAGTGCTAAAATTTGGTCCAAACCAAACAGCGCTCCCGTCGCGCGATTGGCGTAAGAGATCACCAACGCCGCTGTTAACCAAGCGCAAATCCTGGTTTTCCATCCCACGATGAAGCACGCGATCACCAGCAATCCGAAAACATGCACAGGCATCCACATCCGTTCAGGCAACCAATCAAAATGACTCCACGCCCAAGCCGCCTCCAAGGAATTCTGATAGAGGTTTGTGCGATAGGATTCTGGCAGCAGTTTACCGCCGATGAATCCGTTAAACTCCAAAGTCCAAACGGCGTGTGAGTAAAACGCGATCAACCCTGTCAGGATTCTAATGACGCCCAAGGTTGCCGGAGAACGCGGACGAAACCAAAAATCATTCCAAGCATCGCGCCATTGTTGCAGGAAGGTTTGCGGTTGTGGTCGGTAATGGGTGGGAGGCGAAACGCTCATGGTGCGCCCTTCGTTTGTTCTGTTTGATCTACTGGTTCGGTTGGACCGGTTGGCGTCGGTGGAGTTTTTGTATCCCAAGGGAGATCGAAGTCAGATTTGGTAAATCGGCCGATCACAGCGTTGGCGGGGTAACGAAGAAACACTTCGTCGTCCAGTTCGGCACCCTGTCGGGCTTCGACAGGGAACGGAATTGTGCGCGTGGCAACCGATAGCTCGATCTCTTGGCCGTCGTGGCGATTGATTAAAAATTCTCCCGTCGCCCGGACGAGCGCTTTGATGCGTTTCAGCGTTTTTTGATAGACGGCTTCTTCTTGGACGCGCTCTTGTTCCAGTTTTTTTCCAAGCTTCTGTTTTCCACCCATCGAAAGTAATTTTGCGCGCTGACGTTTTTCAGCGTTTAGTTTTTTGAATTCAGCGGGGCTGGGGGTTTGAGCGTGTTCAGCAAAAAGGGTCTCGCTGAGCATGAACCAACGGTGGTAGAGCAGGCGCGGCCAGATCGAATCGCGGTCGGGGAATATGCCAAGGATTTGTGTGCCGTCGGATTTGGTGATTTTGTATTGAACTAAGTGGCTGTCGCCTGGGTTGGGGGCAAAGAACCGATAACCGTGTCCCATAAATAAGGCGCGGTGAAGCGGCGCAACGGTTTCGGCTACCGGTGCGGTGAGGTACTGCGAAGAGACGGGATTGGACAATGGACCAATGATCAACAGCAACAGGTAAACCAGCAACAGTATCGTCGCGGTCGTTCGTTGCCACGGCTTCCAAACTGCGATTGCCTCAGTTGCCTTGGCTGGCTCGATTGCCTCGGCCGCCTCGGCCCAAGACGGTGGGGCGTCGTTTGTGGCATCTGGGGGCGCCGGAGGAGGCGCCGTGGTGGTCGCCGGGGGGAGGGAACGCGGTTTTCGTTTTTTAGACTTCATGACCCGTCAATTTTAGTCGCTGGGAAGCTATAAAAAGAACCCGTTTCTGCCAAGGCGGCAAAAACGGGCTGATGAAGGGCAGTAACATCGGCACAACCGATCGCGAGCGCCGACTAACGATCGTGCGGGGGAAAGATTGTGGAAAAAGGTTCAGTTCACCCCCCACTATCGCACCGGAGTGCGTTGGGCCCCATCGATCGACTGTCTAATTTTTGACGATCGAGGTTTTTATGCTGGTGCTGGGCTGGCTGTTTGATTCGCCACCGATAGCGATGGTTTCAGTTGTCCCCGCGACCAAGTCGAGGCTGCGTTGTTCGATCACCGGTTGACCGTCTTTGGTGTAACGGACTTCGATTTTGTAATCGTTCCATGACTGCTCGTTGGAAAGCTTACGAGTTGAAAAGGTGCGCGTTTTTCCTGTCGCTTTGGTGGCTTTGCCATCGAGTAACACTTCGGCATCTTCGGGAACCCTGAGAACCAAAGTGGTTACTTGGGGTTGGTTAAAGTTGAATCGCACAACACGTTCTTTTCCCGGCCGCATACGAACCAATTGGGTGCGAACGATCTGACGTCCGTCTTTTTCGACGACCGCTTTGACTCGGTAACGGTAATCTTTGTCCTCGGTCAAGTTCCGTGAAACGTACTGTCGCAAGCTGCCTTGAGTTGTGGTCAGTTTGCCGTTGATGTACACCCGGGCTTCGCGCGGCAGTTTCAGCGAAAGGACTGCTTCGGATTTTTGCGAACGTAATCCGGTGGAATCGGCATCCACATCGGGAATTGGCGCATCCGGTAGCCCATCCCCGAAGCCTGATTCCAGTCCCGGCGCGGTTCCGTTTTCGATCGGTCCAAAGACTGATCCCGGTTGCGGTTGGATCGTGTTATTGAACGACGGATTTAAAATTTGTGAAGCGCCGTAATCGAGAATCGGAGCATCAAATCCCGTTTCAATCGCACCCGGTACGCCGTAACTTTCCAACGTGCCGCTGACGGGGGTGTTGTGGGCGTCTTCGATGCTGCCGTACAGCACACCGTCATTCAACGCGCCGATCGGATAAGATGAATCGACGCTGTTGATGGGATAGCTTAAATCTGACGAATCGCTGAGGTAGTTTGAACCCCAATCACCGTAGTAATTTTCTGTCGCAGCGCCCGCGTAAAGTCCACCACACGAACCGTAGCTTAACCCTGAACTCCAGGACGCTCTCCCGGTTGACCCGCTCGATGCCCCCCCCGCAATCGTGAACGAACCGGTCGAACTTCCGGTGCTACTCCAACCGCCGCTGGATCCGCCGCGACGAAAACGGTCGCCGAATCGGCCTCCCCCCAACATGCCTCCCGATGACCCCGAGCTACCGCCGGATCCAAGACCGGCGAGGCTCTCGATTCCATCCCCGATCGCGCTGATGCCTCCGCCGACGATGCCCAACAGGTTTCGAACCGGTTTTCTGCCGGCAAGCAATCCGCCGCTGCTTCCTCCCCAGCTACCACCGCTGGAACCGAAGCCACCGCGCGAACTTCCCCAACTACCACCGTACGCGCTGGCGGAATCGGGAAACCCTAGCGACAAAACGATCACCGCAGCGAATATCGCTACGGCACTATTTGTCCATTGCTTGATCATCAATCTCTCCTAACAGTTCGTCTGTTGCAAAATCAAAGTTGTCAGTCTCGATGTAAGCCGAGCCTTCAAATCGCGGGAGCAAGGCCCTGTGATGGCCAAGTCGACGCGAATTGCCTATTGTCCCACGAAGCACCAGCAATACAATTCACCTCCTACCAACATTGTGATAAAAACGAGAGATAAATTCCTTTTGGTAGGTCGAATGGCCCATTCTGTACGGCCACTGGAAAAAGGCGTCAAAATTTGCTCAGATGCACGCTATGAAAGGTACCGTTCACGTTTTCGATTTTCTAAAGCCCGCGCCGGTCGACAATAAGGCCGCTAAATTGCCATGCGGGCTTTGTCCGATTTTTGGCACCGATCGCTTTTTAAAGAGGCTGGCAATTTCGGCCTTGAACGAAGGATTTGGTTCGGGAGATGCGGATTTTTCTGCGTCTAATTACGACGGCAAGCAAGCCACGTGGCCAGATATCAAAGATGAATTGTTTACGCGGTCGTTGTTCGGCGGCGACGGCCCCAAGTTGGTGATTGTCGATGATGCTGAAGCGTTTGTGAAAGACAATCGGCTGCGGCTGGAGGATCTGGTCAACCAAGACACGGCGGGACTCTTGGTCGTGGTGATTGATACTTGGAGCAGCGGGACGCGCCTGTTTAAAGCGGTCGCGAAACGAGGACTGCAGATCAAATGCACCCCACCGATGGTCGGCAAGAGCAAAAACATTGATCAAAAACGCGTCCAAAATTGGCTGGTGGAGCGTGCGTCGGCCGAATATCAATACACGTTACCGTTGAGCGGCGCACAGACGATCATCGAACTAACTGAATGCAATTTTGGTCGAATGGACCAAGAGCTTCAGAAGGTCGCGCTTTATGTTGACCGCGACGGAAAGGTCACCAACGAAACGATTAAAAAAGCGGTCGGTGGTTGGCGAGCCGAAAGCATGTGGAAGGCGCTCGATGCGGCCGTTGAGGGCGACGCGCGCAAGGCGTTGGAGTTGTTGGATCACCTGCTACGTGGGGGAGAATACCCGCTGGCGTTGTTTGGGCAGATGGCGTGGGCGCTGCGCCGTTACGGGCAAGCTACCGAGATCGTTTATCAACAAATGCGTGCAGGTAAAAAACCGAGGATCGGAGATGCGGTTCGTCAGGCCGGATTCAATCCTTGGGGCGGGGAACTGGACGCGGCCGAGGGCCGGTTGAAAAAAATGGGCAGTCAGCGCGCCGGAAAGATCTTCGACTGGTTGTTGGAAGCTGATATGGCGCTCAAACGTTCTCATTCGCATGAAGGCCGTGGCCGATTGGTGTTGGAAAAGTTGCTGGTAAGATTAGCCGATGAGCTATCGCCGACTGCGGGGTGATTTTCTTTCTTTCTTTTTTAGAAGGCGTTGGGAGAACTGGAGAGGATTTTACGGATTTCCATGTTCGTGAAACTTCGAAACATAAACCACTGGACCACAACAATATACTGATTGGGTAATCCCTATGCGTCAGCACGTGCGTGATCCAGCACCGGCGTGACTTGCACTGGCGTGACTTGCACCGGCAAAGTTTCGCGCCGACGGGCGCTGATTACCTTGGTTTGGGCCGTTGAAAACGGGCGATTGTCACAAGACAAACCTTAGGGCCATGCGACTCCAAAGAGGACAGCGTTTTCTGGACAGCGTTTTCTGGACAGCGTTTTTTAATCGCCTAAATCGAAATCGTCGATGCCAAGGTCTTCCATGGTTTGGCTCAGTTCGTCATCGCCTTTGTTGAAGGGCGTTCGGGAGTCGCCCTCGTATTTTTGCACGTGCAGACGGTTGCCTTTGACCGAAACGACTTTCACCGCTTCCCCGCTTTCGATAGGGAAACCGGTGGTCAGCGCGTCGAATTTTTGGTCGTCGAATTGAACAATGCCACTGGGATACATCTTGGTTTTCGCAATGCCAATTTTGCCAATTTGATTTTTCACCTGCGCGTAGTGGCTGTCTTTGAGCATCACGTTTTCTTTTTTGAGATCCCCAATCAAAATCATGCGGCCCAGCGGTGTGTGTGGCCAAATTTTTACCGCGGCGGCAAATAAGAACGGAATCGCAACCACGATCAACAGTAAAAAAATCGCTCCGTACATGATGCCGTGCAGGAACGCAGCGACCACCGCTGCCACCGCGACCAGCAGCGCTACGATACCAACGGTACCGGCAGTCGGGAGGAATATCTCGACCGTTAGCAGTAGGAGCGCGACCAGGATGCCGATGATCGAAAGAACAAGATACGACATAGACAGTTAAGCTTTCTTCACCACGACTCGATTGGCGACCGCTTCGACGACTTCGACAGGTGCGCCTTTTTCGACGACGTGCCCCTCTGTGAGCACATCGCAAATCAGGTCTCCGAACTTAGCGCGACCTGAGGGCATCAATTTCGTGGCCGCGATTCCGCGCTGACCTATTAGGTGGGCTAAATTGGCGGTGGATTGAGAGTCGTTGAGGTCATCGAACTCAAATGTAGGTTTTTTGGGAGGGGCAAGGATGACATTTTTTAAGAATGGGATCTCGTGCATATATCGCGGCAGTACAAGCACCGCGATGAGGATCCCAAACCCTGCCCCAACCAACGGAAACAGCGAGTTCGGCAGTTTTTCAACGTCGCGTACATTTACCGGAACTAAAAAAGCCTGAGCCGCTAAAACGATTGACACGCAGACCATGATGATGCCGCCGATCCCAAAAATTCCAAATCCAGGGATGACAAAAACTTCCATCAAAATAAACGTAATTCCGATCACAAACAGCAAAATCTCAAACCATTGGGCATTACCATCGAAGTACTGGGCCCAAAAGAATCCGAACAAACACAACGTTCCTAAAAAACCTGGTACGCCTAAACCAGGCGCTGACATTTCCGTGGTGATGAAAAAGAATGCGCCCATGATCAAAAAGGTGGCAATCGTCGGCGACGTCAAAAACCCAGCCAACGACTGAATCCAGCGATCCGAAGCCGTCGGGGCGAGCACCCGTGGGGATTGGTCCAATTGAAAAATTGTCTTCACGTCTGACTGGTTTTCGATAATGCTTGAAGCGATATTCATTTGCTTCAGCGGATCGGCATTGATTCCGTCACCGGTATCGAGCAATCCCGACAATACCCACTGTTGGCCATCTTCAAGTGACTCCCATTCCCGGTTGCATAGTAATCGTGTTTCGTCGGTGGCGGCGTTTCGGTATCGGGCCACTTCTATTTCATCGTCGATCACCGCAGCGAACATTGACCAGTCACGCTGTTTTTTAGCTGCGATGGATTTTGCGTCCGTGCAATAACTTGCCCGATAAGACGCACTGACGGAGTGCGGTCGGTCGCCGCCGGGGGCGTCGGCCGGTTCAAATCCGCCGAGGGTTGCATTCTGCATTACCAGTATCTGGTCGCACGCTAACGCCGCAAACGCGCTGCCCGATCGCGCTGATTGTTTGATGACGGCCACCGTGCGTATGTTCGCAGGATCAAATTCAGCGATTGCACGGGCCAGATCGACACCCGCTTCGAGTGCGCCAACAGAGTTGTCCATCTCTAAGAACACTAAATTGGCATCGTACCGAGTAATCGCCGGCGCGATCGAACGAATGATCCATCGGGCGGTGCGTTGGTCCAGAAAATCGGGAACCTTGATCGTGATGGCTTTCCAAGTTCCGTTAGCCGATGCGTCGACCTTGAGTTGATCAGAGGCGAGGTTGAGTTTGCGGGCCAATTCGGTTTTCGATTTTACGCGGTGATTGATCAGACGAAACGTTTTCAATTGTTCCGCAGTCAATAAAGCGCGCCGGTTTGCCGGGGCAAGAGTCGTCGTTTCCGATACGCGCGATTGGCGCTCTAATTGTTCTAGTTGGCGTTGGTCGGTGAAGACAATTTCCTCTGGTGTCGTGACACGGAATAGCCCGCGATCCCCTTGCAGCATACTCAGCACGACTTCGACCGGTAAAGCATAGCGTTTGGACGCGATGCCTTTGTACATTTCCGCCATGTAGGTCGGTAGGGGGACTTCGCCGGTGCCGGCGTCGCCGATGACGGTGTCGTGTTCCATGACGATTTCTGAACAAGCGATTGCGACTAAAACGGCGTGGCCGGTGAGTTGCCCTTTGATTTCGTTTGAGCTTTGGGGGTCCGCCGATATGTAAGCGATTGTTTGGAGACGGGCCATGGCCGGCGAAGTAAGAAATTCGGCAAGATTGAGACAAGCCCCCAAATTGCTATTGGTGGTGCCGGTAGCGACTCGGGCGCTTTCAAATTCCAACATGACCACCGGGCGGTTGTCGACCTTGATCGCTTCAGGCGCTTCGGCAGAAACGATTTGCAGCGTTCGTTGGATTTGCTGGCTGATGGACAGCGTGATCGGCAATGGTACACGAATCACCCTCGCACTGCGTTGAGCAGACGCACTGCGTGAAGCAGACGCACTGCGTTGAACAGACGCGCCGTCGGTTTCACCAGTTTCGGGGGATGAAGTTGCTTCGGGCTGAAGCTGCTGACCGCAGGGGATCGGCCGTGCCTGCAAACGAGGCGCAAACACGGCTTGCACTAATGAAAAAACGATCAGCAGTATAAACGGCCGCGCTGAATGGTGTAGGAAATACATAGTCTGTGTGGTGAAATGGAACGGTACCGAAAAACGCACTTTAAAATTCATTGACGTTGGATGTTGTCACTAATTATATCGATCAGGCCGTTAAAACTCCAAGTGACGTAATACGAGAAAACAGACCGATCGATCGGTGGTTCACGGTGGTGCGATGTGGGGTGCCGACCTGTTGCTTGTCACGTTGATCCTCTATCATCACCGTTATACTCTTTGACGCCCGCGCGCGTTCTGATTTTCCTTGCTGATCACGTTTTCCTTTTTGTTTGCAAAATGATTTTTGGCTTGGGTGGGACGTGTTTGAAGGGCTTGCGTTTTTGTAGATGTTGTTTTGTCGGCACCGGTTTTTGTTGAAGCCATTGAATTTTCCGTTAGCGCTTTGTGAGCACTCGTTTCAAAATTTTGGTTCCGATCACTGCTTGGGCAGCGCTGGTTTGCGTTTTAGGCGTCTGTTCGGTGCCCCCGCAGTATCATGCGGCGACTGAGTTCTGGCTTTGGAGACTTTTGTTTTTTCTTTGGCTGTTGCCGGCGGTGGGGTGGTGTTTGCTGTTGAGAAACATGCTTCGCCCGATTCGGGAGTTGGGCAGTGCGTTTGAAGAAATTGGCCGAGGCAACTTTGAGGTTCGGGTTCCGCAGCTCGCCCAACGCGGTGACGATTGGGCGCGTCTCTATTTGACGTTTCGTGAGATGCAAGACTCGTTTCAGTTGCGTCAAGATTTGATACACGACACGAACCAAAGGTTCGTTGCGATGCTGGCCAGTATGGCCGAAGGGGTAATGGCGATCGATGGTGAAGGAAATGTGATTTTGGCCAATCGTGCGGTGCGTAACATGCTGATGTTGACGATGCCCGATATCATCGGTCGACGGTTGCTAGACATGGTGCGGATTCCCGAACTTTTCCAGGCCATCGAAGCTGCTAAACAGACGGGCAACTTTCAGCAAGCCGAGTTTAAGACTCTGCATGAGCCGCGCCGCGTGATCGACGCGCGTTTGACTTCTTTGGACAGCAAAGAGAAAACGGGCATTGCGATCGTATTCCGAGACGTCACTGAATTGAGAGTCTTGGAAACGATGCGGCGCGATTTCGTGGCCAATGTTTCCCACGAACTTAAAACGCCGCTTGCGTCGATCAAGGCCTACGCTGAAACGCTGCGGTTGGGTGCTCTCAATGACCAAGAGAAGAACTTGTCCTTCGTCCAGCAAATCGAAGCGCAGGCTGAATTACTGCACCTCCAGATTCAAGATCTAATGGAGATCGCGCGGGTCGAATCTGGCAGTCTATCTTCTGACTTAGAACCAGCTTCGGTAAACCAGGCTTGTAGTGACTGCGTTGGCCAGTTGCTCGACCTGGCCGCATTGGCCAAAATTGAACTGTCACTAGAATTATCGCGTGAAGATCCGGTCGTGCTGGCATCCAAAGAGGGACTGTTGACGATCGTGAATAATCTGGTCACTAACGCGATCAATTACACGCCAGCCCATGGACGAGTACTTGTTAAAACGTATCGCTACGCTAAAGAGGCCGTTATCGAGGTTGTTGATACCGGAATCGGGATTGGAAAATCGCATCAGTCGCGCGTGTTCGAACGGTTTTATCGTGTCGACAAAGCCCGGTCTCGGGACGTGGGAGGAACGGGGTTGGGCCTGTCGATAGTAAAACACACCGTTCAAGCGTTCGAGGGGGAAATCACTTTAGCCAGCGAAATTGGCAAAGGCACTCGATTCGAAATCCGTTTTCCGTTACTTGACACCGAATACACTGACAACCGTTTGTCAATGTGAGTGCCGACAAATGTGAGTGCCGACAAATGGCCTTGGTCGAACGTACCAAGTGCGCTATTAGAGAGGCGCGAAGATTAAAGAGCTTGGGCTTGCCGATGAAAACCCAAGGCTGGATCGTTCCTCTATTTCTTCTCCGAGGAGATATCCCGAAGAATCAACGGGCGATTTGGCATGGGCGTGGGAAGGGATCGCAAAAGACATCCAGCGCCGCATTGGCAATTCGAAATCAAAGGGTGCGTTGACGTTAAACAACGCCAACGCATTTGCTTTTTTTCAAACCACAGAACCGTTTTGGCTTTAACCTTCCGTTTCAACATTTATCACGCTACTGATATTGATGTCGGAATTGCGAATGATGACGCTATTCTCTCCGGCCCCACCATCAATCGAAAGGGCATCTGCGGTAACACCACTGATGAAGACGCTGTCGTTACCATCGCCCAAATCAATTCTTAGGAAACTAAGAACGCCACTTTCCAATGGCACGAATTGTGAGGTTGAATCATCTTCGAAAGTGTTGTTGGTGATTCCTGAAAGGTGAATTTCGATGCCTCCAGTAACTCCGGCCACAGAGATTCCGTCGTTGCTTGACGAAGCGGTAATCGCTACGAAATCACCATCAACAAAAAGATCGATGCCAACAGGGGGACTGGGATGGGATCAGGTCCGGATGCTGGTGTGGCATCGCCGGGCGTTCCGTCCGTTGTTGGTGGATCACTCGGTTCCGGCAAGAAACAGGCTAATCGCGCGGAGCGTTTAAGTGTTAAAAGTAGTGTTAGCGGGAAGTGGGACTTTCGGGCCTACTTTGAATTTGACGTTTCTGAATTAACGTTGTAACAAATTGTTGTGGCTAAACTTCGTTTGAATTTGATACCCAGTGACCGTGGTTCTGCGTCGCTGTTGCCTAAGCTGAATCGATTTTCTGTTTACGGTGTGGTAGATGATGATTACAAGCCCGATTGGGAAACGGGGGGCACTTGGGAAGATTTGCCTAGCCCAGAAGATGGCGTATTGTTTGGCCCGTTCGAAATTCCGCGCAGTCAACAACGAGGCGCGCTCGAGGTCGATAGATACCAAAGCCATGCTGGATTTTGTCATCGAACGCCGAAATCGTCGAATGATGATGGTATTGGTGCGGGACACAAACCGTGCCGATGGAACCGGGGTTGCCCTGAGCCACATGTTTGCCAGTGATACGCATCCCGAAGCCGTCGGACCGTTATTGGCAATCCGTGCCGAACAAGAATAACAAGAACCTACTGGTGTGTCAGCGTTGGATTTTAGGGTTGGCCGTTTTTGCGATAGCCACGGTTCGGAAGCGAAAAACCGCGGGCTGTCGGCCCAAACGAAAAACTGGGGGCTAACGCCCAAACGGCTGATCTGAACAACCCAAATTCTTAATGCCGACAGACCACTACCCACTCCGGCACTTGCTGAAATTCGGCGATTTTGGGCATCGGGCCAGCACAATCCCCAAGCCTCTGTGCGTCCTACCGATTTTGTAGCATTAGGGACGCCTTTGCGCGGTGGCGTTCTATATTTGGGGACGAAGCACCTGCGGTCAGCGCACTGTCGCACGTCTGTAACGCCGCTTCGAAGTTACCTGCAGCGAGATGTTCAGCCGCCAGGGCCTGATAGGCAGCGGTCAGCATGGGGTCAAGGTATATCGCCCGACGCAGCGATTGGACGGCCTCTGTGTGATGACCGGCTGCTACGTGGATCAGACCAATGTTAAACGGGAGCCACGCAAAATTGGGTTTCATGCCAAGGCAAACGTGGTAGTGGCGAATCGCTTCGTCGAACGATTGCAGGCGCTGAGACGTCAAACCCGACCGGTACCTTAACCAGAATTTTTCACCCGTTTCCGGTGCGCGTGTTTGTAAGGCAGAATCGTACCACGCTTTGGCCCTGCGATCATCCTGTCTGCAGGTCGCCCAAACGCCCCACAGATAGCTTTCAAAACAGCCGATGTCATCCGGTCGCGGCGGAGAGATCGGCTCCAAATCAGTAGACGAACCTAACCCCGATTCGAAGTCTTCCGACGCCGACGCGGCCGTTCCGTTTTTTATACGTTGGAAAATCCCAAGGCCGGCATGCTCCGCTGGAAGACGCTCCATCACTTTGTGCCATTGCTGCGCATTTGGCAAGGTCTTGTCGATCGAATGGATCATCGACACCAGCATCAATTCGGTGATGTATTCAGCGACTTCGATCTTTTGCGGCGGCGGCAAATTGACAAATGGTGCCTCGCGTTGCCAGTGGGGGTTGGTCATCACACCATATGTCCTGAGGCTTTCTTCGACCAGTATTTGAGCGTCGTGTTGATCGTCCTGGTGAATGTTCAGCAAGCTTACTTGACCGAACAAGGATGAAAATCGAAACCTTTCGAATCGGTTCAGTTGTTGCGAACATTGGCGCGCCCGTGAGCGACTCTCAGCCAGCGACGCGCGGTCGAACCAGCGTGCAATCCAAAGTTGCTCCAACTGGGTTTTGGCAGCTCCGAGGTGTTCGGCGGCTTGTGAACCGCGCCCCGCGGCGAGCGATATATCGACCTTTTCAAATAGCTGGTTACAGTGCCTCAGTCGTTGTTGTTCGCTTACCGCCCTCCCCGCGATGCCACCGAGGGCAACCAAAACCAGTAGCAATCCAGCGCAAACTGCCAGTTTGTTTCGTTTCACAAAACGCACGCAACGTTCCCATGGACTGGGGTTGTCGGCGAAGGTATTGCTGCGTCCTGCAATCCATCCAGAAAGATCGGTCGCGAACTCCGACGCGCTCTGGTATCGATCGGAAGTTTTTGGTTTCAGAGCTTTGTCGACGATCGCCGCAAGCGTATGGTCAACGCCAGGCAATCGCCTGACTTCTTCGGGCGGGGAAGCCAGACGTGCCGCGCTCAAGCTTGGTAAGATGCTGGACGCGTTTGCTGAACGGGCGACGCCCCAGATTTTTTCACCGCCAAGCAATTCAAGCAACACAATTCCCAAGGAATAGAGATCCGCCCGCAAGTCGATTGCATTGGCTGAATCGAGATCTCCAGAACTATAAGCCTGCAATTGCTCCGGCGACATATAATTGATCGTGCCACCGATCGCCTGGCTGTTGTCTTGGCCGTCGATGAATGCCACGTTAAAGTCTGTCAGCAAAGGCGCACCGTTGGAACCGACAAGCACATTGGCTGGTTTTATATCTAAGTGCAATATACCGCGCTGATGTGCGTGCTGAAGCCCCAACGCAAGTTGCAGGCTGATCCACACTGCGACTTCGGCGGGGCGTTCGATCTCCGGTGGAACAGGGGATGGGTCCACAGAAGGGGTGTGTGCGAATTGTTGAGACCAATCAAGGTACCATGCTCTGTTTGCCAGACGGGTTTGATTTTTCGACGCCGCAAGCCACTGGTCCAACGAGCTTCCATCGATGTATTCCATTTCCAATAGGCGTCTGGAATCGGCTTCATGTTGACCAAACACCCGTACGATGTTGGGATGGTTCAGTCGCGCCAGGGCGCGTCCTTCGTTGCCTGATTGCCGCGAAACTTTTAAAGCGACGTTGCGACCCAACACAAGGTTGCAGGCCAAAAACACAATTCCGTACGTCCCACGACCGACGAGTTTGATGATCTCAAAATCCAACAGGCGGTCGCCAGATTTCAGCGCGTGGTCAGGCGCGTGGTCCCATTCGTTTTGCCGTGCTTGGACGCGTTTGTCGGTGTGCGGAATGGCGAGTCTTTTTTGCCACTGATCCCGCCACCCCAACCCTTCGTTTTCAATCAGCCACGGTTCGGCTGCGTTCAGAATTTTCCAAGCCGTTTCGTGATTGCACAAGCTTGGGAACTGGTCAAAATAAGACTGCAGGTGAAGCGGACGCCCGTCTTTCAGTCGCGCGCTGATGTGGGCAATAGTGACTTCAGGTGCGAACCGCTGCCGATTTATTTCAGGGTGCTGGTCGAAGAAGCTCGACGGCGTCAAATCAGCATTAGCGCTGCAGTCGGCGATAAAATGGTTGACAACGAAATCGTGACTGAACCCAGTCGAATCACTCATAGTGTGCTCGCAATACCAGATTCGGTTAATTACTCCAGCGAAAACTGTTCTTCACCGTCGGATCGTTGACTCCGGCGTAATTGGCAGGATTGCTATTGGCCTTGGCATGAATCGACCTGTGTTGAGAGGATCGACTGTGGGTGGTGGTTTGCGTTTCATCTTTGCTGAAACGAGACTTCGCCGCCACCCACCCCGTTGCGCCAGCGGCGACACTAACGGCAACGGTCCAATTGGGCACAACCGCGACCACAATGGGCACTTCGGTTTGAGTTTGAACCAAAATGATTTTGTCGGTAACGGCCGTGAAAATGTTGAAGTGACCAAATTCGGCCAACGGTTCAATCGGGACAACAGCGCCTGTTTGCGGGCGGGGCGTTGGAGATTCTGAATCGATTGCAACATCCTGCTGCGGTGGATCGGGGGAATCGGGCGTAGCATTGCGGAGAGTGCTGACCACCAAGCCAGACAAATCAATCGAGGTATTCTGCACGTCAGCAGCAAAGTGCGACTGCGACTGCGACTGCGATGACGATTGAAGATCGGACAACAGTTGGTCGCCCAAGCTTCGAATCTGGGGAGTCATAACGTCGTTGGCTTCGAAGCGCGAAACTGAATACTGATCGAAGGTTGAGTATGCAACGTTCGTCGGGAAATCCGCAGGCGGCGCTGCCGTCGACACCGAATCGGCTGGTGTTTGCGACCGAGATTCCAACAAGCTCTGTGAATGTGAAAAAGACGTGGCCCAATCGTCAATCAAGTTCAACAGATGCGATCGATTGACTGGATTGCCTTGATCCGTTTCAAGGACGTTTGAATCGACGGGGGGGATCAACTCGCCCGCAAGAAATTCCAATTCCGAAGGCGATTTGGGCGTCGATTGGGGGGCGGGTTTCGGTAGCGCCGAAGAGAACGAGAATGTTTGCGGTTCGGCCGTGCGGTTAGTGATCGATTCAAATCCTACCAACGGGGAACCAAAATTAGATGGAGTTTGAGTAAGCGGTACGACAGGCGTGTTATCGATTGGCCGGTTAACAGCTCCTTCACCGGAGAGAAAGCTTCGATCCAAATCAAAATTGAAGTCAAAAACAACTTGGTCACGATTCACTGGCACAAGCCGCGTCTCCGGGAGCAAGTCAACCGTCGGGGGGACGACAGGGAACGCCGTTACGGCTGCGGGATTGGCGAAGTCAGGGGAGTCAAAAATCGAATCTACGAGGTTCAGCTCCAAGGAGCCGCCTTTAAATCCAATAAGCGTCCCAATGGGTTGTGGGGGCGCGAATCCATTAAGGGTGCCTTTGATGGGGCCTTTGAAAAACTCAGCGGTCGGTCGTCCGTTTAAGGGCGCGGAAAAATCTAACGAATCGAAAGAAGAAGATGGGGCGAACACCGATTCCAAAACAGATTTGTCAAATTGTTGGTCGACATCTGTTGTAACAAACAACTGTCGTGAAAAATCAGTTGCCGAGCCCAATTCCCCCCCCACCGTGAAAGCCAAATCTGCACTAAGTACGATTCGTTGTTCGTAACGGCTGAAGGTTTGCCACTTTTGCGTCCTTGTTCGTTTCATTTTCAACCTCGATTCGATTCCTATTCGATTTTTATCCCAAATCCATTCGCGATAACTTGTTGTATAACGAAGTCCGCGTGATCCCTAGAATCTCGCAAGCCTTCGTTTTGTTGCCGCCGGTCGATTCAAGTACGTTACGCACATGAAGTTGTTCCACCTCTTTGAGCGACACCAGATCGTTGACCACCGTCGGCAAGACCGCCAACCCATGTTGGATGCCTAAATCTGCTGCATGGATCAACTCTTCGCCCGCCAACACGACAGCCCGTTCGATTGCATTACGAAGTTCTCGCACATTGCCCGGCCAGCAATGCTGAGAGATGGCCTCGATAGCTTCATCGGAAAACCTCAAATGAAAATCACCTCTTTGTTTTTGAAATTCAAGTAAAAACTGTTCGGCTAAATCGAGCACATCGTCGCCACGATCGCGCAGCGGCGGCACCAATAGTTCGACGACTCGCAGGCGAAACCAGAGGTCTTGACGGAAGGTGCCTTTCTGGACCATCGTTTCGAGGTCGCGATGTGTCGCGGCGACAATCCGGACATCGACTTCCACCGGATCGTTTCCACCAACGCGATGAAATGGCTGGCCCTCCAAAAGCCTCAGCAGTTTCGCTTGGCAGCCGGCACTCAGTTCCCCGACTTCGTCCAAGAAAATGGTGCCACGGTTAGCCATTTCGAACTTGCCCTTGCGACGTTTGTCGGCACCGGTAAAAGCCCCTTTTTCATGCCCAAACAACTCGCTTTCCAGTAGTGAATCTGAAAAAGCGGCGCAGTTCACGGTCACCAATGGCCCGTCTTTGCGACCGCTGAGTTCGTGAACCATTTGCGAAACGACTTCTTTTCCCGTTCCGCTTTCACCCAACACCAGCACCGTAATGTCGGTCTGCCCGACCCGAGAAATTTGCGTTCGCAGTTTGACCATCTCCTGAGACTCCCCGGTAAGCTTTTGTCGGGAGTGGCCCAGGCGTCTGCGTAGGTTTTTATTGGCTAAATCGATCCGTTGACGTTGTTTGAGATTTTCGATCGCCATTCCAAGGTGCTGTCCAACCGAGATCAGGAACTCCAGATCCGGGACACTGAAGGCGCGATCTTCTTCAGGTTGAAAGCATTCAATCGCGCCAATGGGCGTTGTCGAACCGTTGATCGGAACGGCTAGACAGGTCCCTTTTTCGATGGACTCGTCTGGGCTACGCCAGGAAACGTTTTCGTTTAAATCAAGCAATAGCGCTTCGTCTTTTTCGACCACCCAGCGGGCGAGTACATGCAATTGGTCGTTGGTCGTGGTGTCTTGGGCGAGGGTCGAATAAACTTTGAACCGACCGGCAGGGGTACGCAAACAAACACGCGCTTCTTTGGCGCCAAGGACTTGTTGAATCGATGTTATCGCAAAACGTAACAGCGCATCGTGGTCGCTTGCCTGATAAATTTGTTTCGACAAACGATAAAGACAGGATAATTTGCGAATGGGGCCGGAGGTTGAATCCGATCCAATCGGATCATCTGCGATGCGTCGTTTCTCGACGCCGATGATCCGCCTGACGCGCGTCTGATCACCCAGTGCACTGACCTGACGTTCGATCTGTTGGTCGGCATCGACACAAAACAGCATCATCGTTTCGCCGATCCGAATCAAATCTCCCGGTTGGAGCGCCTTGCGATCCATCGGGCTGGAGTTTACCTGCGTCCCGTTGAGACTGTTACAGTCCTCTACAAACCAGGAATCGTTTTGGTGGACCAGAGTGGCGTGCACGCGCGAGGCTTGGTCGTCTTCTAAACGGACCTCGCACTCCATGCCGCGCCCGATCTGTGCGGCCGAATCGATTGTGATTGATCGGCCAGGGTCGGCGCCGTTGAGGAAAATCAAACTTGCGGTGTTCAGCATCTTGTTCGGTCGTCGGGTCCAATAACTCAGTGGTTAATTTCAAACGGGCATCGAACCGCGCTTAAAAAAAATACATACTCTTTTGTTTTGCGATTCCAATAGCTTAACACAACACCAGATTTCAAATCAACACCTTGTTTTTCAAGTGTTTCGAAGCAGTGCTGTAGTTTTTATTTGCGCATTGAAAGTTTGCGCAACAGATTTCCGGATCGATAAAGTGAAGTGCTTGCACCAACGGGGCGCCGCCGGATTTCTCATATATCTCGGGAAAGCACGGCCTGGCGTGGCTAACCGGGTGAGTTCGCGCCCATTGGCATAAGCCCTGCTTTGGAGGCTGGTCAAGGGGGCTCGAAAGAGTTTGGAAATCCTAATTGCCATTTTGACAAAGAGAGTAGTATGAGAAAGAAAAGAACCAATAAAAGTAATAACCGTTTGGCATTCCAAACATTAGAATCCAGAAAATTGCTGGCTGCGGATTTGGGGCTGTCAATTGGGGAAATTGACACCGCCGGCGATTCAACTTCGACCAGCGCTCAGGTCGAAGTTTCTGTTGATTCAGAATTAGGCGTTAATGAAGTAGACGTTAACGAAGTAGGCGTTAACGAAGAACTAGCGACGAACCCGTCAGCGGCTGATTTTGGAGATTTCTTCGCTCCCGGTTCTACCGCTTCAGACGGGAACCCTTCGGCAACGCCGGGCGTTGTGCCGTTGGAAGGAGGTTCACTGGACCTTTCGGATGGCGCCGATGGAGTCTTCGGTGAACTGGACGCTGAAAACGGTTCTGCTTCCTATTCGTTTTTCGCGGTGGACGATGGACAGGTGGAAGTCATCGTTAGTACCGACCTTGTGGATGGCGCACTGGCAATTGAATTAACCGACGCCGAAGGTAACGCTGTTGAGCCATCGTCGTCGAATTCTGATGGAGCTTTCAGTAAACTTACTTTTGATGTTACCAGCGGTTCGGTATACGCCCTTGGTGTCAGCTCAGTTGACGGCGTTTCGGCTCAGTTTCAACTGACGGCTTCATTTGAGGTCGGCGAACCTGTCGATCAACACAGTGACGAAGTTGGATCCGATGCGACGGAATTAGATTTTTCTAATAGCGCTGCCATCGTTAGGGGCAGCCTTGAAACTGACGGAGACCGAGATGTATTTCAATTTGTTGCTCAAGCGGACGGCGAGTACGCCATTTCCGCCGGAGAAGCGCAGCGCGACTCTAATTTCAATTTGTCGGTAACCGTGTATGACGCCAACGGTGAAGAAGTTGCATTCGGTAAAACTAATTCGGAAGTTGGACTTGATTTGTCCACTACCCAAGGAGAAACGTACTTCGTAGCAATCAACGCAGACCAAGGGCAAACAGGAGACTACGCGCTTTTGGTTACGCCTCAGTCTGGTGAGCTACCAACGGGACTCGGTGGCGGTGAAGGCTTCAACGTCGATGGCTTTGATGGCGCTAATGGCGGCTTCGATGTCGGCGGCGATTTCGGCGGCGGTACTGAAGGTTTTGACGGCAGCGGCATCGACCAAGGCGGCTTTGATCAAGGCCCGATTGACCAAGGTGGCTTTGGTGGATTCGATGCTTTGCCTGAAGCCGGTGGCGATTTGGCCGGCAGCGGCGTTGGGGAGTTCGATCTAAATGACCTCTTCAATGGGAATTTGTTTGACGCTGGTGTCTCTCCTACTGACGGTGTTGTTGAAGTTGGCAACGGCGATGCAGGGTTTGACGGCGCTGGCATCAACCAAGGCGGCTTTGACCAAGGCCCGATTGACCAAGGTGGCTTTGATGGATTCGATGCTTTGCCAGAAGCCGGTGGCGATTTGGCCGGCGGCGGCGTTGGGGAGTTCGATCTAAATGACTTCTTCAATGGGAATTTGTTTGACGCTGGTGTTTCTCCTACTGACGGTGTTGTTGAAGTTGGCAACGGCGATGCAGGGTTTGACGGCGCTGGCATCAACCAAGGCGGCTTTGACCAAGGCCCGATTGACCAAGGTGGCTTTGATGGATTCGATGCTTTGCCTGAAGCCGGTGGCGATTTGGCCGGCAGCGTTGGAGTGTTCGATCTAAATGACTTCTTCAATCGCGATTTTGGGGACTTTACTTTTTCCGTTAACAGTGGTGGTGTTGACGTTGGCAACGGCTTCGCAGGGTTTGATTCAAGCTCTTTTGGTGGATTCAATTTTGACCAACTCGCCGGGCAACAAACTTCTGGCCCCATCACCGGTTTAGATTTGGGTGATTCGATTGCCGAAGTCCAATTGGAGTTAGGCCTCGCGGGCTCGCAAACCGCTGGCGAAGGACTAGAACTCACTGCCGATGGATTCGATTCCAATTCGTCTGATCCTGGTTTTGCTTCTGATGGTTTTGACTCTGATGGTTTTGACTCTTTAGGTTTGAATCCTTCGAACCTAGACCAACTGTTTTCAGATTTCGGTTTCTCATTGGGATCTGGATTTAATTTCGCGTAAGAAACCAATGATGTATTAAAAAGCACTGTTTTTGCGACAGTGACGATCGCGCGCAAGCGTGGGCATTCACCGGTCCCGCTTGCTCGTTTTTTTTGATTCCGTTTCCCGGCAAAGGTTTGGGCATGAAATAGCCTCCCATTTTCATGAGCTCAAACCGTGGTAGCGCCACACTTCAGTGCCGATTCTTGTGAGTACAAGCACAAGTGAATTTCGTGCTCCGCGTCCAGTCTCTGGAACACGAATCCGGGGCGATCAGGTCCGGGCCGCCGCGCTCTGTCTTTTCCCCTTCTTAAACGGGCTCGCAGTCACGCCATTCTGGAACCAAGCGCGGTTGTCGTGGTTTTCTACGACCGGCTTGAATTCTGGTGAATCGAGCTACACGAAAATGAATACTCGGCAATCCTGTGGTGGGGTTCACCAGAATTCATTTTAATGTATCAGCTTGGAATTTTGGCGATCCCCAGTACGATCTGACGGCTGTCACCAAAAGCTGTTTAATCGCTGTTTTTTCAGGGCTGTTCTTTGGTGTCGGCGATCTTCTTCAAATATCGTCGACATAGCGCAGCATAGGCCCGCGTGTTGAAAGCGTGTGGAAACCTTTTACCGATAGGAAATTTATGTTCACCCGCCAGGTTGTGCATCGTTATGAAGATCCAGTCGATCTTGTTTGGATTGGCGCTGCGGCAGATTTGGAACTGAAAGTCCATCGCTCGGCCGATGCGTTTGCCGCCTATGACGGCAAAGGAACCTTGACGATCGCCGTCGCTGAAGAGTTCGATGCTGACGATTGCTTGGCACAAATGATCTTTCATGAGATTTGCCATTGGTTGGTGGCAGGACGAGAAGCTAGATACCTTGAGGACTGGGGGCTTTCGAACATCGACGATTCCGACTTAGTTTATGAGTACGCGGCCCACCGTCTACAGGCGGCGCTGTCGCACCCCTATGGATTGCGGGGGTTGATGGCGGTGACCACCGACTGGCGGCCCTATTGGGATGCGCTGCCTGAGGATCCGTTAAGAGACGGTGATGATCCAGCGATTGCGATTGCCCAATCGGGGGCGCATTTGGCAAGGCTGAAACCCTTTGGCCCAGTTTTAAAAAAAGCCCTTGAGGCCACCGCAACGATCGCCGACGCGGTGCGGGGATCGGCCCAACCCACGGTGCTCTGGGAGCTCACGCGGCCACGGCACCGGCTCGGTGGGCTGGTGGCTCAAGAGGAAGGCTTGCGTTGCGGAGATTGTGCTTGGGCGGCGCAGGGGGGCTCTGGTTTGTTCTGTCGTCAGCATCAATCTTCGGAAGAACCAACGCCCACCGTCGGCAGCGGCGAACAAGCCTGCGAGCGATGGGAGCGGAAGCTTTCGATCGACGATTGCGGTTGGTGTGGCGCCTGTTGTCGGCAAGGATTTGATCTTGTGACGGTATCTGCGGATGACCCTTTTTCGAAGTTGCACCCGCAATTGGTACAGTTGCGGGATGACGGCGAGATGTTCTTACCGCGCCCCGATGGTGCCTGCGTTGCACTTCAAGGAAATGGCGCGGCAGACCTTTTTCGCTGTCGTCATTATGACACCCGTCCCAAGAACTGCGCAGATTTCGAAGTCGCCGGCGATGCGTGTCTGAGCGCCCGTCAGCGCGTCGGGCTCAGTCGTAGGTAGCTCCAAGGGCGTTGGTTTGCAAGGCGCGGGCGGTTTGTTTTTGACGCCGGTTGATTTGACCTGCGTTAGATTGTTTCGAATGGCTGTGTTTTAAAGTTCTTGCTGGAGCTTTGCGGCACCGAGTGCGCCCAAAGTTTGCCTTTTGCAGTCGATGGAATGGGGGCCGCCCGAATTCCCGTCAACACTGCCAGCGGTAATTCTGGCAAATCCTACTACGATTTCGACGCTGGCATTCTGAAAGAGCCTGTTTTAGAGACTTTAAAGTTTTATGTTTGCATAGGCTGTGAGGCTGGGGTGGTTTAAAATTTTGTGACGCAAAAACTATTATGCGTTTGTTCGTTTCTCAGGCGGCGAAATTTTGTTAGCCTGCCTTACCGAGTTTCGACGCCGGGATGTCCCTCAAACACCTCGCCTCAAACGCCTCAGCAGGGCCAATCGCCCCACAACCGATTGCTGCAACTTTCGAACAACGGTGACCGAAAAATGGCTGCCAGCGTTTGCGTTGGCAGCAAGTCCATTAGACAAATTTTTGTCAAAACAATCTCTGAGTAAATCGCAATGAATAGTGGAAAGAAAACCCGTGCGTTGCCCGACGGACGTAGTGCATTTTTAATGCTGGCGCTGATCGGATGGGCATTGACCTGCGGATTTTGCGGTTCGGTGTTCGCCGGCGGGGGGCCCGAAAATTTGTTTTTGGTGGTCAATGGCGAATCTCGATCTTCGCGCGTGATCGCCAACCACTATATCGCGATGCGGAAGATTCCAGCGAGTCACGTGATCTATCTTTCGGGGGTCACCAAGCGCGAGATCATCACGTTGGCTGATTTTCGGAGAGAGATCCTCGAACCGGTTTTACGGGAGATGGTCGCGCGAAGGATAAACGAAAATATCGACTACATCGTTTACTCGTCCGACTTTCCGACGCGCGTCAACATTGCCGAACATCAAAAGATTCTTAAAGAAGCCGTTGGGGGGACCTTTCAGTCCAAGATCTACGCACCGATCGCATCGCTGACTTCGATGACCTATTTCGCGACGCA